>JBKJQR010000232.1:0-20697 GCA_046593895.1 Gemmatimonadaceae bacterium | reverse complement strand
CTCGTCCCTCGTCCCTCGTCCCTCGTCCCTCGTCCCCCATGCATCGCGCGTGAGTCTCGTTCATCACGCATCACGCATCGCGTCCTCGCCTTCCGTTCATCGCTGTTTCGCGTGCGTCATGCATCACGCCCCCTCGTTCATCGCCGCGCCACATGCAGTGCGTCCCCCCCAATCACCCTCGCCGCCTCCGGCCTCCCTCGTCGCCTCGCCCCCGCCGCCAGCCCCGCCAGCCTCGCCGGGTCGTCCAGCACGTTACGGACGATCGCGTCGAGCATCAGCGCCGTTAGGCCTGACTGCGGGACGTGGATCGCCGCCCCCGCAGCGTGCAGACTGCGCGCGTTCTCCGTCTGGTGATCGGCGGCCGCCGTCGGCAGCGGGACCAGAATCATCGGGATCCCCCACGCGCACAGCTCGGCCGTCGTCATCGCCCCGGCTCGCGTGATCGCCAGATCGCAGGCGGCGTACGCGTCGGTGATCGGCGCGAGATAGGCGCGCACGCGCACGCGGTCACTCTCGAGCGCGGCCAGTTCGTCGAACTGCCCGCGACCCGTGCCCCAGATGACGTGCGTGTCGGCAGGAATACCCGCGCGCACCCAGTCGGCGATCACTGCGTTCAGCCCGCGCGCGCCCTGGCTGCCGCCGAAGACGAGGATGACGCGGCCTCCCTCGCGCGGAAATCCCCACGCAGCGCGCGCTGCGGCGCGATCGGGGAGCACCGCGGGCGGTGGCGCGATCGGGCAGCCGGTGTCGAGTACCGCACCCGGCGCGGCGTTGAGCAACGCCGCGGCCTCGGGAAAGCCGAGATAGATGGAGCGGGCAAACCGCGCGAACAGGCGGACCGTCAGGCCGGGATGGCTATTCGCTTCCTGCAGCGCGATCGGGATCCGGTGCACCACTCCGTACGCCAGCGCGACGCCCGCCCCGTAGCCCCCGGTGCCGATGATCAGCGCTGGTCGCTCCTCGGCGGCAAGCGCAGCGAGCCGGCGCCAGGCGCTCGCCATGCCGCGCATCGTGCGCCAGTTCTGCCAGGGCCGCGTGCGATAGAGTGGATGCAGGTCGAGCAGCTCGTGCGGGAAGCCTTCCTTGGGGAGCAGCTCGCGTTCGATCCCGCGCCGCGCCCCGATGAAGAAGGGGCGCACCGACGGATCCTCGGCGATCATCGCGCGGGCGATCGCCAGCCCTGGATAGAGATGGCCCCCCGTTCCGCCGCCGGCGAACCAGACCCTCACGCGCTCATCATCCGATCGCACCGAGTGGATCGGCGCCCGGCGGGGGGCCGACGCGCTCACGATCGCTGCCAATGTTCACGAGGATCCCCGTGCTGAGCAGCGAGAGCAGCAGGTTCGACCGGCCGTACGATACGAAGGGGAGCGTGAGCCCGGTGGTCGGCAGCAATCCAACCACGACGCCGAGGTGGATGAAGGCGGTCGAGACGACGGTGAACGTCAGGCCGACGGCGACGAGCTTGAGGAAGGGCGACCGGGCGCGGCGGGCGATCCGCATGCCTAACGCTCCGTAGGCGCCGAACGCGACGACCAGCGCCGCGATCCCGACGAATCCCCACTCCTCGCCAACGTTGCTCCCGATGAAGTCGCTGAACGGAAAGGGGAGGAATCCATACTGCTGGTGACCCTGGCCGAAGCCGCGGCCGAACAGGCGACCGGAGCCGACCGCGATCAGCGACTGCTGCAGCTGGTAGCTCACCTCGCGCGTGCCGGCCCCGGGATCGAAGAACGACGTCATGCGGAGGAGGACATATTGCAGCTTCACCATCTCGCGCCAGAGGAGCGGCGTCCCGATGATCCCCAGCGCCACGAAATGCCCGATCCGGGCGCCGCCGGCGAACATCACGATGCCCATCAGCAGCAGGAAGTAGACGGCCGCCGACAGGTCCGGCTCGAGCGCCGCAAAGATCGCCATCACGCCGACGACGACGACCGCCGGGAGCACGCCCTTGGTCAGGCGCCGCATCGCCTCACCCTTCTTCACGACGAGCATCGCCGTCCAGACCACCACGGCAAGCTTCGCCAGTTCCGACGGCTGCAGCGAACTACCGCGGAGGAATCGTCTCGACCCGTGGATGCGGGGCGCCAGGCTCTCCGTGAACGGGAGCACCGTCAGCAACATCAGCAACAGTGCGAACCCCATCAGCGGCCATGCCCACCCGCGCCAGCGCTCGGCGTCAGTCTTCGCCGCGACGGCGAACACGATCATTCCGACGAACGCGCCTAACGCCTGGCGCACCAGGTAGTACGACCCATCGCGTCCTTCCTGCACGGCGACGATCGCACTGGCGCTGTAGAGGGCAGCGAGCCCGAAGACGAGCAGGATCGACGTCACCGCGGTCAGCATCTGCGCCTCGGGCGTCATGCGCCAGCGAATCCGTGGCCCCGCGGCGTTGCCGCGAGTCGGCGTCTGCCGAACGGCGGCCGCCGGCGGCGACGTGACGCGCGTCGCCACCGTCACTTCGCACCCGGCGGCGCCAGTCGCTTGAACTCGGCCCCACGCTCTTCGTAGTTCCGGAACATGTCGAAGCTCGAACAGGCTGGGGAAAGGAGCACCGCGTCACCCGGTTGCGCGATGGCACGCGCCCGCGCGATCACCGCCGCGAAGTCGCTGCCTAACCGTTCGACCGGGACGAGCTTCCCGAGGTCACCCTCGATCACCGCGGCGGATTCGCCATAGGCGAGCACCGCACGGCAGTTCTTCCGGATCGCTGGCGTAAGCGACGTGTACGGCTCACCCTTGTGACGGCCGCCGAGCAGCAGCACGGCCGGCCGGGTCATTCCTTCGACGGCGACCAGCGTACTGCTGACGTTCGTTGCCTTCGAGTCGTTGATCCAGAGCACGCCGCCAAACTCGCCGGCAACTTCCAGCCGGTGCTTGAGGGCGGTGAAGGTGCGCAACGCTCCGGCAATCTTCGTCCGCGCGTCGGCCGTGCGATGCGACTCGTCGGCGACCATCACCGCCAGCGACGCAGCCAGCGCGTTGGCAACGTTGTGGTCGCCGAACAGCGTCAGCGCGTCGCGATCGAGCAGCGGTGCCCCGAGTACCATCAGCTGCTTCGCCGCCCGGTCGAACCAGGCATCGGCCGGCGCCGAAAGCGAGAAGCGCGAGGTCGTGCCTAACGGTGAGTTGGCATGATCGTCCAGCGCGCCCGCGCTCGCGGCCGGGAGCCGGAGAGCCAGCGTCAGCGTCGCCGGATCGTCGGCGTTGAGCACCCACTTCGAGCGCGCACTCATGTTGCGGAAGATCAGCGCCTTGTCCTCATAGTACTCGTCCACCGTCGCATACCGATCGAGATGGTCCGGGCTGAGGTTGGTGACGACACCGACCTCGGGCTCGATCGACGGCGTGTCGTGCAGCTGGAACGACGACAGCTCGAGCGCGATCCACTCGGGGTGCGTCGCGCCGAGGGCGACCGCGGCCAGTGGGGTTCCGATGTTGCCGGCGTCGATTGCCTGCTTCCCTAACGCGCGAAGGAGCGCTCCGACGAGCGCGGTCGTCGTCGTCTTGCCATTCGTGCCGGTGATCGCGATGACGCGGGTCCGCGGCAGGAACTGCAGCGCGATCTCGATCTCGCCGACGATCGGCACCCCGGCGCTGCGCGCCCGGGCGAGCGGTGGCGCGCCGGGTGGCACGCCGGGGCTGACCACGACGCGCGCCGCGCGAGCGATTCGGTCGAGGTCGTGCACGCCGACGTCAGCCGACACACCCATCGCCCGCAACTCGAGCGCTGCCTGCACCGCCGCGGGACTGCTCCCTGCATCCGACGCGTAGACCGGCACCCCCTCGCGCGCCAGCAGCTCGGCCGCGGCGCGACCGCTCTTGCCGAGCCCGATGACGGCGTACTCGCCACCCGCACCGCGCGCGATCGCGGCACCGCTCACGCTCATCGAATCTTCAGCGTGCTGAGGGCGACGAACGCCGAGAGAATGCCGAGGATCCAGAAGCGCACGACGACCTGCGTCTCGCGCCACCCCTTCAGCTCGAAGTGATGGTGCAGCGGGGCGCGGAGAAATATTCGGTGCGCCTTGGCGTAATCGACGCCGAACTTCTTCCGGCGGTAGCGGAACACCGAGCGCTGGACGATGACCGAGAGCGTCTCGGTCATGAAGACGGCGCCGATGAAGAGGAGCAGGAACTCGCTCTTCAGCAGGATGGCGATCGCGCCTAACGCTCCGCCAAGCGCGAGCGAGCCGGTGTCGCCCATGAACACCTCGGCCGGATGTGCGTTGTACCAGAGGAAGCCGATGCAGGCGCCGGCCAGCGCGACGCAGAACACCGTCAGCTCCCCGGCGCCTCGCATGTAGAACAGCTGCAGGTACTCGGCCGCCTTGAAGTTGCCGATGACGTACGCGAAGATCGCGAAGGTGAACGACGCGATCGCGGTCAGTCCGGCGGCCAGTCCATCGAGTCCATCGGTCAGGTTCACCGCATTGCTCGTCCCGGTGAGGACAAACGTCGTGAACACCACATAGAAGAACGCCAGCGACGCGGTCGCCGGGATGATCAGCACGTACTTGTAGAACGGCAGCGTCGTCGACGCGCCGGGCAGCGTCGAAAGCGGATGCTGCCAGAGATACCAGCCGAGGAAGACGCCGATCGCAACTTGTCCAATCAACTTGTAGCGCTCGACCAGTCCTTCGTTCTTTCGGCCCTCGCGCTTCTGCTTCAGCTTGAGGTAATCGTCGAGGAAGCCGATCACCCCCATCCACGCGGTGACGAGCAGCGCAAGCACGATGTAGCGGTTGTTCAGCTTCGCCCAGAGCAGCGTCGGGATCAGCGACGAGGCGAGGATGATCAGCCCACCCATCGTCGGCGTGGTGCCCTTCCCCGCGTGGCTGTCCGGCGTTCCTTCGCGCACTACCTGGTTCACCGCACCGGCCTTCAACCGGGCGAGGATTGCTGGTCCGACGAGGAACGACATCAGCAGCGCCGTCACCGCCGCACCCGCTGCGCGGAACGAGATGTAGTTGAAAAGATTGAAGAGCTTGACGTAATGCGTCAGCGGGACGAGAAAGTGATAGAGCACGACGCGGTCTTTCGGATGTAGATGAGTGCGAGCCAGGCGCGACGCGCCGGCCGTTGCTGCCAACCCTTCACTTCGTTCTGCGTCGCGCCTTCGTCGCGCGCGCACTGGTCATGCTAACGTGCCGTCGCCGCCCATGCGGTGAGGTGTGGCACGATGCGCTCGAGCCGCATCCCGCGCGACGCCTTGAGCAGGATCACCGCATCGGCCGCGAGCCGCGCACGGAGCAATGGCCAGAGATCGTCGACGTCGGCACCGGTCACCACGCGCTCGTCGCCGAGTGCGCGGAGCGCTGGTGCAAAGTCGCCGATTCCAGCGATTACTTCGATGGACGATTCCACCGCGCGCTTCGCAATTTCGGCGTGCAGTGCAGCTGCGCCCGCTCCCAGCTCGCGCATCGTGCCGAGCACGAGCACTCGCTGCCGTCCGCGAGCGGTGCCGTCGAGCAGGTCCACCGCGGCGCGGGTCGATCCCGGATTGGCGTTGTAGGCATCATTGATCAGCAGCGCGCGCCCGAGCGGCTCGGTCGCGAGGCGCATCTTCGGCTGCGGCATCGCAGCGATTCCCCGTGCGATGTCGGCGAGCGGCACGCCGCATTCGCGCGCCACGGCGACGGCGAGCATCGCGTTGCGGAGGTTGTGCTCGCCGCGGAGCGGGACCTCGATCCGCGTCCCCTCCACCTCGAGCCACCCGCCGCCCGACGCCGCGTCCTCGCTGCGTCCCCAGCGCTCGGCCTTCACGTCGCCCGCGCCCAAGCCGGCAACAATGACGCGCGCCGCGCGGGCGCGAGCGAGCACGATGACCTCGGGCTCGGTCGCCGCAACGACTGCCACCGCGACGTTGTCGAAGATTGCCGACTTCTCCTTGCGCACACCGTCGATCGAGCCGAGCAGCTCGAGATGCGCCTCGGCGACGGACGTGACGACGGCGATGTCCGGCTCGGCGATCGCGCGCAGCAGCGCGATCTCGCCGGGCCAGCTGGTGCCCATTTCGATCACGGCAATCGCCGCATCGGCCGGGATGGCGAGCAGGGTGAGCGGCACGCCGACCTGGTTGTTCAGGTTCCCCTGCGTCGCGTGGACGACGAATCCGCCACCGAGCGCGGCGCGAAGCAGCTCCTTCGTGCTCGTCTTTCCGTTGCTGCCGGTGACGCCGACCACCGGGCGCCCCCAGACATGACGGCGAAAGTTGCCGAGCGCGCCTAACGCGTGAAGCGTGTCGCCAACCGGGTAGAGGACCGCCGTGAGGCCTGACGCGCGAGCCGGATCGGAGACGACCAGTCCGCTCGCGCCGCGCTCGACGGCGTCAGCGAGATGATCGTGCGCGTCGTGATTGTCGCCGCGCAGCGCGACGAAGAGCGCACCGGGGCCGATCGTCCGCGTGTCCGTACTCACGCTGCTGAACGCGCGATCTCCGCGGGGAAGCTGGCCGCGCGTGTGTGGCGCCAGCGCGTCGGCGACGTTGTCCATCGTCCAGGCAAAGTCCGTCATCGCGATCCGGCAGTGAGCTCGTGCACGATCTCTTTTTCGTCAAAGTGGTGCTTTGTCGATCCGCGGATCTGGTAGGTCTCATGGCCCTTGCCGGCGAGAACTACGACGTCGTCGGGCCCGGCGACGGACAGCGCGCGCGCGATGGCTGCGCGGCGGTCCTCGACGCGCTCGTGGGGGCGGCCGCGCATCCCCGCCTCGATGTCGTCGAGGATGCGCTCGGGATCTTCGGTGCGCGGATTATCGCTGGTGACGATCGTGATGTCCGCCTTCCGCGTCGCGATGTCGCCCATCACCGGTCGCTTCCCCTTGTCGCGATCGCCGCCACACCCGAAGACGACGATCAGCTTACCCGTCGCGAACGGCCGCACCGCGTCGAGCGCGCGCTCGAGCGCATCCGGGGTATGCGCGTAGTCGCGCAGCACTGCCGGCGCGTCGTGCAACAGCTCGAGCCGGCCCGGCACCTGTGGGGCGCGGCTCAATAGTTCGGCGATGCGCGCCGTCGTCACCCCGATGGCATGCGCTGCGCCGGCCGCGGCCAGCGCATTCGCGACGTTGAACGCGCCGATCAACGGCAGCGTCACCGGCGCACTGTCGGTGCCGATCGCCAGCGTCCACTCGCTGCCGCGCGGCCGGTAGCGCACGTCGCGCGCGCGGACATCGGCCGCCCGTTCTTCGGCTGAGAAGCGCAGCGTGTGCGGCGCGGGCGGGAGCGCGGCCCACGCAATGTCATCAGCGTTGATCACCGCGACGCCGTCGGCGGCGAGCAGGCCGATCATCAGGGCCTTGGCCGCGAGGTAGTCGTCCATCGTGCCGTGATAATCGAGGTGATCGCGGGTGAGGTTGGTGAACACCCCCGCCGCGAGGACGACGCCCTCGACACGTTTCTGGTGCAGCGAGTGCGACGACACTTCCATCGCGACCGTTCTCACTCCGCGCTTCGCGAGCGCGGCGAGGATGCGCTGCAGCTCGATCGGGCCCGGCGTCGTCAGCCCGCTGCCGCCGTCGAGCGGCTCGCCCTCACTGCCGACCAGCACGCCTAACGTTCCGATCGACGCGGCGCGCCGGTCGGGTGAGTCGAGCAGGTGCCGGAGCAGCCCCACGGTCGTCCTTTTGCCGTTGGTGCCGGTGACGCCGACGACCTTGAGCCCTCGCGCCGGGTCACCGTGCCTGACAGCGGCGGCGGCGGCCGCGGCACGGCGAGCATCGCTGACCACAATGACCGGCAGCCGCGTTCGCGTCTCGTCCTCGACGATCGCGGCGGCCGCGCCCTGTGATTCGACCAGCGAGAGATAGTCGTGTCCGTCGCGCACCGAGCCGCGGACGGCAACGAAGAGCACCCCCGCCGCGGCGGCGCGACTGTCATCAGTGACCTCGACGATACGCTCGGGAAGCGGACCGCGAACGTGCACGAGCAGTCCCAGCTCGCGAAGCCGTTCGGTGATCGCCGTCAGTTCGGTGCTCATCAAGCGTCGGTCACTCGTCGTAGAGGAGCCGGACGACCGCGCCGCGCGGCAGGCGGACGCCGGCCACCGGCACCGTGGTTCCCGACCCGCCGCGGCCGAGCTGCACGCGGAGCCCGGCACCATGCAGCCGAGCGACGGCTTCGCGGAGCGCGAGGCCGTGCACGTCAGGCACCGCGACGCTGCTTCCGTCGCGCGGTACACCGGCCATCGGCGCATCGAGCGCGACGGTCACCGGCACCGACGATTCCCCGGAATCGATCGGCGTCGTATCGACCGCTGCCGCGACCAGCGGCGGATGGCGCAGCGAGCGGCCGGCCAGCGCGCCGCGGTCGAGCGCGGCGTCGCGCGCGGCCAGCGCGGCCTGCAGCACCGCCCGCGTCACCGGCGCCGCGGTCACCGCGCCATACCCCTTTGCCGGATCGTCGAGCTTGACGACAATGACGTACTGCGGCGCATCAGCGGGAAAGAGCCCGACGAACGATGCATAGTACTTGCCTAACGCGTAGCCGCCGCCGGCATTCAATCGCGCCGTACCCGTCTTCCCGGCGACCGCGAAGTTGGTCAGGTCGGCCTGCAGGCCCGTCCCCTTCTCCACTGCGTCGCCGAGCATGCCGCGGACGGTGGCCGCAACGGCGGGCGACACCACCTGCCTGACGACGCGACGTTCGTGGCGGTAGAGCACTGCGCCGTCGGCGCTGCGAATCTCGCGCACCAGCGCTGGCTCGAGGAGGTCGCCACCATTCGCGATCGCCGCGTAGGCGACCGCGAGCTGCAGTGGCGTCACCGCGATTTCGTAGCCCATCGCCAGTGAGGCGGGTGACATCTTTGACCATTCCTTCGGCGGCCGCAGCGTGCCCGATGCTTCCGTTGGAAATGGCAACCCGGTCGCCGTCCCGAAGCCGAAATCGCGCAGCGCCTCGTACTGTGCGCGCGGCGCGAAGCGCTGCGCGAAATGCGCGATCCCGATATTGCTCGAGAGGCGGATCACGTCGCGCAGCGTCAGCATCCTCTCCGACTTGTGCACGTCATTGATCGTCCGCCCGAACACCGTCCACGACCCGTCGAAGGTCTCGACACGGTCATCCGGTCGTGCGTAGCCGCCTTGCAGCAACGCGGCGGCGACGAGCGGCTTGATCGTCGACCCCGGCTCGAACGGTTCGGTGATGCCGGTAACCCCGGACCGTTCACTGCGCCGGCTGGCCATCGCCAGCACTGCACCGTCGTGCGGGTCGAGGACGACGATGTCACCGCCGCTGGCGCCCAGTTGCGTGACCGCATCGGCGAGCGCGCGTTCGCAGATTTGCTGCAGCTCGTGGTTGACCGTCAGCGTGATCGAACGACCCTTGGTCGGCGCCACACCATGATCGTTAGGCGCCTCGAAGCGGCGGCCGCTCGCGTCGCGCAGCAGCGTTGACGAACCCGCCGTCCCATGCAGCAGCGTGTCGAGCGACAGTTCGATACCATCGACCGGATCGCCGGCGGCGTTCACCTGGCCGATCAGTGCGCGCAACCCGGGAGAGAGTGCATATACCCGCTCCGATACCGGCTCGCTGTAGACGCCACGGAGCGGCGCCGCGCGCGCGACCTCAGACGGCAGGAAGCGTCCCGGAACCACGACCCACGCACGGCGCGTATCGGTCACCCGTGCGATCCATTCCGGTGCGACGCCAGCGGTCGCCAGCGCGCGCCGCAGCACGACCGGCTCGCGGAGTTCGCGCGGCGCGACCGCCAGCCGCAGCATCTCGCGACTCTCGGCGAGCGGCTCGCCCGTCGCGTCGATCACGTCGCCGCGCGGCGCGGGGACGGGTGCATCGGTGAAGTGCTGGCGCTCGGCGCGTGCCGCCCAGGCGTTGCCCTGCCAGAGCTGCACCCATGCGGCGCGCCCGATCAGGGCGACGGCGAAGGCGAGGAGCGAGATGTTCACCGCTCCGAGACGACTGATGCGCCGCACGCTGCCTAACGCTGCCGAGCCCGCGCGGGGCGCGGGAGGATGACGACCTGGCTGTCGGCGGGAACGTGCATCTGCAACCTCTGTTCGACGATCGGTGCGAGCTTGGCGCGACTCGACAGGTCACGGATCTCGCTCTCGAGCTGGGCGCGGCGCGCCGCGAGCTGGCCGCGCCGCTTTTCGAGCTCGGTCAATTCGTGCGAACGCGCGATGCCGTAGCTCCTCCGCCAGATGACGCCTGTCGTCACGAGGAGGAAACCGAATAGCACCAGCGCGAGCAGCCGACCGCGGCCGCGCTTGCCCGCCGGTCGCTTCGCTGCGGGCCGGCTGGCCGGCCGCGCCGCGGGCCTCGTGCCCTTAGCCGGCATGGCGGAACCCCCGAAGCCGCGCGCTCCGCGCGCGACCGTTGCGCCGGGTCTCGTCGCTGCCGGCCACGATCGCCTTCCGCGTCAGCAGCGCGCCGAGCGCGCGCCCGCGGCAGGTGCAGATCGGATGCTTCGGCGGGCAGATGCAGTCGGTGCTCCAGTCGCGAAACGCGTTCTTGACGATCCGATCCTCCCCCGAGTGGTAGGCAATCACGGCGAAGGAACCGCCGGGCGCGAGCCGGTCGCGGAGCGCGGGCAATGCCCGCGCGAGGTCGCGCAGCTCGTTGTTCACCGCGATGCGCACCGCCTGAAAGATGCGCGCGAAGTCGCCGGCGTCGCTGCGGGCGCCGAGCGCACCGCGGATCGCGTTTACGAGATCGTCGCTCGTCGCGAAGGCCCGAGTCTCCCGGCGGCGGGCCACTTCGCGCGCGAGGCGGCCCGCCTTCGGCTCGTCGCCGTACTCGCGGAAGATTCGCGCCAGTTCGTCCTCGCGCTCGTCGGTGAGCAGCGTCGCCGCGTCCCACTCGGCGTCGTTCCCCATTCGCATGTCGAGCCGGGCGCCCGCGCGGAAGGAAAACCCGCGCGCCTCGTCGTCGAGCTGGCGCGACGAGACGCCGAGATCGAGCACGATTGCGTCGAAGACAATCCCCTCGATCGCGCTGATCCGTTCGGGATAGGCGTAGTTCCCCTCAACGGCGACAAAGCGGTCGCCGAAGTGCTGCAGCCGCGCCGACGCGACCGCCAGCGCTGCCGGATCGCGATCGACGCCGATGACACGCTCGACTCCCGCCTCGAGCAGCGCGAGCGAATGACCGCCGCCGCCGAGGGTGCCATCGAGGACGCATCGCGCACCGGCGACGAGGGCGAGCGTTTCCGCTGCCAGAACCGGCGCATGATACTCGCTATCCCAGCGACCCGCAGCCACTTCGACTCCCGTCATGCGCGTCGCGTCATCGCGTGTGTCCTGCGCCGGTGAACATCCCGCAAGCTAAGCACCTGCCGTTCGCGATTCACGCCTCGCCGCAGATCCGTGCGCGCGATGCGCCGAAAAAGTCGAAGCGCGCCGGACCCGATGAGGAGTCCGGCGCGCTTTCGCCCTGCTGCCTAACGCTGCGCTGCGATCAGCGGCCCGTCCTGGCCGCGCTGGCCAGCCCGCGCGCCGACCCGCCGCGCGAGGCGCCGCCCTTGTTGCCGCCCGAACGCGAACCGCTGCCCTTGCAGAACTTCTTGACCTGGGCATCGACCACCGGGGTGAACTGCCCGAGGTAGCCGAGATACTGCTTCGCGGCGTCGGGCGCCGTGCTGCCACCCTGCGTCAGGCCGATCTGCGCCTTGCTGAACGACTGGTCGGCCAGCGTCGCGAGGTCGCAGCTCTTCGACTTCGGCGCGTCGGTAGCAGCAAGCTGGCCGACGGTGAAGTACGCGACGCCCAAGAGGAACTTCGGCGTCGGCGAGGGAGCGAGTGAATCCGAGAACGAGAGGAAGCTCACCGCCTGCATCATCGCAGCACGCTTCAATTCATTCTCCGCCGGATCGCCCGTCTTGAGCGCATTCGCCGCCTTGTAGCGCGTATTGCCGACGCTGAGTGCGTACTGCGCGACGAAGTTCGCTGAATCGCTCCCCGTCTGCACTGCCATGCGAAGCGCAGCGCGCGCCGAGTCGAGCTGGTTCATGTCCACCGAGATCTGCGCGAGCTGCAGGTAGCCGTGCTCGAGCTTCGGGTTCCGCTTGATCAGGTCCATGTACGCGACCTTCGCGGCGGCGAGCTGGCCGGACTGCTTGAGAGCCTGCGCCTGAAAGAGTGCGAGCCCGGTGTTCCCCGGGAATTTCCGCACGCCTTCGCCGACGATCGCGCGAACTCCCGCGCTGTCGGCGGTCGACGCGAGCGCTGCCGCCTGACGCGTGAAGTAGGTCGTGTCGGCGAGCGAGGTGTCCATCTGCACCATGTTGCGACCGATCGCCACTCCGTTCTTGTAGTCCTTCGCCGCAAGGTGGATGAGCCACTGGAGGCGGAGGAGCTGCAGGTTGCCGGGATTGTCGGTGACTGCGTTGTCGATGATCGGCAGGGCGATCGTCGGGTTCGCCGAGACGACGATCTTGCGAATGACCGTCTCGAGCATGCGGGTGTCCGACGGATCGACCGCGATCAGCGTCGTCCAGTTCTGCACCGCCTGGTCGTTCAATGCCGCCGACTGCGCCGGGTCGGTCTTCGCCAGCGCATCCGACTTGTCGGAGAGCGCCTGACCCGCCGCATTGAGCGCGATCTTGTTCTTCGAGTCGATCCGGAGAATGTCCTTCGCGTTGGCGAGGATCGTGTCCGACGGCGCCTTCTTCGCGAGGTACGCGTTGAGGCGGCAGATGCGAACCAGCGTCGCGTTGGCGTACGAACCAGTCCCCGCGTTGGCCGTCTGAATCGCGGCGTCGTAGCTGCCGGCGCGAGCCTGCTCTTCGCACTTGCTGTAAGCGCCGAGCTGCTTGCGCGCTTCACCGACCGCTCTCGAGATGCTCTTTGCGGCGCCGCCGACGTTGCCGGCGTCGATTGCCGGAAGCGGCTGTGAGATCGCAAGGTCGCGGGGCAGCACGAGCCGCGACTCGACGTGCACGCCGGTCGCGGTGCGCGTCACCATCCCCATGAGGATCTCGTCGGCGCGTGCGGTCCGTGCGAGCTCGCGGAGGTCGGCGTTGCTGACCGCGGTGTCCGTACGAAAGCCCGACGCGTCGAGAATGCCGGTGATATCTGTCTTCGGGACCGTCCAGATATTCTTCGTCGGGTAGTCGAGCTTCAACCGGTCGCGCAGGTCGTCCGCGAGCTGCGCGCCAAGCGGCTTCGACCCGGAGAACACCGGGACCATCAACCGAGGTCCGGTAGCTGGGGCCTTCCCCTGAGCGCGTGCCGGTGCGGCACTGGTCGCGAGGGTGGCGGCGACGCCGACGAACAGGAGCAGGTGGCGGTGCGATGCCTTCACGGTGCAAACCTCCCGAACGGTGATTGTGCTGCGCCAAGAGGGGCGCACACGGAACTCATTGAGCAACTGCCCGGCCACATCATCCAACGCTTCGGCGACGACCGCCGTATTCGAATCCCCGACAGTGGGCGAAGAGGGATTCGAACCCCCGACTTCCTGTGTGTAAGACAGGCGCTCTAACCAACTGAGCTATTCGCCCGTGGCGACGCCTGCCCGACACCGTCCCGGACCCGGCGTCGCATTCTCATACCAGAACCGGACCACGTGGTTCCGGATCGCAAAAAAATCGCCCGGCTGCGCCTGCCCGCCCGGCCAGAACGCCCCGGAACTTCCTGAAAAGTCGCCGCCGCGTCGTGCTACTTCAGGATCGCCAGCGGAACCAGAACGCAGTATCCGACAATGAGCAGGATGGGTGCAAGCGTCTCGCCGCCGCGCGCAAGATCCGCGTAACCGGCGAGCAGCGTCAGCGCCGCCGCCGTCCAGAGGATGCCGCTGCGCGAGCGCACGGGTGTGACAGGGTGAGCCATAATCTCGAAGTGTACCCAATCAAGTGGAATGGTGTCAAGCGGTTGCGCCTCGTGATGGCGATTGATCGCCACCCGGTGCCCCCGCCCGTCGCCCTACTTGGGCACGCGGTTGCCGCCGCGAGTTTCCTCGTCTCCGGAGGCTGGCGGCCCTGGAGGCTCCTCGTTGAGCAGCGCGGCGAGCGCGCTCTCCCGCATTGCGCGGTCGAGCGCGTCGTCCGCGGCCCGCATTGCATCGAGGCGACGCCGGTCGCGCCGACGCCGCGCGAGCCAGAGCGGGAGCAGCGTGACCCCGCCGACAAGGCCGAGCAGGGCGAAGTCGGCGGTCAGCGCGAGGCCGCCATAGCGGCGGCGCGTGCGCTCGCGCCAGCGCTGGTCGAAGTCGGTCAGCGTTAGGCCATACGCCTGCCTGACGGCACGATCCATCGACCGGCTCTCCTTCCAGTAGGCGAAGAAGAGTGACAACCCCCGCCGCTCGTCGAGCGACGCCAGCTCGGCGACCGCCCGCTGCGCCAGTGCGTAGCCCTCTTCCGCCCGCTGCGCCCCGCCACCGAAGTAATCGTCGAGCGAATCGATTCCCGGGACGGCGCGAAGCACCAGCGCGACACTCGTCGTCAATACCTCATCGCGCCCCCACTCGCCGGCCGAGTAGCTGGCGTAGCCCTCATCGAACCAGCGCGGGGGGAGCGACCCTAACGCTTCGTGAAGCGCGAGGTG
The DNA here is from genome assembly GCA_046593895.1 of Gemmatimonadaceae bacterium. Lineage (GTDB taxonomy): Bacteria > Gemmatimonadota > Gemmatimonadetes > Gemmatimonadales > Gemmatimonadaceae > JABFXC01. The sequence continues at coordinate 6,192 of JBKJQR010000232.1, read as the reverse complement.
CGCCAGCTCATGGCGGACCGTGGCGACCGGATCGCCGGCCCGCGCGCCGGCATCGCGGCCATGGAGGACGATGCGCCGCGACTCGGGAAAGGCGATCGCGGCGCCCCATTCCGGCGCCGTCGGCCCGACCCAGCGGCGAAAGGTCCGCGCGTCAGGTGCGATGGCGATCAGCACGCGCTCGCGTGGACGGGGTAAGCCGGGAAAGCTGTCGTTGGCCAGCGCGGCGGCGGCCAGCGAATGCGCCAGCCGCTCGTCCGGCGCGTAATGAACCAGCACGAAGCGGCCGGCGTCGAGCCGGAGGGGAGCGCCGGCCTGTCCCGACGCGCGTCCGGCCGGCCACAGTGCGACGATCAGCGCCATCAACACGATCGCGGCGTGCCAGCGCAGTCTGCGCGGGCCCGCTGAACCGCTCATGTGTCCCGCGACGGTCCTCCGCCCGATTCGACCAGCGTCAGCATCTCGGCGCAGCGCTTTCCCCATGGATTGAACTTGTTGGTCGCCAGCCCGCCGCGCCACGCAGCGATCGCCGCGTCGCGATCGCCGTGGAACCAGTTCGCGCGCCCGAGCTCGTACTGCGCCTCGATCAGGTTCGGCCCGAGGGCGATCGTCTTCCGGAAGAAGTTCATCGCATCCTCGTACATCTCGCGCTCGAGATACACCAGGCCGAGGTAGAAGTGCGCGTAGAGCGTCGCCTTGCGGTCGTTGTCGAGGCGGATCGCCTTCGACAGGTGCTCGATCGCTTCACCGAAGATGCGCTTCTTCAGGCAGATGTAGCCGACGTTGATCCGCGCCAGCGCATTGGCCGGCTCCTTCATCAGGACCTTCGAGAAGTTGAGCAGCGCGTCGTCGTACTTCTCCTCGAGCATCTGCGCCCAGCCGAGCAGCGCCTCGCTCTGCGGATCGTTAGGCGAGAGCTCGAGCGCGCGGGTCAGCGCCGTCTCCGCACCAGCGTAGTCGCCGAGCGAGAGGCGGCTCCAGCCCTTCTCGATGAAGGTCGAGGCGCCGATATGATCGGCGTGAACGACCGGCTTCTCGCCGGTGAACTGCGGCGCCTGCGATGGCGCGGCGCCGCCCTGCTGCTTCCAGCGCTCGACGAGCGCTTTCACCTCATCCTTGAGCGCGGTCAGGTCGGTGAGCTGGGCTTCGACCGCCTTGAAGAGGGCGATGATCTCCTGCTTCACCGATTCGCGCTCGGCGCCGGCGAGCGCGGGGCCGAGTTTCGCCTCGATCGCTCGATAGCGGTCGCGCAGCGACGGCTGCTGGTCGGTCATCCGCGGTGCGGCGCTCAGGGTTGCGGGGCAGCGTCGGCCGCTGCCTGCTCGAGCACGAGTCGCTCGCCAGTCGAGAGCAGGCGTGCGACGTCGAGGAAGACGACCAGCCGATCGCCACGGCGGACGATGCCGAGCAGGTACTCGCCGGCCAGCCCGCGGAAGAGGGGCGGCGGGGGCGCGAGCTTACCGGCGTCGAGCGGCGCGACGTCGAGCACCGCGTCGACCACGCCGCCGATCCATTCGCCGCTGGCGTTGAAGATCAGGATGCGCGTGTCGGGGCCCGGCGGCACCACCGGAAGCTCGAAGCGGTTCCGCAGGTTGATCAACGGGACAACGCGCCCCTGATAGTCGATCACGCCGTCGATCCAGGCCGGAACGTTAGGCACGGGCGTCGGCGGCTGGAAGCGGAGCACCCGCTCGACGGAGTAGATGTCGGCGGCGAACAGATCGTCGCCGAGCCGGAAGGTGACGATCTTCGAGATCGTGCCGGTGGTTGCGGTCGTCATGCGGTCTCCAATGCGTGGCCGCCGATACAGGCGGCGACGAGGGCGTCGGCGTCGATGATGGCGACCAGTTCCGTTCCGTGGTGCGCGACGGCGAGCAGGATGCCGTCGGCGTCGTCGATCCCCGGTGAATCATGCACGGTGGCGAGATCCACCTGGAACACATCCTCGACATCGTCGACGGCGAGCCCGAGCCGGCGCGTGTCGGAGCGGACGAGCAGCGCGGCCTGCGCCACGCCGCGGAGGGGTACGCCGAGCACGTGGGCCGGCGAATACACCGGCGTGAGACGGCCGCGGAGGTCGAAGGCGCCGAGCATCGCGGCCGGCATTTCGGGGAGGTGGTGAATCTCCGGCAGCGTCACAGCCTCCTCCACGGACGCGAGGTCGGCCGCGAACAGCTCGTCGCCGATGCGGAACATCAGGAGGTCGGCGACGCCGGTCCGGCCGCGAACGCGCTCGCGCAAGGGACGGCGATCGTTCTGCTGCTCGAGCTCGTCGTCGAAATCCGGCGGTGCCATCGCGGCGAGACGGCGCATCAGCGTGGCGGCGTAATCCTCGGTCGTCGGCACGGGGGCGCTCGCAACGCTCGCTGCTGCGGGCACTGCGGCGGGCGCAGCGATCGAGTGCATACCGACCGGGGGGGTCAACCGGAAGACGGCCGCCACCGCGATCGGCGAGGACACGCGATTCGGCAGCTCGTCGCGGCGAGCGTCAGGCGGCGGGGCCGATGGCAGCCCGTCGCCCGGCGCGTTAGGCGGCGCCGCGGATGCGGGTGGGGTCGGCGGCGCCGGCTCGTCAGCGCTGTGCTTCTGCTTTTTCTTCATGCGCGTCGACGTCGAGTGCGAGGATTCGTACGCTCTGACAACCACCGTGCGCCGGTCATCGATGCTGCGCGCCCGGGCCCGATGCCCGACGAGCGCCCCCGAGCAATTCGACGATCCCCGCCGCGATCTGGCCGAGCGGCAGGATCCGCTCGGCGCCAGCCAGTGCGAGGGCAGCCTGAGGCATGCCGTAGATCGTCGATGTCGCCTGATCTTGGACGATTCCCCTCCCCCCGACGTCCCGGATTGCCCGCAGCCCGTTGGCCCCGTCGCGCCCCATGCCGGTCAGCACCGCGCCGACGCAGTCGGCACCGAACACGGTGGCGACGGACCGGAACATCGGATCGGCCGCCGGCCGGACCCCGTGAATGGTCGCCGTCTCATCGAGCGCGATGACGACGCGGTCCGCCTCGCGCACGACGCGCATGTGGAAGCCGCCCGGCGCGACGTAGGCGGAGTTGGTCTCGACCATCTCGCCGTGCTGCGCTTCGACCACCCGCAGTGCGCTCAGCGCGTCGTGCCGCTGCGCCAGCGACTTGGTGAACCCTTTCGGCATGTGCTGCACGATGAGCACCGCGGCGCCGATGTCGCCCGGGATGCCCGGCACCACCTCGGCGAGCGCGCGCGGGCCGCCGGTCGAGGCGGCGATCGCGATCGCCCGCGATGCGGTGCGCGAGCCTAACGGCCGCGGGGCCGGCGCAATGAAACGGGGGGCGCCGAGCATGCGCACCCCACCGAGATTGACGTGCAGCGCCGCGGCTAGTGCGGCGAGCAGCGTCTCGGCGACGCTGGCGATGTCGAGGCTGATCGGCCCCGATGGCTTGCGGACGAAGTCGAGTGCGCCGAGCTCGAGTGCGCGCAGCGTCGGGTCATCGCGGCCGCTGGCGGCCGCGGCACTCAGCATCACCACCGGCCGCGGCATCTCCGACATGATGTAGCCTAACGTTTGCAGCCCGTCGAGCTCGGGCATCTCGACATCCAGTGTGACGATCTCCGGGTCGAGCGCATGGATCTGGCGCAGCGCGTCGTGGCCGTTGCGCGCCGTGCCGATGACGCGGAAGGCGTCGGAGCCGTCAATGATCTCGGTGACGACCTTGCGCATGAACGCACTGTCGTCGACGACCAGCACGGTGTGACGCCTAGATGGCGCGGTCACCGGACTTCAGCGATCGCACGAACACCCGGCCGTCATCGAGATGGAAGTACACACTGCGGCCATAGTCGCCACCGACGTCCTGCGCGGCGAGGGGAATCCCCGCCTCGCTCAACGCCTGGCGCGACGAGACGACGTTGCGCTCACCCATGTTGATCCCGCCCGCCGGGATGAGCGCACCGAACATGCTCGCCCCACCAGCGATCTTCGCGGTGAACGGGCCGCGCGCGCCAAGCTTCCGCATCTCCTCGAGGAGCAGCGGGACCGCGGTGCCGGGGAACTTGGCGCGATTGTCCTTGTCGCGTGATAGCCCTTCGCTCGGCAGCAGCACGTGAGCCATCCCGCCGACGCGCGTCTGCCGATCGTAGATCACGATCGCGACGCACGACCCGAGGCCGATGGTCGAGATGACGTCGTTGCCCTTCGCCACAGCATAGTCGGCGACTCGCACGCGAAGATCGGTCACAGCTTTCGATAGATGCGTTCGCGCGCCTCGACGGCGGCGAACTTGTTCCGGATGACGCCGAGCAGCGTCTCGACCTTCCCGAGCACGAGCATCCCGCCGGGGAGCAGCGCGTCGTGAAAGCGCTGGAACAGCATCTCCTGGGTTTCGCGATCGAAGTAGATCAACACGTTGCGGCAGACGATCATGTGAAAACCCCCAGGCGGCGCGGACTCGAGCAGGAGGTCGCGCCGTTCGAGCGTGACGAGCGCCTTGATCTCGGGCAGCACGCTCGCCGGATAGCCCGCGCTGAAATAGCGATCGCGGTACTCCGGCGGCGTGTCGGCAAACGCCTCCTCGTCGAAGAGCGCGGCGCGCGCCGAATCGAGGCTGCGTTTGTCGATGTCGGTGCCGAGAATGCGGACACGCTCGGGCGTCGCGGCGCGGCGACTGCGCTCGCCAGCGCGGAAGAAGAGCGTCGCCAGCGAGTACGGTTCTTCTCCTGAGGAACAGCCCGCACTCCAGACCCTGATCGGGTCGCTGTGCGCTGCCCAGACTTCGGGAATGATCGTGTCGGCAAGCAGCGCGTACGTCTCCCAGTTACGGAACAGCTTCGTGACGTTGATGGTCAGCGCGTCCATCAGCTTGTCCCATTCGACGTTGTCGCCGTCGAGGATGCGCGCGTAGTCGGCGTAGGTGTGCACGGCGCGGGCGCGCATCCGCACCGCGATGCGCCGGCGGACGCATTTCTCCTTGTAGCTCCCGCAACGGAAATCGCGCTCGCGCGCGATCTTGGCCGTCAGCTCGAGAAACTCGGCATCGTCGAGGGCGGCGCTCACTGGAGCACCTTCCTCACCGCGTCGAGGTTGGTGCGGACGATCTGGTTCTCGGGGTCGAGCTCGAGCGCGCGCTCCCAGCACTTCACCGCCTCTTCGCGTTCCTGCCGCTTGTAGCGGATGTTGCCGAGCTTCATGTAGACGTCGTCGCCTAACGATGGGTTGAGCTTGATTGCGCGGGTATACGCGTCGAGCGCTTCATCGTACTGGGCGCTGCGATAGAGGTAGTCGCCGACATTCTTGTGGAGCTGCGGCAGGCTGGCGTCCTCGTGCAGCCCGCGCTCGGCGGTGACCGCCGCTTCGGGCAGGCTGCCGCGGCGCTCCTGCGCGACGGCGAGGTTGTTGAACAGCGGTGCGGCGTGGCCGTGAATGCCGATCCCCTCGCCGAGCAGCGCCGCGGCGCGATCGAGGTCGCCGGCGAGCGCCGCGGCGAGCGCGGCGTAGTGGAACCAGGCCGCAGCCGGCGGACGCTTGCCCCACAGCGGCCGGGCGGCGGCCAGCGCCTCGTCGGCGGTGGCCACGTCGCCCGTCCACAGGGAGAGCACGCCTAACGATGTCTGGACGCGGGCGTCGGCAGCGCCGCCGCGGGCGGTCGCTTCCTCGAGGGCGGCCCGCGCCTCGTCATAACGGCCGAGCCGCTCGAGCGAGTAGGCGAGGTTGTGGAAGACGGCGTACTTGGCGCCGGGCTGCGAGGCGGCCTCGTGGAACGCGTTGGCCGCGTCAGGCCACTTGCCCTGCCGCATGAGGACGAGTCCCATGTAGAAGCCGGCCGCACCGTCGCCGGCGCGGAGGTCGACCACGCGGCGAAACTCGCGAATCGCCTCCTCGAGCATCCCCGTCTTGTAGAACGCGATGCCGAGGTTGCGATGCTCCTCGACGCGCGCCTCGGAGACGGCGGGTTCCGGGGCCTTGGTCTTCCCGACGCGAGTCAGAAAGCCGGCGGTGACCAGACCGTAGAGCGCCTTGCCGACGGTGAACTCGCCGAGTCCCGACTCGTCGATCAGCGCGGTAACGTCGCGGCGGCCGTCGATCAGCGTGATCAGCGTTTCCTGCTCGATCGTCGGCGCCGCCTCGCCACCGGCGAGGCGCAGGCGATCGACATCGAAGACGATGTCGAAGCTCGGGATCTTCTTCTCGATCATCGACCACTCGTCAACGCGGCGCGC
>JBKJQR010000153.1:0-7626 GCA_046593895.1 Gemmatimonadaceae bacterium | reverse complement strand
CGGCGTCCGCCTGCTCACGGTGCACGCGGTCGGCGGCGACACCATGCTCCGCGCCGCCGTCGAGGGCGCCGGCCCGTCGTGCGGTGTTCTTGCCGTCACCCTACTGACGTCGCTCGAGGCGCACGACGTTAGCCGGGCGTGGGGCCGCCCGGATGTCGTGGTCAACACCGAGGTACTCCGCCTCGCCGGATCCGCGGCCGAAGCCGGCGCGCACGGCATCGTCTGCAGCGGACAGGAGGTCAGCGCCGTCCGCGCCGTGCTCGGCGATCGTCTCGCGCTCCTCGTACCCGGGATCCGAGCCACGGGCGCACCATCCGACGACCAGGCGCGCACGTCGACACCCGCCGAGGCGGCGGCCGCTGGTGCACGGTACCTGGTGCTCGGGCGGGCGATCACCGCCGCCTCCGACCCGGCGGCGGCGATGACTGCCGTGAACCGCGAACTGGGATTCTGAGCCCGGGCACTTATCGCTCGACGGCTCGCGGACTTGCGTGCTCCCGCCGGGCCAATTAGAATCAGAGTCTGCCCGTGAAGTGGACAGATTCTGGACTCGGAGCTCCCGTGAAAGTTCGTAGTAGCGTAAAGCCGATCTGTGAGCACTGCAAAGTCGTGAAGCGCGACGGCGTGACTCGTATCATCTGCAAGCGCAATCCAAAGCATAAGCAGCGTCAGGGCTAATCATGGCTCGTATTGCCGGCGTCGATCTCCCTCGCGACAAGAAGGTTGAGATCGGCCTCACGTACATCTTCGGCATTGGCCGGACGACCGCATTGCAGATCCTCGAGAAGACCGGGGTGAATGCAACGCAGCGCATCCGTGACCTGAGCGAAGGCGACGTCAACAAACTCCGTCAGGCCATCGAGCGTGATGTTCGCGTCGAAGGTGCGCTTCGCACCGAGATCGCGATGAACATCAAGCGACTGATGGACATCGGGTCGTATCGTGGCATTCGTCACCGCCGGGGTCTCCCCGTTCGCGGTCAGCGGACCCACACGAACGCCCGCACCAAGAAGGGACCGCGCCGCGCGATTGCCGGCAAGAAGAAGGTAACCAAGTAGGCGTATGGCAACTGCGAAGAAGACCAAGCGCGTGATCGAGGCGGAAGGCATTGCCCACGTCAACGCGACATTCAACAACACGATCATCACGATCACCGATCCCCGCGGAAACGCGGTGGCTTGGGGGTCGTCGGGCAAGGCCCAGTTCAAGGGCTCGAAGAAGTCGACCCCGTTCGCGGCCACAGTCGCGGCGGAGCAGGCGGCGCGCGAGGCGATGACGCAGGGCGTCCGCCGCGTGCACGTCCGCGTGCAAGGCCCGGGCAGTGGCCGCGAGTCGGCCATCCAGGCGTTGGCCGCCGCCGGCCTGCAGGTCAAGTCGATCAAGGACGTCACGCCGATTCCGCACAACGGCTGCCGTCCTCCCAAGCGTCGGAGGGTCTGACGATGGGTCGCTACACAGGTTCGAGCTGCCGCCAATGCCGCCGCGAGGGAACGAAGCTCTTCCTCAAGGGGCAGAAGTGCTTCACCGAGAAGTGCCCGGTCGAGCGTCGTCCGTACGCGCCCGGCCAGCACGGCCAGGCGACGGCGCGCCGCCGCAAGGCGTCCGAGTACAGCAAGCAGCTCCGTGAGAAGCAGAAGATCAAGCGCATCTATGGCATCAGCGAGGGGCAGTTCCGGAATACCTTCGAGAAGGTCACCACCCTTCCCGGAATCACCGGCCACAACCTCCTCGCCGCGCTGGAGAGCCGTCTCGATAACGTCGTGTATCGGATGGGCTTCGCGGCCAGCCGCAAAGCGGCGCGCCAGTTGATCCGTCATCGGCACGTCGAAGTCGGCGCGAAGTCGGTCGACATCCCGAGCTACGTCGTTACGCCGGGCGCCGAAGTGCGCGTCCGCATGAAGTCCCGCGAGCAGGTGTCGGTGATGACCGCGATGGATCAGTCCTCGCGCGGCGCGCCGCTCTCCTGGATCGCTGTCGACAAGGAAACGTTCAGCGGCCGGATGCTCGAGAAGCCTGCCCGCGCGAACATTCCGATCGCCGCCCAGGAACAGTTGGTCGTCGAGCTTTATTCGAAGTAGCGAACTGCAGCTGTTAGCCATTAGCCGTTAGCTGTTAGCAACCGCGTTCAACGCAGTCGCTCAACGCTAACGGCTAAAGGCTAAAGGCCAGCGAGTGTAGTAGTCCAGCGGCGCTCTCGCGCCGCGGTCGGGACCTTGACTCCCATACGAGCTCACCGCGCGTCAAGGGCGGGGTGGGGCGTTACCGGGCGACCGGTAAGACCAATCAAGAGGAATTCAGGAATGCCACAGACGATCGATCTCCGCGGGCTTGTTCGCCCGCAGCTGGTAGAAGCAACAACCCGCGACGATAACCCGAATGTCGCCGAGTTCCGGCTGCAGCCGCTCGAGCGCGGTTTCGGCCACACGTTAGGCAACGCCATGCGCCGCATGCTGCTCTCGTCGCTCCGCGGCGCGGCAGTCTGGGGCTTTCGCATCGACGGTGTCGTCCACGAGCACCAGACGATTCCCGGTGTCGTCGAGGACGTGCACCAGATCATCGGCAACCTCAAGACGCTGACGCTGTTCATGTCGGACGACGTCGAGGACGCGATCCTTCGCATTTCGAAGTCGAGCGCTGGCCCGGTCACCGCCGGCGACATCTCGGAATCGGGTGGAACGCGCGTGCTCGATCACGGGCACCACATCCTCACCCTCCAGGATGACCGCGAGCTCAACGTCGAGCTCTACGTCAATAAGGGTCGTGGCTACGTCGAATCCGATTCGCACCCGCTCGACCGTGGGCTTCCGGTCGATCTCGTTCGCGTCGACTCGATCTACAACCCGGTGCGCCGCGCAAACTTCGCCGTCGCCGAGACTCGCGTTGGCCAGCGGACCGACTACGACCGGCTGACGCTGACTGTCGAGACGAACGGCACGATCACCCCGCAGGAAGCGGTCAGCTACGCGGCGGCGCTCGCCCAGACGCACTTCCAGTACTTCGTCGAGTTCGGCTCGCATTCGTCGGCACCATTGATGTCGGGCGATGGCGCGGCCGGCGGTGACGGAGCGCGGTTGTCCGGTGTGTTGCGCACCCCGATCGACGACCTCGAGTTGTCGGTCCGCTCGGTCAACAGCCTGAAGAACTCCAACATCCGCACGTTAGGCGATCTGGTGCGGCAGACGGAGAGCCAGATCCTCCAGGTCAAGAACTTCGGCAAGAAATCGCTTCAGGAGATCGCCGATCTCCTCGAGCGTGAGAACCTGAATTTCGGCATGCGTTACGACGAGACGGGCGAGGGGGTTCGCGTGCTGGATTTCGGCACGCCACCGAGCCGCGCCGCTGCCGCCGCGCTGCCTGACGACGAACCGGAACAGGAGTAGTTCAATGCGCCACGCCAAGGCCGGACGCCAACTGCGCCGGACGAGTGAGCAGAAGCTCTCTCTCATGCGCAACCTCGCGCAGTCGCTGTTTCAGCACGGCGCGATCGAGACCACCGAAGCGAAGGCCAAGGAGCTCCGCCCCTTCGTCGAGAAGCTGATCACGAAGGCCAAGGACGGCACGCTCCACGCCCGTCGTCTGGCTGGCGCGCATGTGCAGCAGCGCGCCGTCGCCGACAAGCTGTTCCAGGAGATCGGGCCGAAGTTCGCCAACCGCAAGGGCGGCTATACCCGCATCCTCAAGACCGGTCACCGCAAGGGTGACGGCGCCGATCTGGCGCGCATCGAATTGATCGAGGGCTGACCCATGGCGCCTATTCAACGTCACCGTTGCTACTCCTGCGACAAGGGCGTCGCGTTCGGTAACAACGTGTCGCACGCCAACAACAAGACGCGCCGCACCTGGAAGCCGAACCTCCAGGTCATGCGCACCCTGCTCGACGGCAAGATCGTCAAGGTCAAGGTCTGCACGCGCTGCATGGCGGCAAACAAGGTCTCGCGTGCGCCGCGCGCTCCCCGCGTCGCCTGACGTCCCGTTGCCTGTCGGAATGACGGAAAGGGGAGCTATTGTCTAGCTCCCCTTTTTCGCGCCCTGGTGCTCCGCGCCGTCCCCGCGTCCTCACGACCGCCTAGTCTGTCCGCATCCCGCATCGCCCCACGTCGTTTCACGCGTCACGCATCGTCTCTCTCGTGTCCACAAATCGCACCGCGCTGATCACCGGCATCACCGGCCAGGATGGCTCCTACCTCGCCGAGCACCTGCTCGCCAAGGGCTATCGCGTCGTCGGCATCGTCAGGCGCAGTTCGACCACTCCCTACGAGCGCATCAGCCACCTGGTGGACAAGGTCGAGCTGCTCTCCGCCGACCTCCTCGACCAGCACTCGCTCGTCGACGCGATGCAGGAGTGCCAGCCCGACGAGATCTATAATCTCGCCGCCCAGAGCTTCGTGCAGACCTCGTGGACGCAGCCCGTCCTCACGGGCGAGTTCACAGCGTTAGGCGTGACCCGCATGCTCGAGGCGATGCGGAAGGCTGCGCCCAAGGCGCGCTTCTACCAGGCCAGCTCGAGCGAGATGTTCGGCCAGGTCGTCGAGACGCCGCAGCGCGAGTCCACGCCGTATTACCCGCGCTCGCCTTACGGCGTCGCCAAGTGCTACGGCCACTGGATCACCGTCAACTATCGCGAGAGCTTTGGGCTCTACGCCGTGTCGGGGATTCTCTTCAATCACGAGAGCCCGCGCCGCGGTCTCGAGTTCGTGACCCGCAAGGTCACCGACGGCGCGGCCCGCATCAAGCTCGGACTCCAAAAGCAGCTCCACCTCGGCAACCTCGACGCTCGGCGCGACTGGGGATTTGCCGGCGATTACGTTGACGCGATGTGGCGCATGCTGCAACAGGACCAGCCCGATGACTATGTCGTCGGCACTGGTGAAACCTGGTCCGTTCGCCAGCTCTGCGAATTCGCCTTCGAGTGCGCAGGCCTCAACTGGCAGGATCACGTGATCTTCGACCAGAAGTTCATGCGCCCGGCCGAAGTCGACCTCCTCGTCGCTGACGCATCCAAGGCGAAGCGCGTACTCGGCTGGCATCCCCAGGTCGGATTCAGGCAACTCGTCTCGATGATGTACGACGCCGACCTCGCGCGCCACCGCGCCGTCGGACATGCCGCCGCGGCGCTCGCAGTGCCCGCGCCTCGCGCGGCACGGTGACTCCGGGCGGCCAGCCACGTCGAGCGCTGATCACCGGCGCCGCCGGATTCGTCGGGCAATGGCTCTGTCGCGCGCTGCTCGCCGACGGCTGGGATGTCGTTGGTGCCGGGATCGCCGCCCAGCCTCCGGACGGGATCCTCACCGACGATGAAAGGCGCTCGGTGCGCTGGCTCCTCGCCGACGTCCGCAATCAGGCCGACGTCGCGCGCATCGTGACGTACACGAATCCTGACGCCGTCTTCCATCTCGCTGGCGTCACCTTCGTCCCCGACGCGCAGGGCGACCCCGTGCTCGCGCACGAGATCAACGTCCTCGGCGCTGCGCGCCTGCTGCATGAGGTGCGAACGCGTAGGCGGGGCGGCGAGATCGACCCGGTCGTTCTCGTGATCGGCAGCGCGGAACAGTACGGCATCGGCGAGATCGGCCGCCTCCGCATCGAGTCCGACGTCCAGGCGCCCGTCACCGTATATGCCGCCTCCAAGGCGGCGCAGGAGATCGTTGCCCTCGAAGCGGCTCGCAGCGACGGCGTTCGCGTCATTGCGACGCGCAGTTTCAACCACAGCGGCGCCGGCCAAGCCGAACACTTCCTGCTCCCCGCGCTGGTCAGGCGCGCGCGCGACATCCGGGCCGGCGGCACCCCGCGTCTGCGCATTGGCAACGCGGACACGGTTCGCGATTTTCTCCATGTGCGGGACGTCGTCCGTGCGTATCTTCTTCTGATCGATCGCGGCGCGGCCGGCGAGGTGTACAACGTCTGTAGCGGGACAGGCGAGCGAGTGCGCAATCTCGCGGAACGCGTCCTGATCGCCGCCGGCGCGAACGCCGAGATCGAAGTCGATCCCGCGCTCGTCCGGCGGGTCGAGGTACCATGGCTCGTTGGCGATGCAACCAAGCTGCGCGAGGCGACGGGCTGGACGCCGTCCCTGACCTGTGACGACATCATTGCGGATCTGATAAATGCCCCGGCGCGCTGACCTCCACCGCATCCTGCTCATCGGCTCTGGCCCGATCATCATCGGGCAGGCCGCCGAGTTCGACTACTCCGGGACGCAGGCGGCTCGTGCGCTTCGCGAAGATGGCTTCGAGGTGATCCTCATCAACTCGAATCCGGCGACGATCATGACCGATCCCGAGTTCGCCGATCGGACCTACATCGAGCCGGTCACCGCTGAGTACATCGAATTGGTCATCGAGCGCGAACGTCCCGACGCGCTGCTTCCGACGATGGGCGGCCAGACCGCGCTCAACGTCGCAATGGAGCTCGCGCAGAATGGCGTGCTCGAGAAATACGGCGTCGAGTTGATCGGTGCCAGCGCGAAGGCGATCGCCATCGCCGAGGACCGCCGCCTGTTCGGTGAGGCGATGAAGCGCATTGGCCTCGCCGTTCCACCGGGCGGAATCGCAAAGACCTGGGACGACGCGCTCGAGCTGGTGAAGACGACCGACTACCCGGCGATCATCCGGCCGTCGTTCACGTTAGGCGGTACCGGTGGGGGCATCGCCTACAACCGCGAGGAGTTCGAGGAGATCGTCCGTCGCGGCCTCGACCTGTCCCCGGTCGGCGAAGTACTGATCGAGCGGAGCGTCATCGGTTGGAAGGAGTTCGAGCTCGAGGTCATGCGCGACCACGAGGACAACGCCGTCATCGTCTGCTCGATCGAGAACATCGATCCGATGGGTGTGCACACCGGCGACTCGATTACCGTCGCCCCCGCGATGACGCTGACCGATCGCGAGTACCAGCTGATGCGCGATGCGGCGCTCGCCGTCATCCGCGTGGTCGGGGTCGACGCCGGCGGCTGCAACATCCAGTTCGCGATCAACCCCGCTGATGGCGAGATGCTCGTCATCGAGATGAACCCGCGCGTCTCGCGGTCGTCGGCGCTCGCGTCGAAGGCGACCGGCTTTCCGATCGCGCGCATCGGTACCAAGCTGGCTGTCGGCTACCGCCTCGACGAAATCACCAACGACATCACGAAGACGACGCCCGCCTCGTTCGAGCCGGTGCTCGACTACGTCGTCGTCAAGGTGCCTCGCTTCGCGTTCGAGAAATTCCCCAAGGCAAGCCCGCGCCTGACGACGCAGATGAAATCCGTCGGCGAAGCGATGGCAATCGGCCGCACCTTCAAGGAGGCGTTTCAGAAGGCGCTCCGCGCACTCGAGACCGGCCGGCCCGGCTGGGCCGTCGGCAGCCGCCCGGTGGACGACCGCCTGCCTGACGACAGCATCGAGGCGCTCCGCGGCGCCCTTCGCCAGCCGACGCCCGAGCGCATCTTCCAGATCAAGCGCGCGCTCGAAGCGGGCATCGCCATCGACGCCATCAACGAGATGACTGGCGTCGATCCATGGTTCCTCGCCCAGATGCGCGAGCTCGTCGGCACGGGTCGCGTAACGACGCTCGGCGGCGACGAGCTCGCGCATCTGCGCGAGGAACCATGGATCGACGCCGGTCATCTCGTTGATGGCGTCGATGGTGATG
>JBKJQR010000031.1:0-3644 GCA_046593895.1 Gemmatimonadaceae bacterium | reverse complement strand
GACGCCGGGACTGAACAACTTTTGGGCATGCGGGGCGGGACCAACTCGCCGTACGCCCAAAAAGAATTCCGTGGCCAGCGCCGGATCGCGAGCAATGGAATGGCGCGGCGGTTCTCGGTGGTTCATTTCGTGGCCGCGTCGGAAAAAACGAACGGCGTCGAAGGATTACCCCTCGACGCCGTTCGCGTACCGCTTACCTCCCCGATCGCCTGCCTAACGCTGCGACCCGATCACTCGTGTGCCGGGATCGGCTCCATCGTTCGCGCGTCCACCGGGACCTGCACTTCGTCACGATAGGGACTTGTCATCAGCAGAACGCGCATCCGCGGGAAGGCGTTCATGAAGGCAAAGTAGCAGATGCCCCACAGCCCGAGCATCCCGAGGCCGATCGCTATCTCCCAAAGCCCGAACGGGAGTGTCGTCGTCACGCCGTAGAGCGACGGATAGACCTCGAGATACCGCAGCAGCCAGATGCCGAGCAGCGACCCGCTCGCGATCACGAGCATCGTTGGGTTGTAGATCTTGGCCGCGCGTCCCATCAGCCCGAAGAACGGGACAACGAAGACGAGGACGACCATCAACAGCGTGACAGGCAGCCAGGCGGCGATCAGGCGGAGCCGCATGAAGTGCGTCTCCTCACCGACGTTGGCGTACCAGATCACGAGGTACTGGCCGAAGGTGAGGTAGCCCCAGAACGCCGTCAGCGCGAACGCCAGCTTGCCGATGTCGTGCAGGTCCGTCTCGGTGACCAGGTGCGGGATCGCCAGCTGGTTGCGCCACCAGCGAGCGAGGATCGACATGCTCGTCATTACGCAGAGCATGCCCCCCATGAAGAACCACCACCCGTAGAGCGTGCTCTGGAAGTGCAGGTCGAGCGCCATCGACAGGTCGAAGGCAAGCGCGCACCAGCCGAAGCCGAAGACCAAAGCGAGGAAGACCGCCAGCTTGCCCTGCAGCGAATGCGTCGAGTGCAACTCGCGCCGCTCTTCGCCAAAGTTCTTCCGCATGCGCTCGCGAATCCCGCGCGCCCACCTGGCTCCCCACTCGTTCACGATGCCGACGTCGAGGCGCACGCAGGTCCAGACGTACCAGACGCTGAGGACCGTGAGCAGGAGGAACACGCCTAACGTGCGGACGGCGAAGAAGGTCGGCTGCAGCCAGATCGCCTTCTCCTTCACCGCGGGCACCTGGTTGAACCACGGGTAGATGTGCCCGCGGCCGACCAGCACGAGCAGCGCGAGAATCAGCCAGGCCACGGGAAGGAACGCGACGTAGCCCTCGACGAAGCGGATGGTCGTGCGCGACCAGCGCGCCGTGGTGATCCGCTGGATGGCGACGAACATCACGCCCGCCGACGAGATCACTGAAAAGAACAGCCAGTTGAAGTGCAGCGCGCGCCAGGCGCGATCGGGCGCGACAAAGACGCCGATGATGAAGGCGACGAGCCCGACCGCGGCCAGCGCGAGCGATGCACGGGCCATCAGTCCCGAGACCGGGCGCTCCGCGATCTCGACGACTTCTGCGCGGGACGGGATGAATGGATGGCGGCCGCTCACTGGGGCGTCTCCGGCTTGGGACTCGGCTGCGTCATTCGTGATTCGGGTGGCGGACCGCCCGCAGCGGGCGCGGGTTGCCTGACGGTATCGGCGGGTGCAGTCGCATCGGCGCGGCCATAGGCTTCGCCGCTGATCGTCCCGTCCGGATGCATGTACGGCGACGGCACGGTTGGACCCATCCTCGTGTACCCGGGCAGCGTGCGCCCCGTCTGACCGGGCATCCCCGCCGGCGTCACCGGCACGACGACGTTCGCCACCTGCAGCGCGCGCACATAGTTCACGACGTCCCAGCGGTCCATCTCCTCGATCCGATCGTAGGGCGGCATTCCGCCGCGACCGTTGCGGATGATTCCCCAGATGTAGCCGTCGGTGAACCCGCGCACGCGATCGGTGCGCAGGCTCGGTGGATACAGTCCATACTTGAGCACCGGTCCGTCGCCTAACGCTCCGGCGCCGGGCGCCGCGGGCGCCGTTCCACCAGCCATTCCGTGGCAGACCGCGCAGTTGATCTGGTAGTACTTGCGGCCGTTCTCGAGCGAGCGCGTGTCGGCAGCGACCGGATTGTGGATCGCTGCGAGCGTGTCGTCGAGGACCTTCCCGCCATTGGTGTACGACGCCATGTAGCCCGGAGCCATCGAGCCGCCGACCGGGACGGAGCCCTGCGGGTTGCCGCGCGCGCCGATCGTGTCGGCCGCCGACTGCCAGGGATGGATGCTCGGCTGGTCCTTGAAGTCGGTGAACCAGGAACAGGCCGAGATCACCGACGCGCCTAACGCGACCACCGCCAGGCGCGCGAGCCGACCGCGCCGGAGTCCGGGTGACGAGTGCATCTGCTCAGCGCTCACCACGCACCTCCACCGCACCGTGGCGCCGCATCGTGGCTTCGATGCCGCGCATCTGGTCCTGCGTGCCCACAGCGAAGATGCCGTAGTTCCCCTGGCTGAACCGCGGGTCGTAACCGACCGTCGTCACCAGCCGCGGAATGCGCACCAGCGCGAAGAGCCCGAACACCGTGGACAGCCCGCCGATCAGCACCATCACCTCGAAGCCGAAGATCGTGTACGGCACCCACGACGCGATCGCCTTGCCCCCGACCACCAGCGGCCAGTAGGTCGAGCACCAGATCGCGATCCAGTAGCCGAAGGTCGCGCCCAGCGCTCCGCCGATGAGCGTGAACTTGCGCACGCTGCTCGGCGGATTTCCGAACGCGTCCTCGAACTCGTGGCGGGGCGTCGGGGTGTATGCGGTGATCTTGTTGATTTTATCCGCACGGAGTGCGCGCACCGTTTCGGTCGCGGCGTCGAGCTCGCGGAAGACTCCCATCATCCCCTGCATCAGTGCGCTCCTCCATGCGAGCCGTGCGCGTGCAGCATCTTCGGCGGGACGATCTCCTTGACCTCGGAGATCGCGACCACCGGCAACTGCTTGATGAAGAGCAGGAACCACATGAAGAACCAGCCGAACGACCCGGCGAGCAGCGACATGTCCACCCAGCTTGGCGCGTAGTGCGTCCACTGCCAGGGCTCGAATTCGTGGCTGAGCGACGGGACCACGATCACGAAGCGCTCGAACCACATGCCGAGGTTGATGAACAGCGAGAGACCGAACAGCCAGATCGTGTTGCGCCGCAGCTTCTGCGAGAAGAGCGAGAGCGGGAGGACGACGTTGCAGATCAGCATGATCCAGGCAGCCCAGTACCACTGGCCGAAGACACGATTCCAGAAGTAGTTCTGCTCCACCGCGTTGCCACTGTACCAGGCGATGAAGAATTCCATGATGTACGCGCAGCCGACGACCATCGACGTGAAGAGGCAGAGCTTCGAGGCAGCGTCGATGTGGTTGAGCGTGACGTAGTGCTTCAGGTTGAAGAACTTCCGGATCGGAATGATGATCGTGAAGACCATCCCGATGCCGGAGAAGATTGCGCCGGCGACGAAGTAGGGCGGGAAGATGGTCGCGTGCCAGCCCGGTGTCAGCGCCATCGCGAAGTCGAAGGAAACGACCGAGTGCACCGAGAGCACGAGCGGCGTGCTGAACGCGGCGAGGAAGAGATAGGCGCGGGTGAAGTTGCGCCACTCGCGATCGGAG
>JBKJQR010000264.1:0-8847 GCA_046593895.1 Gemmatimonadaceae bacterium | reverse complement strand
GTCTCGGGGCCGGCTCCGACGACGCGCACCGCCGGCGGCGAGTACTGTGCCCCGACCGGCGCGGGACGGAAGAACTGTGGCGCGAGCACCAGCATCGCGAAGCGGATCGCGCGCCCGGTCGTCGCCAGCACGACGAATTCGCGCGTCGGCATCCGCAGCGATCCGCACAGCGCCGTGATTACATAGAATGGGGGCAGGCCGGTGACGCTGCTGAGGAAGAGCGTTCCGTGCTGGAGCCGCGGGTTGTCAGCGAGGCGATCGCGGGTTTGGTCGAACCGCTCGCGAGCGCGGCCCTTGAGGGCCGCTCCGACCTTCTTTCCGCCAAGAAAGACCAGCATCTTGGTGGACATGTGGCTCGCCGTAACGAGCGCGATGATCGGCAGGAGCAGCCATGTCGGCGCCACTGTGGCCACCGCGACGAGCACCGGCTCGACGGGCGACATCGGGAGCAGGCTGGCCGCCGCACCGACGATGACGACCAGAATGCACAGCAACAGGGGGGACGTAAGTGCGAGGTCGCGCATGGGAAACTCGATGTTGTTTCCAATGACGCGGCGCGGACTTCAAAAAAGGCTCACGGTTGCCTCACCGCTCGGCTGTGGCCCTCGGCCGAGCGGGGCCAGCGCCTTACCTGCGCGGCGTTGCGGTACTCGTGTCTCCGAGAAGCACTCGATCGCCGATCCCCACGCTCCTTTTCGCAAAGAACCCCGCAGCCACCTCGAGCGCCGCCCGGTAGGGAACGTCGGGCGTATAGGTCGGACAGTTCTGAGCCGTCGCCGTCTGGCAGGGTTCCATATGCCGGATCGAGCGAATAACTCCCCCCGAGTCCACGAACGCGATGTCGAGCGGGATTCTGGTCCGGAACATCCAGAACCCAGCCGTGGCAGGCTGCGTGGCGTCGTACATGAACAGCATCCCCGCGCTGTCGGAGAGGTTGAGGCGCTCCATGAGTCCCATCGTCTTTTGATTCGCCGTTCGCGCCAGCTCGACCACCAACGAGATCGTGTCGGTCTTGCTCACCAACCGGACCCGGGCGGTGTCGAAAGTCATGAGCGGCGATGAAATGTCGGACGCCGCTTCGCTTTCGCCGCGGCAGGCGAGAAAGGCTGCGCCGAGCAGCACAAGGACCGTGCGTCGAATGATCATGTGTCGCATATTATCTCCGCCGCGCCGGGGCGCCATCCCCGGGTGAAGGATTACCCCTGCCTCGTCGATGACTGAAGTGTCCGTGCCCGCCGAACCTCTCTCGGCGCCAACCGTGCCCCTGGTGCCCTCGGCACCTGCGACTCGTCGATATGACCGCTCCATCGTCGAGGGCCCCCTCCGGCCGGCGGTCTGGAAGCTCGCCTGGCCCACCATGTTCGCCAACGTCATCGGCGGCATGCAGGGGATCGTCGACCACGTCATGGTCGGCCATTTCGTCGGCTACACCGGCAATGCGGCCACCGGCGTCAGCTGGCAGGTCTTTCTCGTCGTCATCGCCTTCATCATGGCGCTCTTCAGCGGCATGAGCGTGCTCGTCGCGCGCTACGCAGGGGCCGGCAACGAGGAGATGGTCGACTGGACCGTCTATCAGGCGTTCCTCGTCGCCATTTTCCTTTCGATCGGCGTTCTGGCCCCGCTCGGATATTTCCTGTCACCGTGGCTGCTTGATCTCGTGAATGCGACGCCCGCGGTCAAGGTCGAAGCGCTGCCCTTCTTGCGCATCGTCTTCATGACGTCGAGCGGCATGATGATGTTCTTCATGCTCAGCGGCGCGCTCCGCTCGGCCGGAGACGCCCGGACACCAATGGTGCTCGGCATCGCCATGACCACGTTGAACATCCTGCTGAACATCGTGCTGATCCGGGGACTCGGTCCCATTCCCGCGTTCGGGACGAAGGGTGCGGCGATGGGCACCGCGCTCGCCGCCAGCCTTATCGGCGCGTACTCCCTGTGGAAGCTGATTCGCGGCGGCTGGGTCGTCACCTTCCCACGCAATCGCGGCTACGGACCGGATTGGACGATCATCAAGCTGCTGTTCAAGTTCGGTCTCCCGACGGGATTTCAGGGGATCGCGATGAACATCGGCGGCGTGCTGATGCTGGCGTTCATCGGGTCGGTCGCCCAGGGGGCCGCGGCGCAGGCGGCGTTCGCAATCTCGTACGGCCAGCTCTTCTCGTTCATCACGTGGACCTCGGTCGGACTGATGGGCGCGGCGGCCGCGATCGCGGGGCAGAATCTCGGCGCCGGCCATCCCGACCGCGCCGAGAAGGCGGTGCACATCGCGGCGCGGTACGGCGCCATCGGCGCGGCGGCGATCGGTCTGCTCTTCATGTTCGCGCCGCGGATGCTCCTGGCGGTGTTCGGCATGCGCGAGCCCGCGGTCGTCGAGATCGGCGTGCAGTTGCTGCGGGTGTTGAGCATCTCGGGTCTCTTCATCTCGGTAGCGCTCACCTACACCGGCGGATTGCAAGGCACCGGCGACACGCGGAGCCCGCTCTTCATCTCGATCGTGTCGCAGGTGGTGGTCCCGCTCGGCATCTGCTTCTTCATCCGGCGGACATCAGCGCTCGACCCGATTGACATCTGGCTGGCGATTCTCGCCGGCCACGTGACCCGCTGCGCGTTGAGCGTGCTCCGCTTCAACCAGGGCAAGTGGCGGGCGATCGTCGTCGACCTCGGACCGGCGCGCCGTTAGGCGCGCCAGCGCCGGCGACGAGTCAGCTCCGCTCCCAGAACGGCGGCGGTTCGATGCCTAACGCGCGAAGGTAGACGTAGCCCTGGGCGCGGTGGTGGATCTCGTTGTCGATCACGTAGAGCAGCAGGGCGTGACCGGTCATCGTGTATTGCCCGAAGGCGGTCATCGTCTCCTGAAACCGGGCCAGCGGGATCTTCGGCCAGAGGACGTCGAGCTGTGTCGTCGTCTCGTCCCACTGGCGGAGCAGCTCGGCGCGGGTCGTTGCCTCGGGCATCGCGAACGGCTTCCACTCGTTGGTCACGATCCCGCTCGCCGTCGGCTGTGCCATCGCCAGCATCTCCTTCGCCAGTTCGCCGAATGGTCGCATCGTGCCGACCGAAAAGGTGAAGAGCTTGTCCTCGGGAAACGCCTCGATCACCCGTCGGGTGAGCCGACGATGTCCGCGCCAATGATCGAGGAAGGCGTCAGGGGTGATGAATGCGGGGAGCGGAGCGGTGGTGGCCGGCATGGTGATGCCTCGTGCGGTGAAGGTTGAGCGGCGGCGGGATCAGATGTTTGTGGTGTAGACGCGGTATGCAACAAGCTATCGCCCTGCGTCGCAGCGCATGGGGGTCGGCTGCTTCCGCTGCGCACCGGCGACGATGCTGCCTAACGTGATGGACACGCTGAACGCCGCGCCCTAACGGTTGACGCCCGCGTCAGGCCCCTGCCGCACCGAGGTCGAAGAAATCAACGACGCCGGTTTCCAGCGAATACTCGGCGCCGACGACGAGCAGGCCATCGGTCTGGATCAGGCGCTCGAGCAGCTCCGATCCATGGCGCAGGTGATCGACCGACGCGCGAATGTTCGCCCGTACCGCGCTCCTGACGAGCGCGTCGTAATCGTCCCTGAGGTTGGTCGCGAGCAGACCCTCGACCGCCGGCCGCACCCGGTCGACGATCGACTGGAGATTGCGCGAGCGTGGATCCGGATTCGGCGAGAGGAGTGCATCCAGCGTCGCGAGAATCGCCCCGCAGCGTGAATGTCCGAGTACGACGACGAGCCTCGTGCCGGAACGCTCGGCGGCGAATTCGACGCTACCGACCTGAGAGGGGGCGACGATGTTGCCGGCAACGCGAATGACGAAGAGGTCGCCGAGCCCCTGGTCGAAGACGATCTCCGCCGGAACACGCGCATCGGCGCACCCGAGGATGATTGCGAACGGGTTCATTTCCTGGGAGAGCTCAGGCCGCCGCGTCTGGCTGAGGGACGTGTCGGCACCGTGCACGCTCGAGGTGAAACGCGCGTTGCCGTCGCGCAGGCGCTGAAGTGCTTCGCGGGCTGCTACCATCTCTGGGCGGACCTTTTCTGTGGTGATGATGGCGACCTTTCCCCGCGGTTATGGTAATCGGGCCGCGTCGATATGCAAGCCGTTCGCCGACAGCGGTACCGTCCTTGCCTTGACGAATGTCATGATCATTTCGCGAATCGGCCGCCGCTCTGCCTTCACGGGTATCGCCCTCGCACTCGCGATGCTGTCATCGACGGGCTGCGGCAAGGACGCCGCCGCGCCGCCGGCCAATCCGCAGATCGCCGGTCACTGGAGTGGCAGCGCGGCGCTGAGCACCGTGCGGTTCGAAGCGACGTTCACCGAATCCGCCGGGGCCGTCGGTGGGAGCGGCCAGTTCACGAGTCCCCTCGGCTCGGGCCCATTCACGGTGGACGGGCGGGTCACCGGCGGCGACGTCTCGCTCAACCTCACCTCGACGCAGTTCGGCGTGACGACCTACGTCGGCCGCTTCTCCGGTGACAACCGGATCATCGGGCACCTGACCGACGCCAGCTACGGCAACATCGACCTGACGCTCGACCGCGACTAGCGGGTGTCGGCGCCGGCGCGCCGCAAGGCCTAACGCGTTGCGGGGGGGAGGCGATTGGGCGCGTCGAGCTGCTCGATCGTCGCCTGCGAGGGACCGCGCAGCTTCTTCAGCCGGGCCGATACGCGCTCCGCGTCGGCAAGGACGCGAAGGATGTTTCCGCTCGAGAGCTTCGCGAGTTCGGTGTCGGTCCAGCCGCGCCGCGCGAGCTCGGCGAACAGCGAAGGAAACTTCGAGACGTCCTCGAGCCCGACGACATTGTCGGTGATGCCGTCGAAATCACTGCCGATCCCGACGTGATCGACGCCGGCGATCGCGCGGACGTGCTCGATGTGGTCGGCGACGTTGGCGATCGTGGCGTTGGGGACGGGGTGCGCGTTGCGCCACGCCATCACCTCGGCGCGGATCGCCGCGCTGTCGGGACGAGTATGCGCCGGATGGCGCAGTCGCGCCGCCGCGGTCAACGCGTCGACCGCATCAGCGTGTGCCTTGACGGCCGCGGAGACGAAGGTCGTGACGAAGGGCACCATCACGACGCCACCGTTCTTCGGCACGCGGGCCAGTATCGAGTCGGGAACGTTGCGACGGTGATCGACCAGTGCGCGCGCGCCCGAGTGTGAGAACATCACCGGTGCTTCACTCGCGGTGAGCGCGTCGCTCATCGTGCCCGGTGAGACGTGCGAGAGATCGACCACCATCCCGAGGCGGTTCATTTCGCGCACGACCTCGACGCCGAAGGGGGTGAGCCCGCCGTGCTTCGCGCTATCGAGCGCCGCGTCGGCCCAGTCGAGGGTGACGTTATGCGTGAGCGTCATGTAGCGCACGCCGCGGTCGTAATACTCGCGGAGGAGGGCGAGCGAGTTCTCGATCGCGTGGCCCCCTTCGATTCCGAGCAGCGAGCCGATCGTCCCGCGGCGGAAGCTGGCGCGCACCCCGTCGGCGGTCAGTGCCCATTGCAGCTCGGGATACGTCGCAATCATGCGGCGGGCGATGTCGATCTGCTCGAGCTGGACGCGTGCGTAGCCCGGCGTGCTGCTCACCGCACCGTTAGGCGTGTAGGTGGCGTCGTCCGGCTCGCCGGGAGTGTAGACCGACCAGAACTGCGCGCCGACGTGTCCCTTCCGCAGGCGCGGGAGGTCGGTCATCCCGGCGCGCCGGGTGCGCAGGTCGTAGGCGGCGACGTCGTGCGGATGCGCGCTGTCCTCGCGGATGCGCCAGGGCAGATCGTTGTGGCCATCGAATACCGGCGCGTCCTTCAGCACGCGGAGTGCGCGGGCCATGAAGGGATCCGCGCCCGAAGAGGCTGCGCGTGGGGACTGCGCGCCGAGCGACGGCGCGGCGAGGGCGATGACGGAGACAACGAGACGGAGCGCGCGCATCGAAGAGGGCAGACGGTGGTCGGCGCGGGCGGGATCGCCAGGCCGCTGTCAATTTACATCGGCGAACTCCCGCACGGAGGTAAGCTCGAGCGGCATCCTGGCGAGCGCCGGCTTCATGTCGATCGCGTCGCCGTGCGCATAGGCGAGCATCAGTGATGCGAACGACTGCTGCAGGGGGTCCGACGCGGCGGCGCGCTGTCCCTCGAGCACGTCCTCCGGGACGTGCTCCGTCTGGAAGCGCCGCCCTTTCTTCTTCTCGAAAACACCGACCACTTCCATCGGCGTCAGTGCCTCAGGCCCGCCGAGTTCGATGATCGCATTCCGTGCGGCGGGATTGTCCACGCTGGCCACCGCGAACTGCGCGACGTCCTTGTAGGAGATGAAGCTGATCGGCTTCTCGCCCGACCCATACACTCGCGCCGTTCCGTTGGCGGCATCGAAGCCGAGTGCGGGGCTGAGCCAGACCTCCATGAAATAGCTGGGGCGAAGGATCGTGTAGTCCATGCCGCTCCGCATCAATTTCTGCTCGACGGCTCGCTTCGCCGTCATCAGCGGGCAATCGACGTCGTTCTGTCCGGACACCGAGACGTAGACAAAGCGCACGACGTCGGCAGCGCGCGCAGCGCCGATCAGTGCGATCTGTCCCTGCTGGTCCACCGACGCGAGCGTGTCGCCGGGCTGCCGGGAGAACGTGATCGAAGCGGTGCTTATGACGGTGTCGATACTCTTGCAAGCTGCGTCGAGTGACGCAGGATCCTTCAGGTCGCCGTGGACCAGCTTGACGCCGAGGGCACGCAGCGCGGCGACGCGTGTCGGGTCGGACGTCGGCCGGGTGAGCGCGCGGACCGGCGTCCCGGCGGCGACGAGTCGGCGGCAGATCTCGCCGCCCAGCAGGCCAGTTGCTCCAATGACGAGAACCATGAGATCTCTCCGGGGCGGGATGTCCGATTGCGACGCGCGCGGGCTTTCCAGCATGGCACATCCGGGGCGGGAAGGCAACTCGTCACGACTCAGCGGACGGCGTACCCCGCGTTCGCTGAGCGACCGCGTCGCGACTATACTACCGACGCCGCCGGCCACCGAAGCCGCCGCGCGATCCGCGTGGCGCTCACCATTCACCACAACGCATGCGCCTAACGCGCAACCTGACCGTCCAGGTGCTGGTCGCCGTCGCGCTCGGCGTCACGCTCGGCGCCCTCTATCCGGCGGCCGGTGTCGCGATGAAGCCGCTCGGCGACACGTTCATCAATCTCGTGAAGATGATCATCGCGCCAATCATCTTCCTGACGATCGTGCTCGGCATCGCCAGCATGCACGACATCAGGAAGGTGGGGCGCGTCGGCGGGAAGGCGTTCCTCTACTTCGAGATCGTCACGACGCTGGCGCTGGCGATCGGGTTGATGGTCGTCAACATCACACGCCCAGGCGACGGAATTGATGTCGCCGCGCTGGCCGGTGGCGACATCTCGCAGTACACGACCGCCGCGAAGTCGCTCGGCTTCGTCGACTTCCTCACGCATATCGTCCCGAGCAGCATCGCGGCGGCGTTCGCGAACGGCGACATCCTGCAGATTGTCTTCTTCTCACTGCTTTTCGGAGTCGCTCTTTCGCGAATGGGCGAGAGCGGGCGGGTCCTGACCGCCGGCCTCGAGAAGCTGTCGCAAGTCTTCTTCCGGATCACCGCGATCGTGATGCGCGTCGCGCCGATCGGCGCGTTTGGCGCGATGGCGTTCACCATCGGCAAGTTCGGCCTTCGCGCGTTGCTGCCGCTCGGCCGGCTGATGGGCGGCGTCTACCTGACGATGGCGCTCTTCATCTTCGTCGTGCTCAACCTGATCGCGCGAGTCTCCGGCTTCAGCCTCTGGCAACTGTTGCGCTTCATCCGCGCCGAGATCCTCATCGTGCTCGGCACATCGAGCTCGGAGGCGGCACTGCCGAGCATGATCGAGCGGATGACGGAGTACGGCTGCGACCGGAGCGTGGTCGGGCTGGTGATTCCCGCCGGCTACTCGTTCAACCTCGACGGGACCTCGATCTACCTCTCGATGGCGACGCTGTTCATCGCGCAGGCGTTCGGCATCCACCTCACCTTCGCGCAGCAGCTCTCGGTGATGGCGGTGCTGATCGTGACGTCGAAGGGCGCG
The DNA here is from genome assembly GCA_046593895.1 of Gemmatimonadaceae bacterium. GTDB lineage: Bacteria > Gemmatimonadota > Gemmatimonadetes > Gemmatimonadales > Gemmatimonadaceae > JABFXC01. Next base: position 787 of record JBKJQR010000264.1, on the reverse strand, counting down.
GCCGGCGTGACGGGCTCGGGATTCATCGTCCTCGCCAGCACGCTGTCCGCGATGCACACGGTCCCCGTGGAAGGGATCGCGCTCGTGCTCGGCGTTGACCGGTTCATGAGCGAGGCGCGGGCGATCACCAACCTGATCGGGAATGCGGTGGCGACGGTGGTCATCGCGAAGAGCGAGGGCGCCTTCGATCCTCTGCGCCACGCCGAGGCGATGGCCGGCGCCGTGTCGCCTAACGCTTCTCGAGGCGACTAAGGCGCTCGAGCAGCTTCTCGTGACTGCTGGCGAGCGACGTCAGGCGGACGAGCAGCTCGTCGTGCCGTCGCTCCTCATCCGACGGCTTCTTCTCGATGAACGTGAGCTGCCCGCCCGCCTCGAGCCGGCAGGTCTGTACTTTCTGCAGCCCATCAATCCCCTTGCTGCGGGCCGCTGCATCGAGTTGTTCCTTCGTGATCAGCTCGTGCTGCAGCGCGTCCTGCTGAAGCTTCCCATCGTCGATGAGCACCTTTGACTCGCCTTCGACGATCTTGTCGGCGGCAGGATGGTGGTAGAGGAAGCGGACGACGATGAAGTTGGTCACGAGGAGCGCGGTCGCCCCGATCACTCCACCGAGGAGGGAGTTGTCGTTGCCAATGATCGCGTTCTGTACCGTATTGGACAGCAGCAGCAGCACGACGAAATCAAAGGGATTCATCTGCGCCATCTCGCGCTTCCCGGCCAACCGTAATCCGATGAGGAGGAAAGCGTAGACGACTACGCTTCGGAGCAGCTTCTCGCCGATCGGAATCCC
>JBKJQR010000249.1:0-4459 GCA_046593895.1 Gemmatimonadaceae bacterium | reverse complement strand
CTGACGTGAAGCGGATCTGGGCCGGATTCCAGCGGAACGCAGCGCCGCGGATCGCCTTGCCCAGTTCCGACTCGGCCATCCACGGCGGCAGGCTGCCGACCGCGCGGCTGAACCAGGCCGGGAACGCCGTCGCCCGCGGCTCGGCGGCGACGAGATAGTCGAGCGTCGCGCTCCAGTTGCGCGCCCCGCCGCTCTGGTACTCGCTGCGCGCCGTCGATGTCGCCAGCGCGCCGTTCAGGGTGACGTTGTCGAGCAGCGCGCCGATCACGCCATTGGCCATCGGCGTGATGCGCCGCGCCGAGATCGCGTACGAGGCGGAGCTCGTGTGCGGAGTGCGCAGGCCCGCCACCTCGCTCGCCCGCAGGTCGGAGCGGTCGAGCAGTTCCGGCGCGGAGCTCGTCCCGGAGTAGGCGATGCTCACCGGCAGCGACAGGCCTAACGATGCAGGGAGCAGCTTCTCGAGGCGGACCGTCGAGACGAGGTCGAGCGCGTCCTGTCCAACGTAGCTCGGGCTCTCGGCCAGCTGGCGGAAGTAGGCGTCGCGCCGGCTGCCGACGAGGCGGATGTCGGCGATTCCACCGGCGCGGATCTCGAGTCCGACCTGGCCGGCGTAGCCCGGCGTCTTCTCGACGTTGCGGAGACGGATGTCGTCGATCCAGAGGTCGAGCGTGTCGGCCACCGGGTTGAACAGCTGCGTGCTCCCCGTGCGCAGGATGCCGACCGCCATTTCCCCCACCGCGGCGAGGTTCGGCGGCGTCACTCCCGGCGCGACGGTGTACGCGATGTAACCGCGCTCGCAGGCGGCGAACACCGCGCTGTCGGGGATGAGCGCGTCGCGATTCGTCTTCGCGATGAGCGCCGAGTCGACGGCGGTGCAGCCGATTTTCTGGCCGCCGCGGAGGTAGCTGTTCTGGATGCGTGAGCGGAGCGATTGCAGCACCCCGAAGTCAACGCGCACGTCGGTCCAGCTGTCGGCGAACGCCGGCGTGTGATAGAGGTAGAAGTTGTTGCCGTCGCGCCCCATCCGGACAAAGAAGTTGAGGTCGCCGCCGGTGCCCCAGCCCGTAGAGTTTCCACCGCGCGCCCAGACTCGCAGCTCGCGATAGGCAAGAAAGTTCTTCGAGCCCTCGGGGAATCGGTAGTACGCCTCGGCCCGCGACAGCGGGACGAGGTTGGTCGCGGTGACGCGCAGCGCCTGCTCGTTCACCTCGGTGGACTGCATGTTCTGCCGCGATGTGCGGACGTCGTTGTCGTTCCGGATTCCCGGCGGCGGGCTGTAGCCGGGGTCGCGGGTGCTGATCGTCGTCACGCGAACGCTGCCGCGCGTGCCGGGGAGCGACGCGAGCGAGTCGCCGCCAATGCCGGCGAGCGGCGATTCAGCCCGCTTCAGCCAGAGCGGACCGCGCAACCGGAAGCGGGCGATCGGCACCGTCGTCGGCTGATCGTTAGGCGCGGTGGCGCCGGCGACCATCGTCAGGCGAAGCGCCTTGATGCGGCGGAGCTGCGGCGCGTTCATGGTATCGCGCGCCGCATTGAGTGGAATGCGGACGCGCACCCAGCAGAGCGGTCCCGTGTCGGTGGTATCGCTCCGCGACGCGGGCAGCGAGTTGTAGCAGGCCGTCCGCGGCGCGGCGAGGGTATCCTGCGACGCGGCGGCGAGATCGACCACGTAGCGGAAGTAGCTCTCGCTGCTCCGCTCCGCTTCCGTGTAGTTCAGCGCGAAGTCGAGGTCGATGTCCTCCTCGTCGAGCCGGTTGTTGTGGACCGTACAATTCGTCCGCGCGTCGCCGACCGCCTGGATGACGCCGTACTCCGCCTCGCAGATCGGCACGTCGCGGAGCAGCGTACTCCCGGTCGGAGTAACCACGCGCAACGAGTCGATGCGGTCCGGTGGCAGTCCGCGGTCGTTCAGCGCCGCGCTGAACGACCGGGTCACCGAGTCGCGCTCGGTGTCGAACCGGTCGAGGCCGACGGTCTGCCGGCCGCGATAGGTCGAATCGACCCCTGCGCCGTTAGGCGCGACGGTCAGCGACTCGGGAGCGAGGGCGAAGGTGTTCTCCGACACGTCGCCAAGGTCGAAGACGAGCGTCGGGTTGTGATCGCGATTCTCGGTGCGCGTATCGACCAGTGCGTAGAACTCGAGCTGCTCGACCTGCGTCAGGTCGGCACCGCTCGGCGACAGCACCGTCCGAATCGACCGCCAGCGCCGCGTCGCCGGTGGGTTGGGCCGCGTGATCCACTGGGTCCGACCGCCGGCGTGCAACCGGCTGAAGCCGAGCGTCGATGGCTGCAGCGTGAGCCAGAGGAGCGATTCCGGGAAGTTGTAGCCGCTGCTCGTCTGGATGATGATCGACCGGTCGATCATCCGCGAGGTGAAGCGGAGCGGCGTGCTGTCGTTAGGCAGGTGGACGTTCGTCTGCCAGACGAGCGATGCGGCGTTGTCCGGGGTGAACGTGAGCAGTCCCGTCGACCGTGTCTCGAGCGGCCGGCTGGAGAGGAACCAGGCCGGGTCGAGAGTGCTGATCGAGATGCCGCCCTCGCCGGCGAAGCTGTCGAGCCACGCCTGACCGATGCTGTTCGGCTGCGGGCGGCTCGTCGCCATCTCGGCCTGGAGCACGATCCGCGAGTCGCCGGGCCGCTCGCTGAGCAGCGGCAGCCTCGCCAGCGCGTTGGTCAGCAGCGGGGCGTCCCAGCTCCAGTTGCCGGTCACCCCGGCGACGAGCGACGAGGCCGGCTCGAAGCCTAACGGTGGCCGGGTGTACTGGCTGCGCTGCCCCTGGCTGATCGCCGTGAAGGTGACCTCGCCCGCCGGCGCCGCGAACGTCGTCGCCAACCCGAAGATGTTCGTCGCGACGTTCGTGAACAGCGGATTCTCCTCGTACTGCACCGTCACCGTTCGCGGTCGCGGGAACAGTGTGTCGGGACGCGTGAAGGTGACGCGCCCGAGCTCGTAGTCGATGATGTAATCGAGCCCGCGGGCGAGCGGGATGCCGTCGATGCTCAGACGCTCCGAGTTCCGCCGCAGCTGGATCGCGCCTAACGTCAGGGTGCCGGCCTGGTCGCCGCTTCCCTGCGACTGGTAGCTGATCTGCATCCGGTACACCGACGGCGGATGCTGCGGCCCGTAGAGATAGCTGCCCGGCGTCCTGTAGATCGCCGCATTCGACAGGTTCGGCGGGCGGGCGAGCCCGCTGTCGGAGAAGGGCTGCAGCGAGGGGAAGACCACGAAGTAGTCGCGAATCACGCGCGAGCTGCCGCCCCCCGGCCCTGTGCTGACATTCGCGTCGCTCGGCCGCGGCCAGACGCGATTCTCGGCGTCGAACGCCGATGGGTTGGTGGTCTGCGCGAGGCCGAACAGCTGCAGGTACGTCTGCGCCGCGCCACCGATCGGCTTCTCCTGGTCGCCTGCCGCACCGGCAACGATGCGCGCGTTGATGCTGGTCCGCTGCACATCGTCACCGCCGACACGATATACCGAGCGGATCTCGCGCCGGAACGCGGCATCGCCCGGATTGATCGAGTTGTCGTAGAGCAGGTTCGCGATCTGCTGCTTGCCCGGGATGAAGGTGATATCCGGCGTGCCACCGACCGCAGGGTTCTCGACCGGCTGCCCGTCCGCGCCGCGCACCTTGTATGCGATCACGATCCGGTCGCGCTCGAGGCTCGGCTGCGTGACCATCGCGATCCAGAGGAGCGACGGGTCGATGTAGTAGTCCACGTTCTGGCGCAGCAGCTCGTACGGCTGGTCGGCGTTGTTCGCCGCGCGCAACCCGTTCACCTTGAATCGCGGACCGTTAGGGTTGGGCGGCTGGCTCCCGATCTGCAGGCGATAGACCGCGACTTCGACCGGCCGCTCCCCGGCGGGTAGCGCGTCGCCGAGTCGCTTCATCTGCCCGCGGTCGAGGATGTCGATGTTCGGGTACTCACTCCCGAACGAGGCCGGATCGACGGTGAAGAAGAAACGGCGCTGCTCGATCTGGTAATCCTCGACGTCGCGTGACTGCCCCTGCTCGGTACGATCGCCGACAGTGAAGCGGGCGTCCTTCACCAGCGTGCCCTTCTGCTGCGCGGCGATCGCGCGGAAGTGCATCGGGCCGATCTGGCCGAGCGCCTGCATGCCGTAGTTGCCACTGGGAATGCCGCCGGTGATGAAGCGCGACGGCGGCGGGGCGAACGTGACGTTGCCGACCTCGATCCGCTGCATCACCTCGTTAGGCTTGCCCGCGTAGTAGATCGACAGGTTGTTCGACGCGTCGAACTCGCGCTGTGAGTCGTAGTCGATGTCGACGTGCACGCGGTCCGCGAGAACGCCCGCCGACAGGATGTTGAACTGGAAGTCGATGCTCGGCGCGATCGGCGACCGACAGCCGGAAAACGAGGAGGTGAGGTCGATCGACAGGCAGGGCGTCGTCTGCGCCTTCTCCCCCTTCGCCTCGAGGCGCGTGTTGAGCTTGAGCGC
>JBKJQR010000231.1:0-4159 GCA_046593895.1 Gemmatimonadaceae bacterium | reverse complement strand
GATCGGCCATCGCGACGGTGAGCGTCCGGCCATCACGCTTGAGCGGGAGGACCAGGTGCTTCGTCGCGAGCTCGGTCGGGATCAACTTGGCGATTCGCGGATCAACCTCGAACTTCGACAGGTCGACCGCGGGCATCCGGTACTGGCGCGCCAGCTGCTTGGTGAGCTCGGTCTCCTGAATGAAGCCGAGCTTGACCAGGTTGTAGCCGACGCGCGTGCCGTTCTGCCGTTGCTCCTGAAGCGCCTTGTCGAGTTGCTCCTTGGTGATGAGCCCCTCACGCATGAGGAGGTCACCAATTCGCTCGGCGATGGCGGCTGGTGCGACCATGTGGTCTCTAGGCGAAATGACTCGGCCGCCAGGTCCACCAGAGCCGCGCCGAAGAGCGTGGCAGTGAGACCGACGGTAACGCTACGGTGGTGCCCGGCTACGCCTGCGGCGGACCGGAGTTCCGCTGGAGCCGCGCACGCGAACTCCACCCGCAATGGAGGGACGCGGGGTGCCTGAAAAAGTCACGGCACCTGACAGTGCGGCAGCCATCGCCGGCCCCACACCGCGAACCCGCTGAAAGCCGCCCAGCGATCCGAACGGCCCGCCCGCCGCACGGTCGTCGATGATGCGTTTTGCCAGCGTCGGTCCGATCCGCGGCAAGGCCTCCAACTCCGCTGCGCTCGCGCGGTCGACGTCGACCGGCGCAGCGGGAGTCATCGGCTGCGACGAGCGGCGAGCGGGCGCCGACGGCGGCGGGGGGTTGAAGAGATCGCGCGGATCGCTGGCGGGCGCCGAATCGGCCTCGGCCCGCCGGCGCGATCCGCGGCGTCCCCGGCTGGCACTACCCCCCGACGACCGATGCCCGCGACGCTCGACCGCTCCTGAGGACTCCGCCGCGACGATCTGCCGGCGCAACGCTTCGCGTGAACTCGAGTCGGCCGCCGAGGCATCGGACACCGCACCCGACATCCGGACGCCCGCTCCGAGAATCGCGACCGCGGCGAGGAACCCTAACGCTTTCTTCTCTGATGGAGTCGGCATGGGACGAAGATCACGCCGCCAATCAGGATCTCGTCACCGGATCGTCGCCGGCACAACCGGATCGCCGCCCGTCCGCTGAAAGGCCGTCCATCGGCCTCGACCCGCGTCCGCCACTGTTGCCGCCACTCCTGTCACCCGTACAACTTGTGCGGTACACAACTTCACGCCCTCAATGAACCAGCGTATCCTCGCCGCCGTCCTCTCCCTCGCCCTCGTGGTCACCGCCTGCCACGACGTCCGTCCCCAGACCGCCTTCAGCGGCGACGCGGCGCTCGGCTACATCCGCGATCAACTCGCCTTCGGCCCCCGCATTCCAGGCACCGAGGGCGCGCGCAAGACCGGCGACTGGATCGTGCAGAAGATGCGCCCGCTCGCCGACACGGTGATCGAGCAGCGCTTCACGCACGTCACCGCGAAAGGCGACACCCTCCCGCTGCGCAACATCCTCGCGCGCTTCCGGCCCGCCGAGAAACAGCGCATCCTCTATATCACGCACTGGGACACGCGTCCCGTTGCCGACAACTCGCCCATCCTCGGCGACCAGACGCGGCCAGTTCCCGGTGCCAACGATGGCGCGAGTGGCCCCGCGCTCTTCATCGCCCTCGCCGAAGTGCTGAAGAAAACGCCGCCGCAGTACGGTGTCGACCTGCTCTTCGTCGACGGCGAGGACTATGGCAACTTCTCGCTCGACACCGACGTCCTCCTCGGATCGAAGTACTTCGCCGAGCATCTGCCTGACGCGAATTACCAGCCGCTGTTCGGTGTCCTCTTCGACATGATCGGTGACGCGGACCTCAACATCGGCCAGGAAGCGTTTTCCATGCAGGCCGCTCCCGAGGTCGTCGCCCGCGTCTGGTCAACCGCCGAGGATCTCGGCTACTCGAAGTTCTTCCGCTCGGCATCGATCGGCGCGATCACGGACGACCATCTGCCACTCATAAAGAAGGGCCTGCGCGTGATCGACGTGATCGACATCGACTACGTGGAGCAGCAGGGACCGAAGAATTACCACCACACGGTCTACGACACGATCGACAAGGTGTCCGCGCGGTCGCTGCAGATCGTGGGGGATGTGGCAGTTTCCCTCGTGGTTGCCCACTGAACTGCGACGAGGGACGAGGGCAATCCAGCAACAAGGAACCCGGAACGCGGAAGGATCCGACGAGAGACGAGGGACGAGGAACGAGGCAAATGTGAACGAGGAACCGCTCCGCCGCTCGTGCTTTCTCGCTCCTGGTTCCTCGTCGAGTCCTTCCGCGTTCCGGCTCCCTCGTTCTTCCTCGTCCCTCGTACGAGGAGCCCGAGGAGCCAGGGAGTACGAGGAACGAGAGAGTACGAGGAGCGAGGGAGCACAAGGAGCGAGGGAGTAGGAGGAACGTGGGAGCACAAGGAATGAGGGAGAACGAGGGACGAGGCCCGACCGAGCTTCCTCATTCACATTTTCCTCGTTCCTCGTCCCAGGTTCCTCGTCGGGTCCTTCCGCGTTCCGGGTTCCTGGTTCTTCCTCGTTCCTCGTACGAGGAACGAGGAACGAGGAACGAGGAAGGCTCGCCTATCGAAACTCCCCTGAAAAGAATTGCAGTTGCAGCGCCGCCGTTATGACGCTCTGCACGAAGCGGCGGTTGTAGTTCCGGTCCATCGTCGCCGTTCGTGATCCCTGCAGCGAGAAGCTCATCGTCGCGTTGAGATCCGTGTCGGCGGACAAGGAGAAAACCCGCCGGCCGTTGTCGGCGAGGCTGCGGCCGGAGCGGGTGAGCACATTCTTCGTGCGCGATTCCTGCCAGCCAAGCCGCGTCCGCAACGGACTGCGCGCGTTCCACTGCGCGGGCAAGCTCCAGCTCTTGCCGACGTCGGCGTTCCGTTCGCCGGTGATGCCGTGGGTCGCGCTGCCGGGGAGCGAGTCGTCGCGAATCGACCACGAGTAACCACCGGTGGTGCTCAGGTCGCCGAAGGGCCAGCTGATGGTCGCGTTGATCGGGTAGACACGAATGCGCGAGATGCGGAGGTCGCCGTCGCTCCCCGTCGAGGGGGCAAGCGCGGCGACGCGCGTCTGCCTGACGCCGGCGCTTGCCGCAAGATTGCGCACGCCATGGCCGACGAACCTGCCGAACGTGCTGTTGCCTGGCACCAACGTCCAACGGAGCGTTAGGTCGGGATAGTCGCGCTGGATGCCGTCGATCACGTCCTGCTGGTCGTCGGTGCGGCGGTACCAGCTGCGCGTCGTCGTCAGGGAGTAGCGCGGGACCAAGGTGAAGCCATACGGAAACACCAGCGAACTCCCGGCACTGAGCGTGTTCGTCAGTCCGGCGGTGGTCGCCGGACGGCTACGGATCGACCGGAAGCTGCGCGCTCCGCCTAACGCGAGCTGGTAGCCGATCCCCGGCGACTCGGCTTCGTTGTCGAACGCCGAGATGATCGAGCGGCTGTAGCTGATGTCGATCGGCGTCACCGCGTTGCTGAGCAGACGCAGGTACCGCTGCTGCTGCCAGAAGACGCGACCCATCGTCTGCAGGTCGAGCTGCGCGGCGGTGGTCAGCGTCTGCGTGTTCCCGAAGCGGCGCGGAAGGACGTAGATCGAGTCGAAGGTCGTCGGGTCCACCACCGTCAGTGGGCGAGCGTTAGGGTCGCGGACGAAAGTGAACGTGCTGCCGAGATCGACCCGCGGCTTGAGCCATGACGACAGGGGTGGCGCAAAGGTGGCCGCGGCCGTCATCTGCCGGTCGCGCTCGAGCCCGACGTCGCGGCCGAACAGTGACCCGCGCTCCTCCCGCGTCGCGGCGAGTCGCGCCGCGTCGCGGCGACGCTGCGCCGAGTCGAGCCCGACGGCGTAGTCGCGCAAGTCGCGCGTCGCGGTCGCGTCCCAGCGCAGCGTCAGCGGCCCGACCGGGCGCAGCTCGACCGCCGCGACGTTGCGCCAGAGATTCGATCGCGAGGTGACGACGCGTCCCGAGTCGTCGCGCGCGGACGCCGGCTTGAGGAAAGTGCGTCGGTCGTCGTTCGCGCGGGCCATTCCTGACGTGAAACGGATTTGCGCCGGATTCCAGCGGAACGCAGCGCCGCGGACCGCCTTGCCCAGTTCCCACTCGGCCATCCACGGTGGCAGGCTGCCGACCGCGCGGCTGAACCAGG
>JBKJQR010000203.1:0-4232 GCA_046593895.1 Gemmatimonadaceae bacterium | reverse complement strand
TCGGCATCACGGTACGGGTTCGGCTCCGCGAGATCACCGCCAACGTTAGGGTTGGGGCGGCGCGGGCCGCGGCCGCGGCGAGAGGGACGGCGAGGTTCGTTCATGCAGCGATCATGGTGAAGGGGTGTTGCGATGAAATGGTGCGCGGGCGACAGCGATCGCGTCGGATGACGTCTGCGGCGCGTCGGTGCGGTATGACGTTGGGTCGGCGCCGTGGTACGAAGCGCCCGGTTGTAATGCGTGCTCGCGCGCCGAAGCGCGCTGTGTGTCTGATGCGAATGTCGAGCTATGCCTGCGCGTCGCGCGCGCGGTCGTTCGTTAATGCGGCGGTGCTTCCGCGTGACTTTGCACCCGCTTCGTGCTCCCGGCAATCAGCGCGGAAATCGCCCACGCGCTCGTCCGGTCTGCGTACATGCCTGGAGCGGCGTCTCCGCGTCGTCAACGACGCTGGGGCCACATCCAACCACCCGATTCAAAAATGGGGAGCGCGCTTGGCGCACTGCATCATGCTCGGCTGGCCGGTGACGGGCCGGCAAGGCCCGCCACCAATACTCCAACATCGCACGCCGATCCAATTCGCGCAACCCGGGACTTTTCTGCGTTCGGGGTCTTCCCCTTCCGAAGCGAAGTTCATGCCCGGAGAAGCGGGTCAACCCGCGTTTTTCGTTGCGACGACGTCCAGCTTGCGGACGAGGCCAACCAGCCGACGCGTGCTCTCGATGATTCGCCGCACCGCTGCCGCGACTTCCGGCGGAAGAGACTCCATTTCGAGAAGCTGCGCTTCGGCCAGCACCGCCGTCAGCGGGTTGTTCATCGCGTGCTGCAGGCCGAGTGCAATCTCGCCCGCGGCGAGCAGTCGCTGCGTCCTGCGCAACTCATCGCGCGCTGCAAGGAGTTCGTCGCTCCATCCATCACCGCCGACCGCGCGCCCGACGATACCGGCCATCGCCGAGCCGATGGTACGCGTCTCGAGTTGCTCCAGCGCGCCGACTGGCGTCGCACTCGTTGCGAGAATTTCGTCGCGCGCCGTCACGACAAAGACCAGCGCCGATCGGGATCCACCGGCTCGTAACCGATGCGCAATCTCGCCAGCGGCTGCGCTGTCCGACGTCGCGTCGATGAAGATCACCCCGCTGTTCGGAAGCTTGCCCAACGCATCCGGCGGGACCTCGCTGAACGCCGCCGTCGGAAACGCTGCAGCGACAGATTCGCGCACGAGCGAAACAACCGCCGGCGACTTCGAAACCAACCCGATTCGTAGTGAAGCTGACATTTCCCTGCATCAAGAGTGACGAGCGGGCGCCGATGTGCACCCACCGCATCGGCTGTTAGCTTTCGTCCATGATTTCGTCCTCGGTGTCGCCCAATTCCGCCACTGCCACGCGGGCCACGGCAGACGTCGCCGCGGCCGTTGCCGCCTTCGAGCAGAGTGCCGATTTCCCGGTACTCATTCGCACCCTGCAGACCATCGCCGCCGCCGCCGATGCCGACAGCCTCGTCGCTGCCGCGGAGCCCTATCGCGACCGCGCGGAAGTCGCCGGCCCGCTCTACGAACGACTCGTCGACCTCCGGCCTAACGATGCCCGCGCACTCGTCGCGCTGGCCAACGCCTACTGGCTCCACGGCCGCGGCGGGGACGTCGTCGGCGAACTCGCCAGTCGCGCCATCGCCGCCGATCCCGACCAGCGCGCCGCGTGGCACCTCTGGGCGCTGTCCGAGTCCGACCCGCGCGCGCGCGTCGCCCGGTGGCAACAGGTTACCGACCGGTTTCACGACGACGATCTCGCGCGCGCGCTGCTCGCTGACAACGCCGCCTCGCTCGCCGGCGCGGAGAGTGACGAGCATGCCCTCGCTCTCGCAATACGGACCTATGAGGACCTGCTCTCGCGGGCGGTGCGGAGCGAACAGCGAGACGCGCTGGAAAAGGCGCTGGCGACGCTGAAAAACTGGTCGGTCTGAGGGCGCCGCGACAGCGACGTTAGGCGGTCGCGGTGAGCGGCACTGCCGGCAGTACGCCGTGCAACCCGTCGAGCACATCCTGGAGGTCGAACGGCTTGTGGAGTGTCGGACACTTGCACGCCGCGATCAACTTCGCGGCCCGCTCCGTGATGTCGCCAGTCATGAACAGCGTCGCAGTCCGGAGATGCGGCTGGATCGCTGCGGCGAGCTCGAAGAACACGTCACCGCGCATATCGGGAATCCGCAGGTCGACAAGCATCGCATCGAACCGCTCGGCGCGGATGAACGACGTGGCTGTCTCGCCGTTTTCGACGGTGACGACGTCGTAGCCCGCGCGGCTGAGCGCGATCTCCAGCGCCTTGCAAATCGACGGCTCGTCATCGACGACGAGCACTCGCGCACGATGTCTTGTTCCGTGTTGCGCCATGCCGTTCTCCTCACATGTCGTCCAACTCGACCGCCGGCGCGAACAGGCGCGCGGCGACTCGCTCGACGAACTCCTCCACTCCGATCGACTCCCTCGCCTCGAGCGGACGCATTCCAACCAGCTCGAGCATCACCCGGTTCAGCACCCGCGGCTCGCTATAGCCGAGCTTATCTGACACATCCTCGAGCAGCCGCCCGGGGTCCCGCAGAAACGCAAAGGCGCGAACCGCGCGCGCCGCTTGAACAAGCAACCGTGGCGAAGTAAAACCAGCCGTCTCCAGCACTCTGTACAGCTGTCGCCGCGTCATCCCCGCTCCCGCGGCCAGATCGTCCACCGTCGAGTAGTGCCGCGGCGCCCGTATCATCCGCGCAACCGCTCCACCCACCCGCGACGGCAACACCCCTACAGCCTCCGCCACCTTGGCCAGCAGCAGTTCTCCCAATGCGTGACCTGGTAGCTGTGTCAACAGCTCGGAAAATCGCCGCGGGTCATCGTCGAATCGGTGGAGCACTACGTGCTGCAATCCATGCTTGGCCAGTTCGACCACCACCCGCATCGCGCTGGGGGTCAGTGATGTATAGACCACCACGCGCAACGACGGATATCGCTCCTGCAACAGCACTGTCTCCGACACCCGCACCGTTCCCGGAAGCGTCGGGTCGACCACTGCGATGTCCACATCGCCCTTCCGTACACGCACCTCCAGCGCTTCCCACCCGTCGACCGGCACCAACTGGTGCCGATCACCGAGTACGATCCTGAGGTGCGACAGCAATCCAGCGGGGAGATATGCGACGACGTCCAAAGACACTCTGGTTTACATGTCTCAAATCACCAGTCAGAGGTCTCAAAATGCACGTTCCCCCCGTTTATCGCGAGCCTAGCTTGGCGTCAGAAATTGTCCGGCCAAACCTGACTCACGAGGTAACACCATGCGTCGCAACAAGATCGTCCTTCTCGCCCTCGGCGTTGCCGCCCTCGTGGTTAGCGCCTGCTCCAACCCGGTCGCACCGACTCCGACGAAAGGAGATTGCGGAACATCGACCGGCGGTCAGATCTGCATGGCAAACGGTCGCTGAGCCGACCGCGCGTGGCAACCTGAGGCCGGACTTGCTATGAGTCCGGCCTCTCTGCTTTTTGCTAGCCTCCGTTCGCCGCAACAAGGATTCGCATCTTTGAAATTGCGTGCGCTATGTCCACCACAGAATCCGGCGTTGCCGACAAGCCGAAAGTCGGAGCGTCCGCCGGTGTAGCGTACTTGCTGATCTCGAGTTGCCGAAGGCTCTCTTCCGCCGAGAATAGCAACTGGTTCAGCCGATTGCTGGCCGCCAGGTCGCGCGCAGAGGCAAGCGAACGTGCTGCGCGATCCCAGCGACCAAAGGCCGCGTGGCCCTTTCCAGTCTCCAAATGATACGAGACCTCTAATGCCACCGGCAATTCGACGTTAGCAAGTTCGCGCCTGTAGGCTTCGAATCGCGGTTCGCTTGATTCCAAAACCGATATTTCGAGCAAGTTGAGTGTCGCGGTCCAGCGCACGTATTGCTCCTGCGCTGTTGCGGCGAGAACAAGAAAAGCGTCTCGCGCGGCGCTAATCACGCCGAGATCCAGAAACGAAGCCGCGATATCAGCTAGTACACGGTCGCGCGCGGACTGTCCACCAAGCCGCGGCAACGCATCGTACGCGAACCGAATGGCACGAGTGTACTCGCTGCGCTCTCGCGCTACGATGGACCGCTCGTGCAACGCCAGTCCGGCCACATCGTCGAGTGACTCACTCGTCGCCCGCGCGATGGTGTCGTCGAGAATTTCCTCGGCGCGCGGCAGGTTGCCGCGCGAGATCGATAAT
>JBKJQR010000009.1:0-8202 GCA_046593895.1 Gemmatimonadaceae bacterium | reverse complement strand
CGCTTCGGCGAGGTAGACGACCCCCGTCTTTCCAGCGACGACCGCCGCGTAATCGCGCGGCGGCACCGGCATCGCGATCGTCCGCTGGTCGATCGCGTCGAAGTCGATCCGCACGCGTTCGGGCGCTGCCGGCGCCGCACTCGCCTTCTTGTCCGGCTTCGCTTTCACCGCGCCGGCGATATCACCCGCTGCAGCCTTCGCCGCACTCTTCGCCGCGCTGTCTCCCTTCGCCTTTTCCTCATCGCTCTCCGGCGCGAGCGGTGACGGCTGGTCGTTGCGCAGCACGATCGCGTACAGCGTGCGCGTGATCGGGTGGTCGAACGTCGTCATGCTGAAGTCGGTCGCCGGTCCCGCATCCGTGCTGGCGACGAACCAGAGATACTTTCCACCCGCATCGAACGCCGGAGAGCGTGCATCGCTCATTCCGTCGGTGACCTGTGTGAACGCGCCGCGAGCGACGTCGTAGACGAACACCGCGCTGAGCCGATTCTTCGCCGACCGCGCGTAGCTGATCCACCGTGAATCGGGCGACCATGACAACGCCGTGCCGCCATCTCCGAACCCGCCGAACGGCTCGGTATCCACTTTCGTCAGCTTCCCCGTTGCGACGTCTGTCATCCAGATCTCACCGCGTGAGTTCACGAACGCGATGCGCGCACCGTCAGGTGAGAACACCGGGGTGTAGTAGTACGTGTCATCGTCGCCGAGCTTGATGATGCGCGGTGCGCCCATCCCCGTCTGCCCGCGTAACTCGAGGTGATACGCGCCGCCGGCGTCGGAGAAGTAGGCCAATGTCTGGCCGTCAGGCGACCAGGTCGGAAAGCGCTCGGTCGCACCCGCGGTCCGCGTCACGTCGCGCGCATCGCCCTTTTTCGCCGGGACTGAGATGATCTCCCCGCGCGCCTCGAACGCCGCGCGCACTCCGGTCGGCGACAGCGACGCATGCTGCAGCTGCTCGCTCACCCGCACCCATCGCGGCAGCGCCTCACGCAATTCCCCGCCGAGCCGGATCGGGACCGGCGTATCCTGCCCCGTCGTCAGGTCGTGCAAGCGGATCGCCCCGAACTGCTCGTAGACGATCGCCCCCGGCCCCGCACTCGCACTCTTGATGTCGAGCCCGTGGTTGTCGATCCGCTTCGCCACCTGCCGGCTGCCTAACGCGTAGCCGTAGAGCGTCGTTGGTCCGTCACGATCGGAGAGGAAGAACACCGTGTCGCCAACCCACATCGGCGCGATGTCGCTCGAGTTGTCGCGCGGGACGCGCTCGATGCTCGCGTCGGCAAGCGTCGCGATCCAGATCGGCGTCGTCCGCCCGCCGCGATACCGCTTCCAGATCCCATTCGCGTTCTGGATCGGCATGTACGCCAGCCGTTTGCCATCGGCACTGAACGCCCCCGCATACCCGCTCGGCAGGTCGACCGCGGTCGGCGCGACGTCGTGCAGCCCCTGCACGTAGAGCCGCGCCGGAATCCCGCCGAGCGACTGCCCGCCCCGGTTCGACGAGAAGAGCACCTTGCCATCCGGCGTCCATCCCCGCGCCTGATCCGATGCCGGATGATACGTCAGCCGCTTTGGCGTTCCCCCCGACCGACCGATGACGTAGACATCGGTGTTGCCATCCATGCTGCTCGTATAGGCAATCATCTGACCGTCCGCCGAGAAGCGACAGTCGGTCTCGTTGCCAGGCGACGCCGTTAGGCGGCTGGCCGTACCGCCAGCGCGCGGGACGATCCAGAGATCGCCGGCAAAGCCGAAGCAGATGTCAGTACTGCTCAGCGCGGGGGCCCGGAGGAGCAGCGGCTGATCGGACTGGGGCGCCTGCGCGGACAGCGCGAGCGGAGAGACGGCGAGCAGCAGGGCGGCCGCAACGGCGCGAAAAGCCGGCATCGGGAAAACCTCGAGCGGGAGGAGAATCGGACCAACCGCCGAAGCTACGGGACGGCGCAGAACCGGTCCATTGCTGAGACGAGGGACGAGGGAGGGCGCCGTCGCCTCGGGCGACGAGCGCAACGGAGGAACTCGGAACGCGGAAGGACCCGACGAGGGACCAGGGACGAGGGATGTGGCGCCCTTGTTCCTTGTGGCGTATTTCTCTCGTTGATGTGGGAGAACGAGGAACGTGGAACGAGGGGATCCCCTCGTCCCTCGTCCCTCGTCTTCCTCGTCCCTCGTTGCTCGTTCTCCCTCGTCCCTCGTCCCTCGTCCCTCGGTCGAGGAAGGGACAACATCACCCTATGCCTCGTTCCTCGTTCCTCGTCGGCTCCTTCCGCGTTCCGAGTTCCTCGTTGCGCTCGTCGCCCGAGGCGACGGCGCCCTCCCTCGTCCCTCGTCCGTTCCTCGTCTCTCGTGTCCTCTTCCCTGTCTCTTCGTGCCGGCCCCGACGCCCTCCGGATCATTCACCAACGCGGCCTCCGTGCTGAGGATGTTACCATCATCCCCGCTGCCTCCGGCGGCGCGAAGTGGCTCACCCTTGCAGGCCTCGACCGCTTCCTCTTCGGCGAGTTCCTCGCTGCTCCCCGGGAAACGCCCCTTCACCTCATCGGCTCCTCGATCGGCAGCTGGCGCATGGCTGCCTTTGCGCAGCTCGATCCCGTCGCGGCGCTCGATCGCGGGCATCACGCTTACATCTACGAGCAGAAATATTCCACGAAGCCGACCGCGCGCGAAGTCACCGCGATCGGCCTGCATGTGCTCGACCGGCTGCTCGGCGAGACCGGCGTCGACGAGATCCTGGGCAACCACAGTCGTCGGCTGCACATCATAACGACGGAGGGCCGCGGACTCGCCGCGAGCGATCGCCGCATCTTGCTCGCCGCGTCGATGGCGGTCGCCGCGGCCGGTAATCTCCTCAGCCGGCGGACGTTGTCGCTGCAGATGCGGCGCTTCATCTTCCACACCGCCGGCGATGCCACGCCATTCAGCGGGCTTTCCGATTTCGTGACGACGCATGTCGCACTCACTCGCGAGAACATCCGGCCCGCGCTGCTCGCGTCAGCGTCGATCCCGCTCGTGCTCGAGGGCGTTACCATCCCTGGCACTGGTGGTGTGCACTGGGATGGGGGAGTCCTCGACTATCATCTCGACATGGACTTTGGTCCGGGCGAGGGACTGATTCTCTACCCGCACTTCTATCCGCACGTCGTACCTGGCTGGTTCGACAAGTCACTGAGCTGGCGCCGCGCCCGCGTCGATAACTTCCGCCGCGCGTTGCTCATTGCGCCCTCCGACGAATTCGTCGCCGCGCTCCCCGGCGGTCGCATCCCCGATCGCAAGGACTTCTACACCATGCCCGAAGACGAGCGTATCCCCCGCTGGCAGCAAGCTGTCGACGCAAGCGTACGGTTAGGCGATGAGCTGCGTGAGCTGCTGGCGACCGGGAAGCTCGCGGACAAAGTCCGCCCTTGGTGACGCCTGCACTCAGCCGTTGTTCGTGGCGCATCCTGAATCCCGCTCGCTGTCGGCGATAAGCGCCAAGCCGTCGGCGAACGCCGGACCGTTACCGCGTAGCACTACCGCAGTGCGCTCACCGCTAATGGCTAATGGCTCACGGCCTCTATGTAGCGTTAGGCGTCCCCCCGCTCGGCGTCGCCAGCGGCCCGACAATCGCCCGCAACCGCCGCGTCTCGGCCAGTACCTCCGGTGCCGGGTCCGTCTCGAGGAAGGTCCGGATCCGCGACTCGTAGGTCCGCCCGACGCGTAGCGCCGCGTGCGCGTCGCCAGCTGATTCGAGCGCGCGCATCAGCTGCAGCGTCGGCGCCGGCGCGTACGGCTCGAGGTCCACTCGACGTCGCAACCAGTTGGCGAGCGTCGCATGATCACCGCGGTCGCGCGCACCGTCCGCGAGCTGGTCGAACGCTTCCGCCGCACGCCTGACGAGCCGGATGCGCTGGTCGCTCGCCCACTGCTCGAACTCGACCGCGCCGTCGAGGAAGAACCCTTCGAGAAATTCGCCGCTGTACGCGGCAGCGACGTCCTCCAGGGCGTGGCCGTCGGCCGCTGACTCGAACCGCACCACGTCGGTCGTCAGCCGATCGCTGTTGAGCTGCAATCGATCGGCGCGCTCGAACAGCGCATCGTCTCCGAACTCAGCGCGCAACTCGCCGAGCAGCTCGGTGAGCGACTCACTCCCCCGCATGCCGCTCTCGCGAGGCCAGAGCAGCGAGACGATCTCGTCGCGGTGCACGCCGTACCCGCGCCCGATTGCGAGGAGCGCGATCAGCGCGAGCCGCCGTGGTGACGTCAGGCGGCCTCGCGTATCAGTCGATCGTTCCGCCGCGGTGGCGGGGCCGAGCAGATGGATGATGGGCATTCGGTCCACGTGATGCGCGCTGTCGCACCCACTATACGAACGAAACACCCGCGGCGGAATATCATGGCTTGGCTGGACTCCTCTCCGCCGTGGTCGCCCGGCAGCGACGACCCTAACGTTCAGGCGCGCATCGCCCGCGCACCCTACCCCGCCCGGCTCGCCGATCGCAGCCTCGCGACGCTCTTCACGGCGCCGCGTGCGACCAGCGTCACCGGAGCGGCGGTCGCGACAGACCTCCGTCACAACGGCTACGACTGGAGACCACTGCTGAGTGCCCTTCCAGTGGTCGTGCTCGTCATCCATGGAGAGCGTGATCTGCTCCCCTTGGCGGCCTCGCACGAACTCGTCGATTCGCTCGCAACCTCGGCGAAACTCGTGGTGATCCCGGGTTCGGGACACATGCCGTTCTGGGAAGCTCCTCAGCGCTTCTTCGCTCTGATCGATTCGTTCTTGTCGACGCCAGCGCAGGAGTGGGTCCCCCCATGAAGCAGCAGTTGCTGATCGCTTCACTCACGATGACCGTCGTCGCCGTCGCGACTGCCTCGCTGCCCTTCGCGCAGCAATCGGCGCCGCACGAGTCGAGCGCCTCGGGCTCACTTGCCTCGACGCGAACGCGCATGATGCGCCGCGGGCATGATGCCGCAGAGATAAAGCGCAAGCTGCAAGAGGCCGAGCCGGGTACCTACATCGGCGAGATCCTCCTCACTCGCGACTCCGCGCTCGCCCGCTGGCACGACCGTACCGTTCATCCGCTCAACATCTGGATCCAGCCGACGAGTGCTGTCACCGACTGGCAGCCCGCCTTTGTCAGCCAGGTACGCGCGGCATTTGCATCGTGGGCCGGCGTCGGAATTCCGATTCGCTTCGTCTTCGTCGCCGACTCCGCGAAGGCCGACGTCCACGTCAGCTTCATCGACAAGTTCGCGACGCCGATCAGCGGCAAGACCCGCTGGGCGCGCGATGACAACTGGTGGATCGTCGATGCCGACATCGTGCTCGCCGTGCATCACGACGGTGGCGAGGCCCTCGACCGTCCTGCCGTGCGCGCGATCGCACTCCACGAGATCGGCCACCTGCTCGGTCTCGACCACACCGCCGACGTCTCGAACATCATGACGCCGCGCGTTCGGGTGCGCGACCTGTCCGCCGCCGACCGGTCGACGATGCAGCTGCTCTACTCGCTCCCCCCGGGCCCGGTCCGTTAGGCAGATGACCCGCGCCGAGCTGGCGGCGGTAACGATCGTCGGCGCAGTGGTGGTTGTAGTCGGCGCGATGATCGTGACCGCACCGCGCCCACACCGGGTTCCCGGTGTCACCGAGACGCAACTCGCGACGCCGGACGCCGACACCGTCACGCTCAGCGGCGCGGACAGCTCCGCCGCGATCGCCCTCACCGCGCCCCGCCACGGCGAAGTTCGCGTCCGCCTCGTCCACTCGGGTAACCCGGCGCCACCGCGCGATATCGACGAGATCAAGCGGCACCTCGCGCTTGGTGCGCCCGGCACCTACATCAACGACATCGTCGCCAGGCAGGAGGGGCAGCTCGTGCGCTGGCCGGAGTCCACCGTCTTCCGCGTCTGGATTGCCAGCACGACGACGGCTACCGAGTGGAAACCGGAATACGCCGACACGGTGCGCTCCTCATTCAACGCATGGACCGCCGCCGGCGCACCGATCGGCGCGCAGTTCACCACCGACTCGGCCGTCGCGAATGTGCGCGTTCACTGGATCGATCACTTCGCCGAGGGCGGCACGATCGGCCAGACGTTGCAGACCTGGGATCAGTATCACTGGCTCGTCGCCGGCGACATTACCATCGCGACCCATGCAACCACCGGCCAGACGCTCGACGCCGCGCTCGTGCGGGCGACGGCGCTCCATGAGATCGGGCACATGCTCGGCCTGAATCATTCGTCGAGCTCCGACGACATCATGGCCAGCGAAGCGCATGTGCTCCAGCTGTCGCGCGCCGACCTCGCGACGCTGCGCCTCCTCTACGCACTGCCACCCGGCGCGGTGCGCTGACGCGACTCGTCGCGGACCTTTTTTTGCCGGGGGTGAGGGCGACATGTCCGAACCAGCTCTCACTCCGTTCGCCACACCCGCGCCGTCACTCGGTGACGACGGCACTCCACTCTACGACGTAGCCATCGTCGGCGGCGGAATCGCCGGGCTGTCCGCCGCGCTCTGGCTGTCGCGCTACCTGCACAGCGTGGTCGTCGTCGACTCGGGCGACCCGCGCAACTGGGAAACGCGCGGCATCAATGGCTTCCTCGGCCTGCCCGGGATCAAGCCGGCAGACTTGCGCGGCCGCGCCCGCGACGAGTGCCGCACGCACGGCGTCATCCTCGTTGACGGTATCGTCCTCTGCGTCAATCGCAAATCTGACGAGCACTTCGAGCTGCAACTCGAGGGCGGCTCACGCGTTGCTGGACGCCGCCTGCTCCTTGCGATCGGCATCAAGGACGTCTGGCCCGACATCCCCGGCCTCGATCACATCTACGGCGACCGTGCGCACGTCTGCCCCGACTGCGATGGCTACGAGGCCGCCGGCAAGAAGACCGTCGTCATCGGCAAGGGCCGCCGCGCCGTCGGGATGGCGCTCAACCTGACGACGTGGACGCGCGACATCATCGTCTGCACCGACGGCGCCGATCCCGAACTCACCGACGAGTACTGCAGCAAGCTCACCGCCCTCGAGATCGCGGTGATCGGCGAGCCGATTGAACGGATCAACTTCCGCGACGGCGAACTCCGCTCCCTCGTCTTCACCGGCCGCGAACCGTTAGGCTGCGAACGGATCTTCTTCAGCATCGGCCAGTACCCGAGCGACGACCTCGGCGTCCAGCTCGGCTGCGAGCGCGATGAAGAGGGGCACGTCACGGTTGACAAGGACGGTCACACCTCCGTGCCTAACGTGTTCGCCGCCGGCGACATCATCCCGGGGGCACAACTGGCGATCTGCGCGGCGGGAGACGGGGCAGTCGCGGCGCTGGCGATACACAAAAGCCTGGTACCGGCCACTCGGAAGCTGGAAAGGAAGACGAGGGACTAGGGAGGGCGCCGTCGCCTCGGGCGACGTGCCCAACAAGGAACTCGGAACGCGGAAGGATCCGACGAGGGACGAGGGACGAGGGATGAGGGAGGTGGCGCCCTTGTTCCTGGTGGCGTATGTCGCTCGTTCCTCGTTCCTCGTCCCTCGTCACCCGTCACCCGTCACCCGTCACCCGTCACCCGTATTCGTTGCCCCTCGTCCCTCGTTCTCCCTCAACGAGGAAGTACGCCACACGAGACAAGGGCACCCTATGCCTCGTTCCTGGTTCCTCGTCGGGTCCTTCCGCGTTCCGATTTCCTCCGTTGCGCTCGTCGCCCGAGGCGACGGCGCCCCCCCCTCGTCCCTCGTTGTTCCGAGTGACGAGGAACGAGGAACAAGGAATTACCATCTCAACTGAATCCCCCTCTGCTTCCTCTTCCGAATCACTGTCAGGTCGATCCCTCGTCCCCCCCTCTGCATCGCCCTCTGGATCTGGCTCGCGCTGCTCACCTCGTTCCCATCCACCCCCGTGATCACATCCCCTCCTCGCAGCCCAGCGCGCGCCGCCGGCGTGTTCGCGCCGACGGAGAGGATTAGTACCCCGCGCGCGACGCCGAACGATTCACCGAGCTCCGGAGTGACTCGCGCCAGCTCGGCGCCGGCCAGCGCGGTCGTGGTGCTCCAGGCGATCGCCGCCGGGGGCAGCGGGGGCAGTGGTGCGAGTGCGGGGGTGCGGGTGGATGGGTCGACCATCACTACCATCGGTGCGGCGCGCGGCGAACGGCGGCGGATCATCACGCGTTGTGCGAGGCCGGTGACCGAGTCGATCTCCACCAGGACGTTAGGCGCGATTGCCCCG
>JBKJQR010000081.1:0-42416 GCA_046593895.1 Gemmatimonadaceae bacterium | reverse complement strand
TGCGGCGGCATGACCTTCAGCGCAACCGGCCGCTGGAGCTCCCGCTCGACGGCGCGCAGCACCACCGCCATGCCGCCGCGGCCCAATTCGCGCTCGACGTCATAGTCGGCGGCGAGCCGGGTGCGCGCGATCTCGAGCAGACCGTCTGCACTTCGCTGCTGCTCCGACTGCCCGGCGCGCGCTTCCGCGGACACGTCGGCGCCGCATTGCGCGCAGAAACGAGTGCCGTCGGAGACTACGGTGCCGCAGCGAAAGCAGTTCATGACTCGAGGTGCGTTGGGAGCGAGCGACTCAGCTCGCGCTGTCGAGCGGCGGCGGCTCGCTTTGATTGACGATCACCTGACGCAGCCTGTTGCGATAGATGAAGCGCAGTGAAAGACCGTCTCCCGCGGATGATTGACGATCGTCACCGCTCTCGCGTGACACTGATCACACCGTGGTTATCCGCATGTCCCGGCTCGACATGCACCGTTCCCAACGGCAAGTTTCCTGCACTCGGGTCTGCAGGTAAGGGCAGGCAAAAGCGACACGATTTCGTAGCAGTAGATACTTAATGAGACACGAACATGACGTTCACCGATTCCAAGGGCACGGAGTGGCTTGTAACTGAGATCTCCGACCCGTCCATGGGCAGCATCGCCCGCGATCGTCTGCGAATGCCCGAGTTCAAGACCGGTTGGCTCCTCTTCCAGTCAGAGCACGCGAAGAAGCGGCTTGCTCCTTTCCCCGACGACTGGCGCTCGATGCCGTCCGCGGAACTGGAAAAACTCTGCGCCAAGGCGCGCACTGCGCCGACCTCGAGCAGTCCGTCGCTCACCGGCGAGTTTCGCCGATTCAGCAGCAACAACTAGCCTCCGTAATTTGCGAGGCAGGACAGCACCGGCACGCCGCGGGATTCAGCGATCCCCGAAAACCCGCGGCGTGATCGCGTCCATCGCCGAACGGCGCGTTCTTCGTTGCCACCGTCGGGCGCCTCGGCGTCACCGTTAGGCACCGAGTAGTTGTGAGCGCTCCCCGAGGATGACATCGCCTACCGCGGAAGAATGACTTCCGTGTAAGTGGCGGGGTTCGCCGGATAGTTCCGCGGACCGAGCGATGCCGTGCGGCGCGGCCCGGGCTTCACATCACTCACCTCGAGCGCCATACGGATCGCGACGCCGTGGGATGTCGCGATGGTTGGAATCCCGGCGCGCGGGATTGCCAGCTCGATCCGCCAGCGTTGCGACGCGACCGAACCCGCAACACGGGTACCGCTTGCGGTCGCGCTGAACTGCGGCGGGACGGCCGCACCGAAGTTGTCGATCAGAAATCCCGGGAACGCGTAGCCCTCCCGCGCGACGAGAATCTCCTGGTAGAATGGGGTCAGTGCGAACGACCGCGCGCTCACCGCCGCGCCTCGCGTCGCAGTCGCCGGCGTGGCGACCAGCACGAGATCGCGCCCGCTCATTCGCTCCGCCGATCCGCTGGCGTCCGCACCGATCACCAGCGTGACATTGTCACCGTTCGTCACCGAGTCGCTCCCGAATGCGATTGCGTTCGTGTCGGCGACGTCGACGGCGATGTAGAGCGTATCCCTGGTTGCCGCCAGCGCCACGCGCGCATCGAGTCCGTCGCGGGTGAACAGCTTTCGCCATCCCGCGGCTTTCCATTCCTCGATCTGGCCGTCGACCACCGGCGCGGCACGCGCGCGCACGGCTCGCACTCGATCGAGCTCACCGCGAAAGGTCAGGACATCACCACGCCGACGGTACATCGTGTCGCGCTGAATCAACGCCAGCCGAGCATCGACCGAGTCGGCGAAGGGAGCGACCTCGCGCGCCAGCGGGAACCATGTCGCCGAGTCGCTCGCTGCAAGGGCGCGCATCGCGGCAAGTGACGCGCGCATATCGTGCACCGCGCGTGCGACGCTGGCGAGGTCGAGCGTCCGTGATGGGATGTACAGTGCTTCGACCGGTGTTCGCGTTGCCCAGTCATCGCCGTAGGCGGCGAGGAACGGCCGCATGACGTCGGCGTGCGCGCCGTAGAGCGCAGTCATCGCGTGCGCAATCGAACTGTCGGGATTGTATGTCGCGGGATTCTTCAGGTAGTCGGCGATTGTGAACAGTGGCAGCATCGACGCGTGCGCTTCGTTCATCGGATTGGCGACAAACCCGGCGACCGCACTGGGGAGGTCAGCCGAGCGACCGCGCAACGGTCCGAGGAAGAGCCGCCAGCGGGCAAAGTCGTTGACCGGGTAGTTATCCCAGACCAGCGGTGGGCGCTGCAGCATCGCGCCCCAGTCACGCGCCTGCGCTGCAGTAATTTCCGGTGCGACCACGTCGATGCCGGTCCATGCCAACGGAATGCCCGGCACGACGAGCTGTCCAAGCTCGCGCAGGTAGTCCTTGCTGCCGAACGAGTTGGTGTACGTCGTCTGCACGACCGCGAGCGCAAGCCCGCGCGCGCCGAGGTCGCGGGCGAGTGAGTTGATGACGAACGCATGCGCCGCAGCGAGCGAGGAGAAGCGCGCGCGATCGGCGTCATGCGTGAGCGCCTCGGGGACGTCGTCGACGAAGAACGCGACATGCTTCACGCCGACCGCGGCGACGGCGTCGAGCTTGGCGAGGAGCGCGCGGTAGTCGGCGGAGTCGGAGTACGTCATGCTCAGCCCCGGGCTGATCGCGAACCAGACGTTCACTCCGTTCTCGCGCCCGGTGCGCACCAGCTCACCAATTCGGGCGATCTGTTCCGCGGGATATGGCTCACGCCAGCGCTCGCGGTGGAAGGGGTCGTCCTTCGGGGCGTAGAAGTAGACGTTCATCCCGACGCGGCCCATGAAACGCAGCATGTCGAGGCGATCCTGATGCGACCATGGCGGCCCGTAGAATCCCTCGATCACCCCGCGACTGGCGAATCCGGCGCCGAGCGGCGACTCGCCGTTAGGCGGCGCCGGGAGCGCTCCGGCCGCTGGTGGCGCGGACACCGGCGCCGGCGCTGGCGTCGGGGCAGTCTTCGCGCATGACGCGACGGTGCCGAGCAGCAGGAAGCCCGCGCACGCCATGCGGCGGCGGTGACTGGGGATGACTTGTCTCATAGGTCGTGACTGTGTGAGGAAGCGCTCGCCTAACGTGCGGTCGGCAGCGCAAATACAACGATCTGATCGCCCTTTCCAAAAAACGCTCCGTCGCCACCGGCGGCAATGGCGACGTACTGGCGCCCGTTGACCATGTAGGTCATCGGGGTCGCCTTGCCACCCGCGGGAAGCGGCGCCTGCCAGAGCTCGTGTCCGGTCGCGACGTCAAAGGCGCGGATCCGCTGGTCGATCGTGGCCCCAATGAACACGAGGCCGCCGGCGGTGACGATCGCGCCACCGAGATTCGGCGAGCCGAGCGTCGCAAGGGCGGCCGAGTCGGGGGCGGCGCCGGCGATCGCCGTCAGCCCCGAGCGCGCCGGATCGGCGAGCGACGGTTGGAGCGACGGGTGCGCCGACGGAGGACGAGGCGTACCTAACGGCACGCGCCAGGCGATTGCCCCACTGCCGAGATCGACCGCAACGAGCGAGCCGAAGGGCGGCCGCGTGCAGGGCACGCCGGCCGGGGAGAGAATGATGCGGCGGCGGAGGAGGAAGGGCGTGCCCCGCATCGCGGCGTAATCCCAACCCGCCTCTTCCATCACATGCCCGCTCGTGCGCGCGATCAGCTGCACCTGCGCGGCCACTTCGTTGACCGGCACGATGACCAGCTGCCGCGCCGGGTCATACGCCACGCCGCCCCAGTGCGCACCACCAATGTTCGACGGCACGACGAAGGTGCCCTCCGTGCTCGGCGGCGTGAAGATTCCCTCATTGCGCAACGAGGCGATCAGGGCTCGGCACGCGGCGCGGTCGCTGCTGTCCGCACCGAACGCATCGTTCGCGGTCAGCGCGTGCGGACTGAGCGCGGGGAGCGTCGAAAAGGGCTGTGTCGGCGACGCCACTTCGCCGGCGACGGAGCTCCGCGGAACGGGGCGCTCCTCCACCGGAAACACCGGGATGCCGGTGTCGCGATCGAGAACGAAGAGCATCCCCGTCTTCGTCGCCTGCACCACCACCGCCCGCTCGCGGCCGGCGTGCCTGACGGTCGCCAGCAGCGGCGGCGATGCGTTGTCGTAATCCCAGAGGTCGTGATGTACAGTCTGGAACGACCAGACGACCTTGCCGGTCGCAGCGCGGATCGCGACGATCGAGTTCGCGTAGCGGTTGTCGCCGAGCCGCGCGCCGCCGTAATAGTCGGGACTCGGGCTGCTTGTCGGCACGAACACCATGTCGCGTGCCGAATCCGCGGCGATCACGCTCCATGCGTTGGCGGCACCGGTGTGGTGGGCCGCCGGACCGACCCACGTCGCGTACGCGGCGTCGGCCGAATCCTGGGGCACCGGATCCCAGGTCCACTTCAGCGCACCGCTCCGCGCGTCATAGGCGCGTACCTCACCACTCGCCGCGTCGGTGCGGTTGTTGTCCGCGACCGCGGAGCCGACGACGAGAGTCCCATTCACGAGCGCTGGTGGCGAGGTGACTTCGTACTCCTCCCACTCGAACGGTGCGTTGCGGAGCGCGCGTCGCAGGTCCACGCTGCCGCCATCACCAAACGCGGCGCATGTGCTCCCGGTCGCCGCGTCGAGCGCGATGATCCGGCCGTCGATCGTCGCGATGAATATCCGCCGCGCGCAGTGCGCGTCTGCCGGCGCCGACGGATCGGCCCACCAGGTGACCCCGCGACTGGCGAAGTCGCCGAACTTCGCGACCCGGGCGACCCCCGGATTGAAACGCCACCGCTCGGCACCGGTCGCCGCGTCGAGCGCAAACACCCTGCCTAACGCGGTACTGAAGTACATCGTGCCGGCGACCACCAGCGGCGTCGCCTCGAACGACGTCTTCCGTCCCGTCTCGAAACCGGGGCCCGCTTCGCCGGTGCTGAACTTCCAGGCGACGGCGAGCGTCGCGACGTTCCGCGCGTCGATCTGCGTGAGTGGGGAGAATCGACTCCCGCCGCGGTCGTGACCGTACGCCGGCCAATCTTCGGCAGCGGCCGAGCGCGGAGCTTGGTGCTGCGTTCGGAGCGAACCACAGGCGGCAATAAGCAACGCGGCTGCGACACCGGCCGTCGTCGAGAACTGGCGTGAAGTCATTCGAGCCACAAGCTCCGTAGCGGAGGGCCGTGACGACCAGCGAACGGGAGTGCTCAAAAACAAACCCACCCCAAGCGGTGCCGGAGTGGGCTCGAGCCTGTTTCTTTCAGTTGCCCCTCTAGGGCTCGAACCTAGACTCTCCTCATCCAGAGTGAGGCGTGTTGCCAGTTACACCAAGGGGCAGCGTGACTTACGCGGTATTCACGACGATTTTCGCCCTCACGGACGGACCGGAAACCTACATGGCGCTTCCCGGTCGGGCAACCCCGCGACGGTCCGACCGACCGCACCACAACGGCGCAGCGCGGTCGACGGTCCCCCCTCCCCAGCGACTGCGCACCGATGCATCGTCGTCCGGTGATCTCATTCGTCGTCCGCTCGCCGTGCTCCCGCGGCGCGGCAAGCCGTCCCGCTGCCGCGCGCGCCCTGTTTCTCCTGATGCTGGCCGCCCTCAGTGCCTGCGGTCCGGCGGCCGCTGCATCGCTCGGCGAGTCGCCCGACGCCGCGCGATCGAACACGCGTGATTTCTTTGGCGCGCTGGCGCTCCGTCTGGGGCCGCTGACGCGCTCGGATCGGCTCAAGCTCATTCGTCCGCGCTACGTGCGAGGGTCGCTCATGCCGTCCCGGGTGTTCGACGATACCGCTGTCTGGACACGGCGTGAGGGAACGACGCGCACCGTGGTGATCGCCGGCGGCCCCACCGCTGACCGCCGCTACCTGTTGGACGTTCGACCCGACGCCCCGATGCCACAGGGTGTGGGCGAGTCGCGGCACATCATGCAGCTCCGCCAGCTTGGGAAGCACGCGTACGAATGGCGCTCGAGCGATGAGTTGGCCGTCGGCGACGCCACCCCCGCTGCGCTGGACCTGCTTCGCCTCCGGTTGCTGGCGTCCGGCGAGGGCCGTTCGAGTTCCGAGATTCGCCACCTCTGGCTGCGCGGCCTACCGCGCACCACGGCAGCGTTAGGGAGGCTCTTCGCCGCCGACTCGATTGCGACGACCGTGCTCCCCGATCAGTCGACGCTCGTCGCGCTGCGCATCTCGATGGACGCCACACGGCTCGCCGCCGACCTGCCCGACTTCGCGCGCTGGATCGACAAGTACGGCGCCACGTCGCGCTACCGGATGGTGCTCGAGGATCATAACGGTACGCCGTACGGCCTGTTGTCGCTGAGCGATCGCGTGATTCGCATCAGGCTCCGGACGCACGGCGGCGTCATGCAACCACTGGCCGGTCCGGCGACCGGCATCGACGCCGACTCGCTTCGCCTGCGAGTGGACGTCGCCGCGAAGGGCGCTCTGTTCACAGTCGGCGTCAGCAATCTGCTCGTCGATGTCGTCCCGGTTCGCACAACCACCGAACGAGGATGGGCGATCCACTACCGGCACGAGCCGGAGTGGCACCTTCCATTTGCCGCGGATCACCTGATGCGCGGCGCGCTGAGCCGTCCGTTCGCCGGCGACGGGATCTCGACGCGCCTCGTGGCGCGGAGCGAACCCGGGGGTTCGACGCTGATCGCCCGCGATTTCCGGATGGAGGTGCAGGAAAGCGCGGTCGTTCGCTGGCTCTCCGCGTTCGGCAGCTCGGCGATGAGCGAGGTGACGGTGCGCGTCGAACAGCAGAAGGACCGATTCTTCGCCGACGCGCTGACCGCGTTCGGAGCCGACCTCGCCGCCGAGATCGGAGGCACCGATGGCGGACCAGGAACCGCGCGTTAGGCAGCCGCGGCCGCCGGCCGCGGCGGCGACGCTGGCGACCAGCGAGGCCACCGCGCTCCGCGACGCGCTGCGCGGCAGCGGCCAGTTCGTCGACAGCCGGCGTGTCCTCGAGGCACTCGATTGGCGCCTGGCCGGCGAGAAGCCACCAGCTGCCGAGCATTCGATCCGCCGGATCGCGGCCCACCTCGTCTTCTGGCAGGATCTCTACCTCGAGCGGCTGGCCGGTGCGGAGCGTCCATCGCCGCCGCACGATGCGGCTGGCTGGCCAGGCGGCGACGCGGCTCGCGACGAGCGGGAGTGGAAGGCACTGGTCGCGCGCTTTGGCGACGGGTTGGCGCGAGCCGAGGCGGCGATCGACAGCGCACCGTTAGGCCAGACGCTGGTGCGCTGGGGTGGGCGGACGCGATTCGCCGGTCTCAACGGCCTGGCGATCCACAACGCGTATCACCTCGGCCAGGTCGTCCAGCTGCGGCGGATGCTCGGGGCATGGCCGCCGCCCGGGGGTGGCGACAGCTGGTAGCTGCCGCGCGGGGGGGACGCGCTTGAACGCAGAAGCAGCGCCGACCCATGGGTCGGCGCTGCTCTTTCATCCGGGAAAGAATTCGCCGGAGACGTGCCACGCGCGCTGTCATTGGAACCCTAATGTCCTACCGAACAGCGGCGGGCAACCATAATCAAAAGCCAAAACCGTGCCACCCAAATCCCGAGTGGAGCTGAGGGGGATCGAACCCCTGACCTCTGCCTTGCGAAGGCAGCGCTCTCCCAGCTGAGCTACAGCCCCATGATCCGCACCGTTGGGCGTAGCCGTTTGGCAACTCAGGCGCGGGAAGCACAGCGGCCCCGCGTGGGCGGGGCCGCCATCGCAACAAAGTAGCGGCGCCGTCCGTCCGAGTCAAGGACGACCGATTGTGCGCCAGGTAACAAGCGTTCGCCACGAATCGGAGCGCAGACCCCAGCCTCCGCCTCGCCTGCGGGGCACCCGCGGCAACCCGCGCACTGTGGAACGCTCTGCTCATACTATACGTTACAGAGCGTATGCACCCTCTCGGATCTCCGTACGTCCGCGACCAGCTCGCACAGCGCTGCCTGCGGCTGAACGAAATGCGCCTCGTACCCGAGGGCGAGTTTGTGCTGTATCTGATGCAGACGACGCAGCGCATCCGCGAGAACTGGGGCCTCCGCTACGCGACGATCGAAGCCGACCGGTTGAATCGGCCGCTGCTCATCGTCCACGAGCTCGACTGCGACTACGTGCACGCGTCCGACCGGATGCACACCTTCGCGCTGCAGGGCACCCGCGACGTCGCGCGCGACGCCGACGCTGCCGGCTACACGTTCCGCTTCCTGCTTCGCCGCAAGCGTGGTGAAGTCTCGCGGACGGTCGATCGGATCGCCACTCGTGCCTGCCTGATCGTCACCGATGCATATCCGACGGGTGGCGCCGCGCAGCGAACCGCGCGACTCGCCGCCGCGGTGCCCTGTCGCGTGGTCGCGGTCGATTCGATCGGTGTCGTCCCGGCGGCCATGCTTCCCCGCGAAGAGTACGCGGCACGCACCATCCGTCCGAAGCTCGCGAAGCTCCGCGACATTTCACTCGAGCCGGTACTCGAGCGCGGACCGCGACGCGAATTTCCTGCGGCGCTGCTCGCGTCGCTGGCGATCGAATCGGTGGACATCGCACGCGCCGACATCGCCGCCGAAGTCGCTCGCTGCGAAGTGGATCGCGAAGTCGCGCCGGCGTCGATCGAAGGGGGCAGTGGAGCCGCACGCGAGCGTCTCGCACGATTCATCGAGACAGGACTCGAACAGTACAGCACGCGCCGCGTCGACCCGACGGACCCCGACGGCTCGAGCCGCCTCTCCCCGTACCTGCGCTATGGGCACATCAGCGCCGCCGAGGTGGCGCGGACAGCGCTGCAGCACGGTCCGAAGTCCGAGGCCGAAGCGTTCCTCGATGAGATGATCACCTGGCGCGAGCTGTCGCTCAACTTCTGCCTCCACAACGCGGCACACACGACGCTCGATGCGCTGCCGGCGTGGGTGCACCGTTCCATGTCGGAACACGAGGGAGATGCGCGCGACGTGATCTATTCGCGCGAGCAACTGGCAGGCGCCGCGACCGGTGAGCCGCTCTGGGACGCCGGTCAGCGCGAGCTGCTGACTACTGGCCAGATGCACAATGCCGTGCGCATGCTGTGGGGAAAGTCGGTGCTTCTCTGGACGGAGCGATACGCCGATGCGCTCTCCAGCCTGATCTGGCTGAATGACCGTTATGCGCTCGACGGACGTGACCCGAACAGCTACTCGAATATTCTCTGGTGCTTCGGGAAGTTTGATCGTCCGTTCGCGACTCGCCCTGTGTGGGGGACGATACGGCCGATGTCGCTGAGCCGCGCGCGGGGGAAGTTTGACGTCAATGCATATGTTGCGCGCTGGACGCCATCACAGACCGAGATCTTCGCGGCGCCGTCGGTGCGCGCCGTCAGGCGTCCGGCAAGCCGCCCGCGCCCGGCGCTGCTCGGCGAACAGATGATGAGCGACTGAATAGCTGCCGCGGACGTTAGCTTGTCCGCCATGGCTGGACTGGTCTCCATCGAGCGCGTGCGCGACGCCGCACACCGGCTGCGCGGTGTAGTCCGGCGAACGCCGCTCCGTCACTCCCCTGCATTGTCGCGCCTTGCCGGCGTCGAATGCTGGCTCAAGCTCGAATGCGAGCAGCACACTGGCTCGTTCAAGCT
The DNA here is from genome assembly GCA_046593895.1 of Gemmatimonadaceae bacterium. Lineage (GTDB taxonomy): Bacteria > Gemmatimonadota > Gemmatimonadetes > Gemmatimonadales > Gemmatimonadaceae > JABFXC01. The sequence goes on along the minus strand of JBKJQR010000081.1, from coordinate 32,814 downwards.
GCGTGGTGCGTTCAACGCACTCGCACTGATTCCCGAGGCGCACCGGTCGCGTGGGGTAGTCGCATCCTCGGCCGGCAATCACGGCCTCGGAATCGCGCACGCAGCGCGCGAGATCGGAATTCGTGCCATGGTGTTCGTCCCGTCGACGGCGCCGGCCGTGAAGCGTGACGGGATCGTCGCACTGGGCGCGACCGTCGATGCGTCGCAACCCGACTACGACGCGGCGATGGCGGCGGCAATCGCGCATGCGGCGCGCACGGGCGCGCTATTCGTGAATCCGTGCGCGGGCGATGATCTCATCGCCGGGCAGGGCACGGTCGCGCAGGAGATTCACGAAGACCTTCCGCGGCTCGCGTCGGTGGTCTTGCCGGTGGGCGGTGGCGGTCTGCTTGGCGGGACCGGCAGCTATTTGCGCGCGGTGGCGCCAGCCGTGCGGATCCTCGGCGCGCAGAGCGAGCACACGGATTCGATGGCGCGGTCGCTGGCGGCTGGTCGCATCATCGACGTCGGTCATGCGCCGACGCTGGCCGACGGACTGGCGGGGCCGATCGATGCGGAAGGGCTGGCGATCGGGGGGGCGGCGCTCGATGGCATCGCCGTCGTGAGCGAGCGGGAGATTGCAGCGGCCATCGCCTGGCTCGCGACCGAAGAGTGGTTGACGGTCGAGGGATCGGGGGCGGTCGGGGTGGCCGCACTCCGCGGGCGAGCGTTAGGCGATGTTGCGGAGCCGGTGGCGGTGGTGGTCAGCGGCGGTAACATCGACCGGGCGCGCCATGCGGAGATCGTCCGCGGGCGATACTGACGTTCGGGCGGCCTGGCGCCGGTTTCAGTGCGCAATACGCAGTCAGCGAACCGCGTTTCGAGGTCACGCTCCCGATAACGCCGTTCGCTGACTGCTTGTTGCTTACCGCTTATCGCTGAACGCCGGCTGCTGCCTAACGTGCGCCGGCGTCACGGGGAGAATCAGTGTTCTTGCTGCCACCGATCATCTGCTCGCGCGTCTGCGCGCTCCGCGGCTGATCGGCGGGGAATTCGTCGGCACGAAGCTGCTGCGTGCGGTCCTGTTCGCCGAGGCGAGGCGACGGCGCGCGGCTCGAGTCGGCGCGGCCATTCGTCGAGCGGTAGCTGTCCGCGGTGCCGCCGCCGACCGTTTCGCTCGCTGAGCCGCGCAGCACCTCGCCGCGCATCGGTTCAGCGTTCGGCCGGGCGGTCGCGCCGCGGGAAGCGCCATTGCGCGCGCTCGTCCCTCGGGCCTCTCCGCCTTTGCGGCCGATCGCGGCCATGTGCTCGCGGTTTCGACTCACGGCTTCGCCACCCTTGCGGCCGGCGGCGCGCGCCTCATTCGAGTCGAACTCGTGCGCTGTCCCCTTCGCATGCGCGGCGCGGCCACCCTTGCTCGCGATCTCGCGCTGGCGCGACTCGTCCATCGAGGCGAAACCTCGCCGGCTTTTCCCTTCGCTACGTTCTGCCATTACTCCTCCCGCTGTTGGGGTCCGTCCAACCCCTGCTGCTGCTGTCCGTGCCGACTTGGCGTCGCCAACGGACCACTCTCCGCGGCCGGCCTCCGTGTCGGCCGCGCACCCCTGCGTTTTGCAAGGGTCGGACCGGGCGCCCGAGACGGGCTCGACTGGCGTGTCAGGTGAATCCGCCGGGGTATATTCAGCGCCATGTCACTCTCGCTTCGCCTCCTTGGAACATCTGCGTCGCGACCCACTGTCGAGCGGAATGTGTCGTCGGTCGCCATCGTGCGCGAGGGCGAGACGCTGCTTTTCGACTGCGGCGAGGGCACCCAGCGGCAGATGATGCGCTATGGAGTCGCATTCTCGCTCGAGGACATCTTCTTCACCCACTTCCATGCCGATCACCTGATCGGCTTGATCGGCCTCACCCGGACGATGGCGTTGCAGGGACGAACGGAGCCACTGCGGCTCTGGGGTCCGAAGGGGGCCGGCCGCGTGCTGCGGGCGGCGGAGCGGTTCGGCTCGGACCGGTTGACGTTCGAGCTCCCGATCACCGAGGTTGAACCCGGTGTCCCGATCGCGCGAGCCGGCTATTCGATCGTGCCGTATGCGGCCGATCATGGGGGAGCGAGCGCGTTAGGCTACGCGTTGATCGAAGAGGAGCGCCGCGGCCGGTTCAATCCCGACCTCGCGCGGAGCCTCGGCATCCCCGAGGGACCGCTCTGGGGGCGGATCCATCGCGGCGAATCGGTCACGCTTGACGACGGCCGAGTAATCGAAGCTGTGGCACTCGTCGGCGAACGGCGGCGCGGACGACGCGTCGTCATAACGGGTGACACGCGTCCGTCGGAGCGGACGGTCGAGATCGCGCGCGGCGCCGACCTCCTCGTCCACGAGGCGACGTTCGGTGACGAGGATGCGGTTCGCGCCGTCGAAACGGGACACTCGACGGCGCGCGAAGCCGCCGGCGTCGCAGCGAGCGCCGGGGTGCGCCGGCTCGTACTCACCCATTTTTCGGCGCGCTACTCGCGGGATCCGAGCGATCTCGATCGTGAGGCGAAGGAAGTGTTCGCCAACGTGATGATCGGCCGCGACGGGATGGAGATCGACGTGCCGCACGAGGCGGAAGCGGGCATCGCGTGACGCCGTGCCTGACGCTCGACCCCTGATCGCCGCTGCTGCGCCAAGCCGTCAGTAGCTGGCCGGACCCGGTGCGGCCACGAGCGGATCGCGGCGCGAGGCGGGCATCGAGCGACGAAACAGCGCCTCGACTTCGTCGACGGTCAGGGCGGCGGCGACTTTCTTCGGGTCGAGCCGGCCGGTGACGCTCTTCGCCTCGGGTCCGCGGCTCAGGTACCAGTTGTAGCGATCCTTGCGCGTGGTCTCGCCGTCGGGATGCTGGAAGAGAACGATGGCGTTGCTCGCGCCGACGTTGCTGACCTTCACTCTCCAGACGGTGCCGTCGGTGGAGCGGTACGTGGCCATGATTGCTCTGTGCCGTGGAACGGGTGGGTGCGGTAGAACGTTAGGCGGTGGCGAGCGCTTCGATCGGCTGGCGCCCGGCAAAACCGCCATCCGTCTCGTGCCAGTACTGGACCGACGGCTCGCCGAGGCGCCAGCAGAGATAAACCGTGCGATCGCCGATTCGCGAGGGGAAATCGACGAGTCCGACGTCGTAGCCCTTGAACTCGACGCCGATCGTTTCCAACTCGCGAACGAACCCGGTGATCTCGAGCGCGAGCCGCTGTGCCTCGCGCTCGCGGGCGACGGCCGCTGGACTCGGCTGATCGCCCTGCTGTCCGACGGACGCCAGCTCGAAGGCGCGGATGGCCTCCTGCCAGCGTTCGTAGGTCTGCACAATGTCGGCGACGATGCGGCTGACCAGCGGCAGCGTGCGATTCGCCTGATCGACGGTGAAGGGCATGATGGAAGTTACTCGTCGCTGGTCAGCGTGGGCACTGCGGCCATTTCATTTGCCCTCTTCATTCCGCTCTTCGAGCCGACGGCGTCGCCGCTCCTTGGCCGCCGAGAACCGACGCATCTCGTCAGGGGTCTCGGGGACGATCGCAGGGATCGACATTGGACGTCCATTGCGGTCAACCGCAACGAAGGTCAGGTAACAGGAGTTGGTGTGACGCCGGCGGCCGGTGATCATGTCCTCGGCTTCGACGCGAACTCCAATCTCCATGGACGTGCGTCCGGTGAAGTTCACGCTCGCCTTCATGATGATCAGGTCACCGACGTGAATCGGCTCGCGGAAGTCGACCCGGTCGATCGACACCGTGACGCAGGCATTGCGGGCGTGGCGGAAGGCAGCGACCGCGGCGGTCGTGTCCATCATCGAGAGAATCACCCCGCCGAAGACGTGACCGAGCACGTTGGCGTGCTGCGGCATCATGAGTTCGGAGGTCTCGTGCTGGCTCTCTCGAACAGCGCGGCTCGCGGGGTGTTGTGCGGGAGCGGGGGAGGTCATGTCGGAATGTGGCGCGGGCGATTGATTCGTGGCCGGTGCAGCCGGCGGCTGACGGGGACGGTTGCCGGCGCGTGCAGGCGTTGGCGATGCGCGGCTCGCACGGAAGCCAGATGCGACCCACCCCGGCCGACATCGGCTCCGCGGCGGGCGAGTCGAGCGGCGTCGTCGTAGAGCACCGCATCGTCAAAGGCACGCGCGAGCGCGTCGCGGTGCAGCGAATCGAGCGCGGGCGCGTCGAGCCAGAGTACGCGTCGCACCGGGACGGGGATGCGTCCGAGCAACCATTCATGGCCGCTCGCATCCGACAGCGAGAGCAGCGCGAACTCGCCGCTTGGTCTATACCGCGCGCGCACGGTGTAGCCCTTCCCAGTCCAACGATCTTCCGTTGAATCGCGCGAGGACGGCAGCGTCGGCATGACAGCCGACCACCAGGGCGGAGGGCTGGCGGCGATCGGTGCGAGCGGAAGCGCAGTCCCGGTCGTGTGGTTGCCAATTCCGGGAACGACGAAGGTCACAGCGGGCGCACCGTCGATGTCACTCAGCGAAAAGCTGCTCGGATCGAAGACGAGATCGGTGGCTGCGTCGCGCGCCTCGTCAGCGCGGGGATCGCGGGTTTCCCGGATCGAGTCGCGCGCCGCGGCAAAGAGCGCGGCACCGCGACCGAGGATCGCCTGGCCGGTGGAGTCTCCGAAGGCTGCACGGACGGTCGCGTCGTGGCGCGACCGCAGGTCGACCACCCGGCGGACGGTGCGGTGCATGTGCCTCACGCCGCCGACGTCGAGATCGGTGTGATGCTCGAGCGACAGATACGCATCATGCACATCGAGCAGTTCCACTTCGGCAGTGGCGTTCGATGCCGGCCGCTCGCTCGCATCCTCATCGGGGAGGAGCGGTGAATCGTCTGGATGGTTCACGGCCCAACGGTGCTGCGCGTCCGGCACGATGGTGTCACGGTAGACGAGGGCCGAGTCGCCGGTGACCAGGTCCCGCCGATAGACGCGTTGCCCGACGAAGAGCGCATCGAAGAAGGAACGGTCTTCATCGGCGGTGTAGATCTCGAAAAAGTCGCCATCAACGCGGGCCAGCATCATCGACGAGCCGCGGCGGCGAATCCCGTCCGGCGAGGCGAGCACCCAGTACGTGCTGTCACCCGCGGCGACGAGGAATTCGGCGCGAGGGGGCGGCGGGCCAGCGGGTCGATCGCGATCGCCACAGGCAATGGCGGCAAGGGCGGCGATCACGGTAACACGGGCAAGCGAAGGCGGGTGTTTCATCGAGGCTCAATATATACCGCCGAGGCGATCCCACAGCGGCGAGCGAGGTCGATAACTTTCTGCTTCACGTTTTGTCTACCTGAGCAATTCCGATTCATGCGCTGCATCCGTCCGGTCATTTTCCTGTTCGCGACGATCGTCGCGAGTTGCACCACACAAGAGCGCGGCCAGGGCGATTCGGCGCGGGGCCTCGTCGGCGACAGCGCCCGCGGGTCGCTCGCGCCGTCGCGCCCGGCCGCGGGCGCACGCGTGACGCCCCTATCGTTCACTGCCGGCGATCACTTGAAGGACGCGCCAGCGACGGTGCGCGCGATCTACGTGAATCGCTGGGCGTCGCAGAGTCCGAAGCGGATTCGCGAACTGCTGAAGATCGCCGACGAAACCGAGATCAACGGCATGGTGCTCGACCTGAAGGACGAGTTCGGGCTGAACTTCGCATCGAGGGACACGACCGTCTCCCGGAACGCGGGCCGCTCCGGGACGATTCCGCACCTGAAGGAGTTGATCGACACACTCCACGCGCATGGCGTCGTGGTGATCGCGCGGCAGGTGACGTTCAAGGATTCGGTTGCGGCGCGAGCGAATCCGCAGCACACCATTCGCAAGCCGGACAGCTCGGCGTGGCATGACAAGCAGGGACTGACGTGGGTCGATCCGTACGATCCGCTGATCCGCGAGTACAACATCCGAGTCGCCGAGGAGCTGTCGCGGATGGGATTCGACGAAATCCAGTTCGACTATGTGAGATTCCCGGAGCCGTATCCGAGCCTGCCGAAGCAGACGTTTCCCGACGCGAATGGTGTGTCGCGGCAGCAGGCGCTGGCCGACTTCCTCGGCGCCGCCTGCAAGCGGATCAACGCGTTAGGCGCCCGCTGCACGGCGGACATCTTCGGGCTGGTGACGACAGTGCGCGGCCCGCTCGAGATCGGGCAGGAGTGGGAGAAGGTCTCGCCACCGGTCGACGTGCTGCTGCCGATGACCTATCCGTCGCACTACCCGCGCGGCTCGTTCGGCGCGGCGCGGCCGAACGCCGAACCGGAAAAGATCCAGCGGATGGCAATCGCGCGGGCTCACGATCGAGACATCGCGTTGAAGGTCACCAAGCCGGAGCACGTCCGGCCGTGGATCCAGGCCTTCACGTTAGGCGCTCCTGCCTACGGTCCGGCGGAGCTCGAAGCGCAGAAGCGCGGCATCTACGCCGCCGGCTACGACGGCTGGGTGCTCTGGAATCCCGGCTCCAAGTACGAGCTGTTCCTTCCCGGGCTGGAGAAGACGCTCGAGCGCCGCGCCAAACCCTACCCGCCGGCCGCGGGCGTTGCGCCGACGGCGCCGGTTGGCGATTCGGTGATTCCGAAACCGGTCGCCGACTCGGTCGTGAAGGCGCTGAAGACGGCGGCTCCGCGGACTGACAGCGAGACGGCGAAGCCGCGGTGAGCGAGTTATCGGCGGTGTGCGGGATGCGCTGAGTTCGGGGTTGGGGCGCCGGCCGGAACTGCAATGAACCACAGAGAAATGCCGTGGCGCTGAGGGGCTCGTGATGGCGCGGCCGAACAACTTTGGGGCACGCCGGGCGGGATCATCCCGCCCGACGCCCAACAATCGCAAGCAGTAGCTGGCGCGGGATCGCGAGCAGTCGATGGCGCGGCAGTGCTCTGTGGTTCACTGAACTGGAATGAACCACAGAGAAATGCCATGGCGGAGAGGGCTCGTGGTGGCGCGGCCGACCGACTTTGGGGCACGCCGGGCGGGATCATCCCGCCTAACGCCGAGCAATCGCAGCCAACAGCTGGCGCGGGATCGCGAGCAGTCGATCGCGCGGCTGTGCTCTGTGGTTCACTGAACTGCAATGAACCACAGAATAATGCCATGGCGCAGAGGGCTCGTGGTGGCGCGGCCGAACGACATTGGGGCACGCCGGGCGGGGATCATCCCGCCTAACGCCCAATAGCACTTTAGTAACTCGCGCGGGATCGCAAGCAGTCGATCGCGCGGCTGTGCTCTGTGGTTCAAGACCAACTAAGCCCGTCGAGCGGAGCAGCTCGACGGGCGAGTTATCCGCGCCTATCGTGCGATGGTGGCGACGCCCTCGAGCAGGCGATCGATTTCGTCGGGAGTCGTGTAGATCGCGCAGCCGGCCCTGACGAGGCCTTCGTCGGCGAGGCCGAGTTTCTCGACGATCGTCGAGGCGTAGAAGTCGCCGTGCGACGCGAATACGCCGCGGTCGGCGAGCGCGCGGGCGACGTGGTCGGAATCGACGCCCTTGATGGTGAAGGCGGCGGTCGGCGTGCGTTGGCCGTCCGCGGCGGGGCCGAACCGCGTGACGCCGGCGATGGTGCCCAGGCCATCCCAGAGCCGCGCGAAGAGTTCGCGCTTGCGGCCGTGAAATTCGGCGAAGGCGCGCTCGAGGCGGGCGCGGCGCGTGGCGCCGGCACCGAGGCTGGCGAGGAAGTCGACGGCGGCGCCCGACCCAGCCATCGACTCATGGGACTGGGTGCCCGTTTCCATCCGCTCCGGTGATGACTCGGGCGCTGGGCGCAGCTTCGGCGCGTCGAGCTGTTCGAGCAGTTCCTTCCGACCGAAGAGAATTCCGGAGTGCGGCCCATAGAACTTGTAGGCGGAGCAGGCAAGGAAATCGCAGCCGATCGCCTGCACGTCGACGAGGTTGTGCGCGGCGTAATGCACAGCGTCGACGAAGCTGAGGGCGCCGGCCGCGCGGGCGATCCGGCAGACGCCGGCGACGTCAGTGATCGAGCCTAACGCGTTGGAGGCGGCACCGACGGCGACGAGCCGCGTCCGCGGGCCGACCAGGCTGGCGAGATGCTCGAGGTCGACCGTCCCCGACCGCGCATCGGCGCGAGCCATCTGCACGGTGACGCCGCGGTCGCGCTCGAGGGCGAGCCAGGGATCGACGTTGGCGCGGTGATCGAGCTCGGTTACTATGATCTCGTCGCCCTTGCCCCACTGCCTGCCTAACGCTCGGCCGAGGTGGAAGGTGAGCGTCGTCATGTTCTGCCCGAAGACGATCTCGGCTGGCGACGCGTTGAGGAAATCGGCCAGTGCCTCGCGCGCGGTGGCGACGATCGCGTCGGTCTCGATGCTCGTCGGGTACGACCAGTGGGTGTTGGCGTTGTGGTGCAGCAGGTAATCCGACATTGCCTGCACGACTTCGCGCGGAACCTGCGTGCCGCCGGGCCCATCGAAGTAGGCGACCGGATGCCCGAGATGCGTGCGGTCGAGCGCCGGAAAGTGCGAGCGAACTTCGGCGATGCCGGCGGCACCAGGATGCTGGCTCGGATGCGAGCCGGAGACGAGGGTCGCGATCATCGGATTTCCGTTCCTGCCCACTGTTCGACGATCTTCACCGCTTCGACGTGGTCCGCGTCCTCGCCGAGGGCGATGCGGGCGGCGCGGAACAGCTCGGAGGTGAGCTGGAGAAGCGGCGAGACGACTTTCTGCTCGCGCGCGAAATCGGCGGCGATGCGAACGTCCTTGTCGAGGAGCGAGAGCTTGAAGGTGCGCGGGAACGCGCGCGTGAGCACGCGTTCGGGAAAGAGATTTTCCGAGGTGTTGGAGCGGCCACTCGAGGCATTGATGACATCGAGTGCGATCTTCGCGCTCACGCCTGACTTGGTGAGCGCGGCGAAGCCTTCGGCCGCAGCCCAGATATGCACAGCGAGCATCGCGTTGTTCACCGCCTTGATCGCGTCGCCGGCGCCGATGTCACCACAGTGAACGATCTTCTTCCCGAACGCCTCGAGGACGGGACGGGCGCGCTCGACGTTCGCTGCGCTGCCGCCGCACATCACGGTGAGGATCGCCTGCTCGGCGCCGCTGACCCCACCGCTGACCGGCGCGTCGATGAACCCGACGCCAGCTTCAGCGAGCCGCGCCGCGATCTGCCGCGAGGTTTCCGGATCGCCCGACGTGCAATCGACGACGAGTGCACCGCGCTGCACGCCGGCGAGCAAACCGGTCGCACCGCCGAGGATCGCGTTGACGTCCTGCGACGTCGAGAGGCAGGTGATGACGATGTCGCGGCCGGCGACCGCTTCCGCGGGGGTCGCGGCCTGCGTCGCGCCATGATGCGTCGAGGCGAAGGCGACGGCGCGCGATGCGGTGCGGTTCCAGACGGCAAGGTCGTAGCGGCGAGCGAGATGTCGAGCCATCGGGGTCCCGATGGCGCCGAGTCCAAGGAATGCTACGCGAGTCATGAGAGATTTCGGGGCGAGGGTACGCCGTAACTTCGCCACCACTCACCGCGCGGCGGAAGGGCGGGTGCGTGGATTATCTTGCGACGTGCCCCGCTTCACGACCACTGCCACCATTGCCGGGATGCGCTCGGTGCATTGTGCCCGCGCCGTCTACACCGCCCTGGCGTCGGTCTCCGGAGTAGAGACCGCGGAAGTCGTGGTCGGTCGCGCGATTGTCGACCACGACGGGCGGGCGACCGCCGATGCGCTGCGCGCGGCGATCGCGCTTGCCGGCTACGAACTGCTCGAAGCGACAGAGGAACGGCAGCGATCGCTGCCGCTCCTCTGAGTCTTCGCCCGGCGCGAAACGGAACCGCCTAACGTTTCAGGGAGAGGCCCGATTGAAGCGCAGCGACGCGCCTAGAGGCTGAGCCAGTACGACGCCTTGATGAGGAAGGTGTTGTCGGGATGCGAGCGGAAAAGGTCGCGATAGTCGCGGCCGGCGGCGAATGTCCCGGCGTTGCGGTCGAACTGCTCCCGGCCCTGCTGCCAGACGAGGAAGATGGCCGAGCCGGGACGGTATTCCCAGCGAACGACCGCGTTGGTGTTGAGCGCCTTGTAGTTGAAGTCGCCCGCGCTCGCCCCGTAACCGGCGTAAGCGGTCGGGCTGGCGAAGTCGAAGGGGGTGTACTCCCGGTAGCGGTCGCCGTACGCCGCGGCGCGTGGGTCGGCGAGCTCGCGCAGCCGCGTGTAGTGGCCAACGGTGACGTAAGGCGCGAGGTACATCTGGAAGGTGAGCGCCGGGGTGGCGGTGTAGTCGAAGCGCGTCGTCATCGACAGCGTGCGCTGGTCGAGGCGGGCAAAGCCATAGTGCGTGCCGTAGGACGAATCGGCATTCATCGTCCGGAAGCGGCCGAACCACTGATTGTCGATCACGTCGTGCTGGAAGCTGGGGCCCGCCGATAGCGTTAGGCGGTCAGAGGCGCGGAAGTCGAGTTGCGGGTCGAACCCGACTCCGTGCGAGCGATTGCCGTCTGCCTGGAAGGCGCGGGCAAAGATGAAGGGCGTGAAGCGCTTGCGCGAATCCCCCTCGACGCCGGCCCAGGCACTGCCGTTCTTCGAGTTGCGGACCGCCGGTCCACCACGCGCCGCGCGGTCGTCGTAGGTCGGCACCCAGTTGTTGCCGTTGACGCCGGCGTGGATCCACCAGAGCGACGGGAGCTGCACGTGTCCGTTGACGTTGCCACCGAGATCCGTCGGCAATCCCTCCGTCGTCCAGCCGGCCCACTGGTTGACGTTGAACCGTGCCTGACGATACCATGACCGCGGCTTGTTGAACTGCAGTCCCATCCACCCGGACTGGAATCTCTGGTCAGCGCGCGAGAGGTAGCCGACATCGTTGAGTTCGAAGCCTGGTGATAGCTCGCGATAACCGACGTTGAAGCGGACAATGCCGCCGCCGATCTTGCTGAACGACACGCTCTCGGCGCTGCCGGTGAGTTGACGGGCCGTCGAATCGTAAGGCAGGGTGGCGTCCGGCCTGACATATCCGTGGCGCGAATTGAGCTGCAGCGAGTTGATCGCGTTGCTGCTACCGCGGACCGTGCTCGCTGCGACGAAGCCGGAGACTTCGTAGTTGTCCTTCGCGAAGCGATGCCGCGCGTCGAGTCCGGCGACGTACGCCGACCGGGCGAGCGAGATCGCGCTGAAGTCGTCGAGCGAACGATTAGTCGCGGTCACCATGACGCCGATGCTCGACTTTCCCTTGCGAAAATCCTGCGCAAGACGACCAACGAGGTAGTTGGTGCGCGGCTCGGCGATCAGCGTGCCGATCTTCGGACCGAATGCCTTGCGTTGGTCGGTGACAGCGTCGAAGATGCCGACCTGCAACCCTGACTCGGTACGTCCGGTGAGCTTTGCGGCGCCGATGATGGGCGTCGATTGGCTCACGCTGGCCGCTGGATCGTAGTTGCCCTGGATGTTGTCGTTGAGCTGCGGACGGCGGCCGATGCGGCGTGAATAGAACAAGCCACTACAATTGCCGTCGTTGCAGTTCACATCGAAGCGGAACAGTCCCGCGCCCTCGAGGAAGAAGGGCCGCCGCTCGGAATAGAACGTCTCGAACGCGGTCAGGTTGAGGTTCGATGGATCCGCCTCGACCTGGCCGAAGTCGGGATTGATCGTCGCGTCGAGCGTGAAGTTTGATGTGAGCCCGTACTTGATGTCGGCGCCGACGGTACTGATGCTCGCCCTGTCGTACCCCGCGGTGGCGCCGTTTCCGTCGAGCTGATGCTGCGGCACCGACTTGGCGACGGTGTACGGCGTGAGCTCGAGGCGGCGCGGGCTGGTGAGGCCGGCGAAGCCGGAGACCTCGGCGAACTGCGAGACGAGTCCACTCTTCGCCTTGTGGATCGCCGGCCACGAGATCCGCTCGCCACTGCGGCCGATATTTCGGATGAACGCCATGCCGAACGTCGGCGAACCGTTAGGCGGGAAACGCAGCTGGCTGAGCGGGATGCGAAATTCGGCGGTCCACCCATCGCTGCCAATCGCGGTCGCGACATCCCAGACCGCGTCCCACGAGTTGTCCTCGTCGCCATCGTTGACGATCGACACGTCCCGCTTGACGCCGGCGGCGTTGACATGGAACTCGAAGCCGGTGCGCTTGTCGTTGTACGAGTCGATCAGCACCATCAGCCAGTCGGACGGACTGCGCTGGTCGCGGCGGGTGAGCTGGGCAACAATCGAATCGGGATGCGGGTCCTTCGCATGGAGGAGCACGTAGAGGTTCCGATCGTCGAACGCGACCCTGGCGGTCGTCTCGTAGGTCGGATTGCCGTCATCGTTAGGCTCGAACTGCCGGAATGCGCTGATTTCCGGAGCGGATGCCCAGACTGCATCGTCACCCCGTCCATCGATCACCGGGGTCGACGCCGCTCGCACCGCGGTCGCTGCCATCGGTGTGACGACGCTCCGAACCGGCGTCGATGCGGCGGCCTGATCGCCGGGTGCGTGCCCGACGTTGGTGGCAACGGTCGCCTGCGCGCTGGTGGCGTACGGCAGGAGGAGCGCGCTGAGCAGGATGATGTGGCGCATGAGGGGAGTGGCTGGCGGTGCGTATTTCCACAGAGACGTCGAACCCGACGCGGAACTGATCGTCGGGTGGTGTGACATCGTGACCTACGAAAAGGTTTGTTCGTGAGTTTCGCCCGCCGGCAAATCTGAACACGCTGCCTGACGATGGCCGTGAATGCGACACGCGGCGCCAGACGATCGTTCGTCCGACGCCGCGTGCATTCCTAGAGAGGAACTCAGGTCGCGAAGCGGCCGAGCGCGCTCTGGTAGCTCTGCACGACACCTGGCAGCAGCGATGATATCGGCGTGTATTTGACGCCGATCTCGCCGCGCGCCCACGCGCCGTCGACCTTGAGCCCGTCAACGAGGAAGCGCGCTTCGTCCGGCGCGAGTAGCGGACGGTTGCCGAGCGGACTGGCGATCGCACCGGCGAGCTTCGACATCATCGCGAGTGCGCGACTGGTCCACGCGCGCGCGGGACGACGACCGGTCAGCTCGCCGACCTTGTCGAGCATCTGTCGCATCGTCATGCGCTCGCTGCTGAGGATGTAGCGTTCGCCGTTCTTTCCAGCTTCGAGCGCGCGAATCATTCCCTGCGCGGCGTCGTCGGCCCCGATCCACGACATCATCGCATCGGTGCCGAAGCGCGCTCCGCCTGCGACAGCGCGGGAAAGCACGCGCCCGACCCAGCCCATGTCGCCAGGCGCGAGCACCAGCGAGGGCTCGACGACGACAACTTCGATTCCCTTGCCGCGAAGACGCATCGCCAGTCGTTCGGACTCGAGCTTCGATCGCTCGAATTCGCTGCGCGTCTCGCCGCGGTGGCGTGTCCACTCGTATCCGACCTCGCCGCGCGGCTCGCCGATCGCGAGTGCGCTCGAGACGTGGACGACGCGCGGCACGCGTGCGACGAGCGCGGCGGCGATCGCGTTTTTCGTCCCGCCGACATTCACCGAATCGAAGGTGCGACTGTCGCGCGCCCAGAAATCGAAGAAGGTCGCGACGTGGAATACCGCGTCGCATCCGGCCATCTGGCGGGCGAGTGATTCCGAGCGTCGCACGTCGCCCATCACGGGCGTGGCGCCGAGATTCTTCAGCAGCTGCTCGCCGCCGCGCCGCCGCACGAGACCGATCACGTGGTCGCCGCGTCGTTTGAGCGCGGTGACGAGGGCGCGGCCGAGTGGGCTCGCGGCGCCGGTAACGAATACGCGCATGAGGGGGAGCTGAGGTGGGAGGAGCCGCTGCTGCGCGGCGTCTCATTCAGACGCGTGGCGCGGCTTGTTCGCCACGCGGCGCGAGCCTAACTTGACGCCGCACGTCGTATACGTGATTGCCCTCACGTGACGCGCGACACGGCGCCGATCACGACGGCCGCTTTTGAACTCCCGGCGAGCGACGCGATGATTCCACCGCAGCGAAAAGAAGAGCGTCCCGTCGCCGCGCTTCTCGCGCCGGATATCCTCGTGATGCTCGAGGAATCTCCGGCGAACGTCGCGGCCGAGACCGAGGAGATGCACCCGGCCGATCTCGCCGACGTCGCCGAAGCGATTCCGCGCGAGATGGTGCCGCTGTTGCTCGCCGCGCTGCCGAAGGATCGCGCGGCTGACGTCCTCGAGTACATGAACGAGGAGCTGCGCACCGAGGTCCTCGAGGAGATGACCGCGACGCAGGCCGCCTCGCTGATGTCGGCGATGACGCCTGACGACCGCGCCGACGTGCTCGAGGAGCTCGAGGAGGATCACGCCGACCACATCCTCGCCGAGATCCCGGCCGAGGCGCGGCGCGAGACCGAGCGGCTCCTCGCCTACGATCCGGAGAGTGCGGGCGGCATCATGACGACGGAGTTCGTGTCCGTCAGTGCATCGATGACGGTAGAGGAAGCGCTGTTTGCAGTGCGGGCGCTCGCGCGAGCGGGCCGCAAGGAGGCAATGCACGCGATCTACGTGACCGATCCGCAGGGCCGCCTGCAGGGCGTGATGTCGATCCGCGAGCTGCTTGCTGCCGCGGAAGGCGCGCGCGTGGCTGATATCGCGTGGGAAGAAGTCGTCACCGTGCCGCCGGCGTCCGACCGCTCCGAGGTCGCGCGTGTCGTGCGCGAGTACGATCTCGTCGCGGTGCCCGTGGTCGACGAGAACAACCGGATACTCGGCGTCGTGACGGTCGACGACGTTCTCGACGCGATGGTCGAGGAGCAGACCGAGGATGTGCAGCGACTCGGCGCCGTGCAACCGCTCGAGCAGCCGTATTTCCAGGCGGGCTTCTGGAGCCTGGCGCGAAAGCGCGGCGGCTGGCTGGTGTTGCTCTTCATCGAGGAGATGTTCACCGGCACCGCGCTGCGCCACTATCAGGGCGTGCTCGAATCGGTGACGGCCCTGATGTTCTTCGTGCCGCTGATCATCAGCTCCGGCGGCAACTCCGGCTCGCAGTCGGCGACGCTGATCACGCGCGCGTTGGCTGTCGGTGATGTAAAGATCGGCGACGTATTGCGGGTGCTATCGCGCGAGATCGGCCAGGGTGTGGTACTCGGGTTATTCCTTGGGACGATCGGATTCTTTCGCGCGCTGATGTGGGGGAACGGGGTTCAGGTGGCGGCGGTGATTTCGTTGACGCTGGTCGCGGTGGTGGTGATCGGGACGATTGTCGGGGCGATGCTGCCGCTGGTGTTCACGAAGGTCGGGTTCGATCCGGCGATCGCATCGTCGCCGTTCGTCGCATCGCTGGTCGACGTCGCGGGAATCATCGTCTACTTCAGGATCGCGATCTGGCTGCTGCACCTGTAGCCACGATTCGGGCGACGGGCCGCTCTACAGCGGCGGCCACGGCGCTGGTGATTCTCGCCGCCTGCTGCTTCGGGTCGATTGCGATTCTCGTCACGGTCGCGCAGCAAGCCGGCGCGCCTCTGCTGACGATCCTCGTCTGGCGCTACCTGCTCGGCGCCGCGGCGCTGGTCGCGCTCTCTGGTGGGTGGCGCGCGCAACAGCTCGCTCACGGCCGGCGGCTCCGCCTGTTCGCGTTAGGCGGTGGTGGCCAGGCGGTGATCGGATTCACCAGCCTGCTCGCCCTGCGCTGGATCCCGGTGGCGACGCTGGTCTTCCTGTTCTACACCTATCCGTCGTGGATCGCGGTGATCGAGGCGGCGCGAGGGACAGAGCGCCTGAACGGGACGAGAGTCGCGGCGCTCGCGCTCTCGCTCGGGGGGATCATGCTGATGGTCGGCGCGCCGCGCGCCGCGACGCTGCACCCGGCGGGTGTCGCGCTCGCGTTAGGCTCGGCGCTGATCTATGCGCTGTACGTGCCGTTGATCGGCGGGCTCAGTGAGGGCGTGCCGGCGCGAATCGCATCGGCGTTCGTCGCGCTGGGGGCGGGCGTCTGCTTTATCGCAGCGGGGGCGCTGGCGGCGTTGCTGCAGGTGGCCGCGCCGGCCGTGATGTCGGCGACGGCGCGAGAAACGTTGACGGTGACCGCGATCATGGCGCCCGCAGCGTGGGTCGCGACCGCAACGCTAGCTGTGGTCTCTACGGCGGTCGCCTTCATCGTTTTTCTGAGCGGGCTCGCGGTACTGGGACCGGTGCGCACCGGGATCATCTCGACGGTTGAGCCATTCTGGGCAGCGCTGCTCGGCGCTGTCGTGTTGCACCAAGCACTCGGGGTCGAGACGCTGCTTGGCGGGATCGCGATCGCGATGGCGGTCACACTGCTACAGGTCAGCCGACGCGGGCCTGTTGCGACAGATCCGCGCGACGAGTCGCCACGTAGAGATTGACCGCATTCTTTGCGCGCTCTGGTCGCGCTGTGGTCGCGCCGTGGCTCAACGCTAACGGCTAAAGGCTAACGGCTTCTTTTCAGTGGCAGCCACGCTGGGAACTTTGACGGAGGGAGCTGCCATCAACCCGACGATGCCGCGCTCGATCCAGGTGTGTTCACCGGCGAGCACGTGGCGCGAGACGGTGCGCATCGCGTCGTCGTTCGGGCCGTAGAGTTCGCGGAAGCTCTGCTCGATGCGGAGGCGGGCTTCGCGGCAGAAATAGTCGGCCAGCTCGGTCGCTTCCTTGTTGCCCTCCTTCGCCAGCATCTTGGCGCGGGCGATCGATGCACTCATCGCGAACAATTCAGCGCCGATATCCACGGCGCGGAAGAGGACGAGCTGACGGCGCTCGAGCTTCGGACCGAAGCGGACCATCGCGTGGAAGATGGAGCGGCCGAGGTGGCGCGTGTTGCGCTCGATGAACCGCAGATGCTTGGCGAGCATTCCGAACGACGCATAGCTGAGCGGGATCTGTCCCTTCCCGAGCCAGCGCGCGGCGTACCACGTCGGATAGAACTTCGCGACCCGTGTCGCCGCGGCAGCGCGCTCGCCCATGTTCGACTCGGGAGCGACGAGCGCGAACGCTGTCTTGAAGTGATGATCGACTGCTTCGCGGGCGATGAACAGGCGCATGATCTCCGATGAGCCCTCGAAGATCAGGTTGATACGGAAGTCGCGCATCGCGCGCTCGATCGGGATCGGCGCTTCGCCGCGCGCCTCGAGTGAAGCCGCAGTCTCGTACCCGCGCCCACCGCGCACCTGGAGCGTCTCGACGACGATGCGCCAGCCGGCTTCGGTGTTCCACATCTTGGCGATTGCGGCTTCGAGGCGGATGTCGTAGTTGCCCTGCTCGTACAGTGCGCAGGCGAGCTCTCCGATCGACTCCATCGCGAAGGTGTCGGCCGCGCAGCGGGCAATTTTTTTCGCGATTGCTTCGTGCTTGCCGATCGGCTGTCCCCATTGGACGCGCTCGTTTCCCCAGGTGCGCATCACCTGGAGCATCGCCTTGCCGACGCCGGCGGCGCTGGCGGGAAGCGTTAGGCGCCCGGTGTTCAAGGTGATCAGCGCGAGCTTGAGTCCCTTGCCCACGCCCCAGAGCACGTTCTCGGCGGGCACCTTCACGTTCTCGAACTTGATGACACCGTTCTCGATCGCCTTGAGCCCCATGAACCGGCAGCGATGCTTGATCGAGACGCCGGGCATGCTCGCCTCGACGATGAACGCGGTGATCTGCTTCTTCGCCTTGCCGTTGACCATGACGTCAGGTGTCCGGGCCATGACGACGAACAGTTCGGCGCGCGTTCCGTTGGTACACCACAGCTTCTCACCGCTGATCAGCCAATGTTTGCCATCGGGGCTGAGCGTCGCCGCGGTGTGCATGTTCGCCGGATCACTGCCGGCGTCCACTTCGGTGAGCGCGAACGCGGAGATCGCACCCTTGGCCATGCGCGGGAAATATTTCTTTTTCTGCTCGTCGGTGCCGAACAGCTTGAGCGGTTGGGGGAGACCGATCGACTGATGCGCCGACAGCAGCGCGACGAGCGATCCGTCCTTCGAGGTGACGAGCTGCATCGCGCGCACGTAGCTCATCTGCGAGAGGCCAAGCCCACCGTATTCCTTCGGGATCTTGATTCCGAAGGCGCCCATGTCGCGCAGCTCCTGGACGGTTTCCTCGGGGATGTGGCCGGTGCGATCGATCTCCTCGGAGTCGACGCGGCGGAGGAACGCGTCGAGCTTGTCCATGAACGGCTTGGCGCGCGCTTCTTCCTCGGCGTTGCGCACGGGGGGATGCGGATCGATGAGGTCGAGGCGGAAACGACCGAGAAAGAGCTCGCGGACGAAGCTCGGATGTTCCCATTCGCTTTCGCGTGCTGCTTCGGCGACGTCGCGTGCTTCCTTTTCCGACGCGAGTGCCTTCGTCTGCTCGGCCATCAGTTCCTCCGCGGTGCAGGCACCGGGTGTTGCTCGTGATCTGACATCAGGACGTCGTCGCCGGTGAATCGGCGCCGTGTTGACTCGGTTGCTGCTGCTGGCGGTCGCCGCGCACGACGAGGGCCGCGCCAACGAGCGCGATCGTCGCGAAGGAGAACCATTGGATCGCATAGCTGCGATGCGGCCCGTCGTCGAGAACGGGGAGCGTGAAACGTGCCGGAGCCTGCCCCGCCGGCGCTGTGCTGTCGCCCACAGTCCAGAGATACATCGTGCGCACGGGGCGTCCGGCGCGCCGGGCGAGGTCGCTGCGGAATAGCCGGCGGACCGCAGCGGGCTGACCGGCAATCGCGCCGGCGAGGGTGCCGGCGGCCTCCCCGGCGGGCAGGACATCAAGGTAGCCGTCGAGCGTTAGGCGATCGCCCTCGTGCCAGCGCGCCTCGTCGATTCGCACGCCGTCCGGAGAATACACCCAGCCGCGGACGACAGCGACGGCGGAGTCGCTGCCGGGGGTGACAACCGGCGTCACGAGGAACACGCCCGGCGACCCGTCGTGCGTGCGCTGTACGAGCAGTACCTCGTTGGCGTAGTCGGGTATCCCGCTCACTCGCGCGCGCCGGTAGCGAAGCGAGTCCGCCGATCCGGTCATCGCGTCGATCGCCACCGGCGCGGCTGAGAGGCGAGCGAACATCGCGGCGTTGTGCTGCTCGCGCTCGCGGAGACGAGCGAGCTGCCAGACTCCGAGACGGGCGAAGGTCGCAGCGCCGAGCAGTGACGCAGCGACGAAGGCGACGGTCCGCGCCTTCATCGGCGTGCGGCGGTGCGAACGAGATGCGCGGTCATGCTGAAATATGGCACCGGTGCTCAGAAGAGCGACATCTGGGTACCGAGGGTATCCGGAGGAACTGCCTGCTGCCCGACGGCGATCTGCGCGTCGCGTGCCGTTTGTGGTGCGTGTCCAGCGTAGTAGTTGCTCGAATAGGCGTAGACCGCGCACCCCGACTCTGCCATGCGCGTCATCACCCGCGCCCAGCCTTCGATCTCCCGCGAGCGATCGCGCTGCACGTGCGAATGGTCGGTGATGGCGCGGTCGGGTCCCATCCAGCGGATGTAGTGGAAGGGCGCGGTCGGCTTGTCGGCGAGCTTGAGCAGCGTGTCGCGCGGAATCCACGGACCCTCGCTGAGGGCGAGCGCGACGCTGTGTTCGGCGAGCAGTGCGTGCACCTCGCGCGTGATCCACGCACGCTGGCGGAACTCGACCGCGAGTGCGACGTCGCGCGGCCAGGCGGCGAGGTACGTGACGAGCGCGGGGTATTGGTCGATGCCGAAGTCGGGGCCGAGCTGCATGAGGATGGGCCCAAGCTTGGGGCCGAGCCCGCGCGCACGAGCGACGAACAGTGCAGTCTCTTCTTCGGATGCGCGCAGGTGGCGGTCGTGCGTGATCGACTGCGGCAACTTGAGCGTGAAGATGAAATTCGGCGGAGTGCGTTTCGCCCATCCGGCGATCGTCGTCTCGGGCGGTATCGCGTAGAAGGTCGAGTCCACCTCGACGGTGTCGAAGGCGCGCGCATAGACCGAGAGGAATTCGGTCGGACGAGTGCCTGACGGGTAAAAACCGCCGAGCCAGGCGTCGTAATTCCAGCCTTGCGCGCCGATCCGGATCAGTGCCGGAGCGGTGGCGTCGTCGCGCGCGGTCATCGGCGACATTGGACCGACTTGCGTGTACGAATCAAGCGATTGATACGCACCGCGCTTGGTACCGGTTTTGCCATTTCAGGCGGAAGGAGCCGGTCTGGTAGTGCGGCAAATAGCATTGTTGGAGGAACGATGGAAGAGAGCGATTGGCTCGCCAGCCCAAAGAACGAACGCGCGGCAGACTCTCGCAGCGCATCGGCAACCCCAGCGGAACGCACGCCGCGCGCCGCGGAAGGCGCGGCTGACACGGACCTCGCCGATGACGACCGCACGCCGTCGGTGGGCGATCAATTTGGGGAAGCGGCGGGCGGAATCAGTGGTGTGTTCGCCGGTGCGGCGATCGGCTCGCTCGGTGGCCCGATCGGGACGGTGATCGGTGGCATCGCGGGCGCGGTCGGTGGATGGTGGACGGGGCGCGCGATCTCCGAGGCGGCGTCGAATTTTTCGCGCAGCGACGACGAGGAATCCCGCTCGGACTTCGAGACCCGCGCCGACGCGGTGCCGTCGACGCCGCTCCGTTCCTACGAACTCGTGCGCCCCGCCTATCAGCTCGGCTATCTCGCGAGCCGCAATCCGGAATATGCCGGGCAGTCGTTCGAGGACATCGAGCCGCATCTCGAGCGGGGGTGGAATGGCAACGCGGCGACGGAAGCGGGCGACTGGTCCGCGATGCGCGATTATGCACGGACAGCGTACGTGCGCGGAGTGGACTCGGGCGCGTCGGCGACGACACGGGCCAACGATCCGGCGAATGATGCGAGCCGCGACGCCGGCAGCGCGGAGCCGCTCGCCGGCTGAAGTGGCGGGCACGCCTAACGATACGTCTCGAAGAATCCGGCGCCGGTCCCGCTGACCGGGTGTCCGCCGATTCGGCCCGTCAGGCGGGCGATGCCCTTCATCTGGATGAACCAGGGGTGAGCCATCGCAGCGCCACGCCCGCCACGCTCATTGCCGCGGCGCATGTCGGTGCCGATCGCGTCCTCGACCTGCAGCTCGACGCGCAGTGTATCGTCGCCGCGGACGTCGATCATCCGCGCGCTGGCCGGGACGCGAACGCTGCGCCCGTTCACGCTGATGGTGCGCGCGTCCTCGTACGCGATGCGCGCCGGCCGAAAGAGCGAGCGAAAACCGAGCGAGTCGACAAGATAAAGAATGAGTGACCCGTGATCACTCTCCGGCGTATCGACGCGGCCGTAGAGAAAGGTGTAATCACCGGCGCGCGCCGCGCCCCATTCCCACGTCACACCCTGCCACACTCCCCAGTTGTGGTCGTGGTAGGACTGGGCGGCATCGAAGCGCTCACAGGCGCCACCCGCGCAGATCTCACCCGACGCATCGGCGCGCAACGCGGGGACGGCGTAGCCGGACACGATCGCGCCGCCTAACGCTGCGCCGGGGAAATACGCTCGCGGTGCCGGGCTGACGACGAGGTTTACCGTCGCCGTCTCGCCGCTGCCGTCCGCGGCGCGGGCGATGGCGTGCACGTCGTAGCGACCGTCAGGCAGCAGGGTGACGCGCGACTCGCCGACGGCGAGATCGGCGCGCGTGGTCGAGAGCGACACGGCGCTCGACGGCGCGTAGGCGACGAAGCGCCGCTCGCTCTTCCCTTCTTCGCGAAGCGTCACCAGTGTCTCGCCCCCCCACCGGCCGCGCGGAATATCGCCGCCGGCGAGGAGCGTGATGAACGCCCACCGTTTGCGGTCGGCCGAGAGCACGTTGAAGTAATGCCACTCGGCCCACGACGCGCGCTCGGCGGCGGTGAGCTCGTCGGGCGGCAGATGAAAATGATCGATGTCGTCACGCAATTGCGCCGGCGTGGGCCGCGCCCAGCGTGCATCGCCGGCGTCGTCGTCCCATGCGCCAGCGGCGAGCGCGGGGAGTGCACCGACGGCGCGGGCCGCCGACGGGATCTCGCCGGCAGCGCGCACGGTGCGCTCGCGGCCGCCCGGTGTCCGCAGGTAGAGCAGCGTCCCATCGATCTGTGGTGCGACAGCCTGCACGTCGGCGGCGAGCCGCGGGGATGCGAGGAGCTGGAGCTGGATGAATCGCGCGTGGTCGATCGAGAAGTACATGCCGCCCAGCCCGCCGGTCTTCATCACCTCGACATCGATCCCCTCGGGAAGAACCGTGACGTCCCCACCGCCGACGAGCTTTTCGTCACGCGCCTGGGCGAGGAGCGCCTCGCCGATCGAGAGGAGCACGATCATCACCGCGACGCCGACGCCGTAGCCGCCGAGGAGGAGCAGCGTCCGCGCCGGCCGGAGCGCGAGGTGGCGAAAGGCGAGCCGGGCGTACATTGCCTAACGCTGGGCGACGGTGGCCGTCGCGCCCGGCGCCGGTGCGATGGGCGCAGCGCGCTCGTCACGGACGACCAGCCCGTCGCGCATGTGGATGGTCCGCTTTGCCGCGGCGGCGAGATCTTCGTCGTGCGTCACGACCACGAGCGTCGTCCCATCGGCGTTGAGCCGGCGGAAGAGCGCCGAGATCTCGGCGCCGGTGCGCGCATCGAGCTCGCCCGTCGGCTCGTCGGCGAGGACGAGCGCGGGGCGGTTGGCGAGCGCGCGGGCGATCGCGACTCGCTGCTGCTCGCCCCCCGAGAGCTGCGGCGGGCGATGGCGTTCGCGGGCCGCCAGCCCGACGTAGGCGAGCAGCTCGCGCGCTCGCGCTGCGCGCTCGATGCGGCCGACCCCGGCTTCCGACATCGGAAGCTCGACGTTCTCGCGCGCACTCAGCGCGGCCAGTAGATGAAAGCGCTGAAAGACGAAGCCGATGCGACGCAGGCGGAGCGCGGTCGCCGCGCCGTCGCCTAACGCTCCGACGTCGCGGCCATCGAGATAGACGTGGCCGCGGTCGGGACGGTCGATGGCGCCAAGGAGATTGAGCAACGTCGACTTGCCACATCCCGATGGTCCTACAATCGCGACGTAGTCGCCCGCATCGATCGTCAGCGAGACGCCACGCACGGCGCGAACCTCCTCGCTGCCCATCAGGTAGCGACGCTCGACGGCATCGAGCCGCAGCACTGGCTCGCTCACGCGGCCTCCTCGCGGAGGACGCGGGCGATCGGCAACGACGCGCCGCGCCAGGCAGGCCATGCGCCGGCCGCGATGCCGGCAACGGCGAGCATGCCGAGCGCGGTCCAGGCTGCGCGCGGCTGGAAGAGGAAGAAGTCGATCGACTGCGGAAGTCCGGGAAAGCTCACGAGGATCGTGTTGAGATAGTGCGCGGTGACGAGGCCGAGCCCGAGGCCGAGCAGTGCGCCGGCGAGCATGAGGGCTGCGCCCTCGATCATGATCTGCGCAGTGATCGTCCGCCGCGCGATGCCGATTGCGCGCAGCACGGCGAATTCGCCGATCCGCTCGTTGACGCTGACTGTCACCAGCGTGCCGACAAGGAGGACGCCGACGACGAGACTGACACTGCCGAGGATGAACGCGAGTTGCCGGAAGTAGCTGAGGCGCTTGTCCACCTGTGCGATCGCGGTGGCGGTCGAAATCGCGGTCACCTTCGGGAGGCGAGCGGCGATCCAGTGCCGCACCACCTCGACGTCGGCGCCGGGACGGGCGCGGATCATCATCAGCGATGCGCGGTCCCTTCGCGCCGAGCCACCTAACGCCTGAAGTGAGGCGATCGGCATGGCAACGGCGCGCTGGCCCCGCGAGAGATAGACGAATCGCGCCCGGCCGGCGATCGTCACCTTGCGCGACGATGCGAACCGCCGGAGCTGCGGGTCATAGTCGCCGGCGATCGCCAGCGTGTCGCCGACGCGATGCCCGCTCGCGGCGAGCAGGTCATCGTTGGCGATGATCTCACCATCGACCGGTTCGTGGCCGGCGAGCAGCACGTAGTCGCCCTGCAGCTGCGGATCGATGCCGAGGGCCGCGGTGCTCGTCGCGCTGCCATCGGCGCGCGGGAGGTGGATCGTGGCGCCGAGAACGGGCGCCACCGCGGCGATGTCCGGCGACTCGCGCAGCGCGGCGAGCGTCGCGGTCGCGTCGGCAATCGTCGCTTCGGTATCGAAGGGCAGCGTCCCTTTTGGCGCGACGCGCAGCTCGAAGCCACGGCTCGTCAGCAGCGAGCGAAATGATTCGCGCATCCCGCTCGAGAGCATCACCATGTCGAGCAGCAGCGCCGCCGATACCGCGACACCGGCGACGGCGAGCATGGTGCGCGCGCGATGCCCGCTCAGTGATGCGACCACCAGCCGAAGAATCATCAGCGGCGACCGAGCAGCGAAAGCGGGTGCGCACGGGCCAGACGAAGCGCGGCCAGTGCGCCAGCGACGATGCCGAGCACGATCGACAGTGTCAACGCGAAGAGCACGGTCTGCGGAGTGAGTAGCGCGAACCGCAGCGGCGTGCGGTAGACCGACTGGTAGTGCACGTTGACGATCGCCGTCGCCACCCACCCGAGCAGCACCCCGAACGCGGTGCCGAAAAGCGTTATGACCGCGGCCTCGATCACGATCGACTTGACGATCGTCGCGCGCGAGATGCCGGACAGCCGCAGCGCGGCGACGTCGCGCCGGCGTTCATCCACCTTGAGCAGCAGGATGCAAAGAAGGAAGATCGCGCTGGCGACGATCGTGATCACGCCGATCGCCCGGTGGAAGCGGCTGACGACGGCGAATGTCGCCGAGGTTTCGACGGCGACGTCCTTCGAGCGGTGTGCAACGAAGCCGAAGGCGGCGGCATCGATCGCCGCGACGGCGCGGTCGAGCGACGCGCCGCCACGCGTCTGTACGGCGAACCGGTGGACACGATCGCCGTAATGCGTGAGCGCCTGCAGCTGATCGAGATGGAGCCGCACCCGGTACTCCTGGCGCGACACCTCGCTCGGATCCGCGCTCGGCTTCGTGATCGCGGCAATACGCACGGAATCGCCGACGTCGCCCGGCTGCCCGCTCAACACCACGATATCGCCGAGCTTGAGCGCGGCGTCGCTGGCGAGACGCGAGTCAATCGCGATGGTGCGGATCGCTGGCATGTGGATGTCCGGCTGAGTGGCGCGAGTCGTCAGGCCGACTGTCGCGATCGCGCTGTCCTGCGCCGCGGCGGCACTGCCGAGGCAGAGTGCGAGTGCAACGAGGGCGAGTGCGGGAAGTTTCATCGGCGGGGTCGTCCCGCCGCTAACGGCGCGGCAGTGTGATGCGTTCCCCGCCAGCCGAGGAAATGCAGCGGGCGTGCAGCGGGCAACCGCATCTCGTCCAACGCACCCCCAACGCGTTCGCGGAATCGTTCGCCCGAATCAGTCAGCCCGGGGGTGCGCGACCCACGTCGTCGTATCCTTCAGTGACTCGCGCGTCTCCTCGAGTGAATACGACGGACGGCCGAATGCTCCGACTCCGCGCTTGATGAGCACTGCCGCGGCGCCCAGCTCGAGCACTCCGACGACGATCGCACCGACCCACATGTGGCCATTCGCGATGCGCCCGATCGCGGTCGCGACGAAAAGTGTCAGCGCGACGAGTCCGACGACGCCGGCCCCAAAGGCGAGCGTCAGCCAGAGTGCGCCGCGGGCGCCAGCGTGAACGTTCTCGCTCATCTCGAGCTTCGCGAGCCGAATCTCGTCACCAACGAGTCGCTTCGAATCGTCGGTGAGGCGGTGGATGAGATCCGGAATGCCGATGTTGGGATCGACTCCGGAAATCGTCGGGCGAGATACAGTCACGGGTGCCTCCGGGCGGGCGCGATGGGCGTCGCGGTCAGTGCTCTGCGTTGCCAATTCGCAAGGAGTGTTCCGATGGCTGGATCACCACGACGTGGGCCGCGAGCTGCGGGCCGATCTGCCTCGGCGCGCCTTCGACGCGCACGGTGAGCGGTCCGCCAAAAGGCGCCCGCTCGACGAGCTCGAACTCGACGCCGGGCCGGATTCCGAGGGAGTCGAGGTAGCGAAGCCGGGCGGCGTCGTCGTCCTCGACGCGAGCGATGCGCCCGCGTTCCCCCGGTGCCAGCTCCGACAGCGCCCGACCGGCTGGCCCCTCGACGATTCCTCCGTCGCGCGTCGGGATCGGCGCGCCGTGTGGATCGACCGCGGGATCGCCGAGCGCGGCGGCCATCCGGTCAACCAGCTCGTCGCTCGCTGAGTGCTCGAGCCGCTCGGCTTCAGCGTGGACGGTGTCCCAGCCGAAACCGAGCACGCTGACGAGATACGTCTCGATGACGCGATGCCGGCGCAAGGTACGGAGCGCGGTGCGCCGCCCCTGCTCGGTGAGTCGCACGCCGTGATAGCGCGCGTGATCGATCAGGCCCTGGCCGGCGAGCCGCTTGACCATTCCAGTGACGCTGGCCGCGGCGAGCGTGAGGCGATGGGCGAGGTCGTTGGTGGTGACCGGCGCACCGGCGCCGGCGCGCTCCAGCTCGTAGACCGCCTTCAGGCAATCTTCGGCCGGCGCCGTCAGTCCACCGTTAGGCAGTGGTGCCGTCATACCTTGAAGACCGGTGTTCCGCCGGACGGGGTGTAGCCGGTGATGCCGGCGCGCACGCAGAGGACGGGCACGCGCGCCCGGTGGCGCACTTCGTTGGCGACGCTGCCGAAGAGGAGATCCTTGAGGAAGCGGTGGCCGTGCGTCGACATCGCGATCAGGTCGCAGCCTTCACGGTCGGCGGCGGCGCTGATCTCGACCGACGGGTCGCCGCCGGCGAGCACGGAATCGGCGTCGATGCCCAATTCGCAGAGCGACTCGGCGCACTCCTCGAGATACTTGCGGTCGGCGCGCATCTCTTCGGATTCGCGCAGCGTCAGCGACTGGAAGTTGCGGGCGACGAACCCGTCGGCGACGTGGATGAGCACCACCGACGCCTTGCAGTGCGTAGCGAGCATACGCACATGCTCGAGGATCGCCGCGTCGGTCGGCGTGTTCTCGAGGGGAACCAGGATGCGCCGGTACATCAGCTCACCCACGAGCGCACGGTGGTCCCGATCAGCCAGACGTTGAGCACCGCGATCACCGCGGCGACGCTGTAGGCGACTGTCTTCACCCAGGTCGCGTTGACGAACTCACCCATCTTCTTGCGGTCTGAGGTGAACATGACCAGCGGAATGACCGCGAACGATAGCTGGAGCGACAGAATCACCTGGCTGAGAATGAGCAGCCGCGTCGTCCCTTCGGCGCCATACAGCCAGGCGACGATCACCGCCGGCACGATGGCGATGCCGCGGGTGATCAGTCGGCGGACCCACGGTCGCAACCGGATGCTGAGGAATCCTTCCATCACGATCTGGCCGGCCAGCGTGCCGGTGAGCGTTGCGTTCTGCCCCGAGGCGAGTAGCGCGAGGGCGAACACCGTGCTCGCGGCGGCCACGCCTAACGATGGAGCGAGGAGCTTGTAGGCGTCCTGGATCTCGGCGACGCCGGTCTGGCCGCTGGAGTGGAAGGTCGCGGCAGCGACGATCAGGATGGCCGCGTTGATGAACAACGCGAAGGAGAGCGCAATGGTCGAGTCGAGGAACGCGTAGCGGACCGCCTCACGCTTGCCGGCCGAGGTCGACTCGTAGCGACGCGTCTGGACGATCGACGAATGGAGGTAGAGGTTATGCGGCATGACTGTCGCACCGAGGATGCCGATGGCGATGTAGAGCATCGCCGGATTGCTGATCACCTCGGCCCGCGGGACGAAGCCGCTCAGCACCGCACTGAACTGCGGGTGCGAGACGAACAGCTCGAAGACGAAGCAGGCGCCGACGGTGCCAATCAGGGTGATGACCAACGCCTCGAGCAACCGGAAGCCCTTGTTCTGAAGGAGCAGGACGACGAGGACGTCGGCGGCGGTGATGAGCACGCCTAACGCGAGGGGAATGTGGAAGAGAAGGTTGAGCGCAATCGCCGACCCGATCACTTCCGCCAGGTCGCAGGCGGCGATGGCGATCTCGCAGAGCACCCAGAGAAAGAAGTTGACCGGGGGGCTGAAGTGATCGCGGCAGGCCTGGGCGAGGTCGCGGCCAGTCACGATGCCGAGCTTGAGGGCGAGCCCTTGGAGGAGCACCGCCATCAGGTTCGACATCAGGATCACGCTGAGCAGCGTGTACCCGAACTGCGACCCGCCAGCGAGATCGGTCGCCCAGTTCCCCGGATCCATGTACCCGACGGCTACGAGGTACCCCGGTCCGGCAAAGGCAAAAATTTTTCGCCAGAACCCGACTCCCTCGACCGGGACGGTCTTGTAGACTTCGGAGAGTGTCGGGGTGAGTCGCGCCCGCTTCCATCCAGGCTCGATTGCAGAGTGACTGGTTTCGGCAGGTCGGACGATGCGCGGGACAGCGGCCATCGGTGGCTCGTGGATCAGGGTTTTTTCGTTCACAAGAACTATCAATTTAGTACCTACAAAAAATTCTGCAATGACGTGTGAACCGCTTGCCCGCGCTCGTGTTGGACCGCTCTCCGGCGATGCCGGCTGACCCCAACTTCGCCGCGCTCGAGCTGCTGCTCGAGCAGCACCGAGCCGACAACGACGGCGGCGACCGCCTCGTCCGCGATGTCATTCGCCACTCCCGCGGCCTGATGCCTCCGGAGCGCGAAGAGCTGCAACGCCACCTGCTCGACCTGGTCGACCAGGAGCGGGTCGGGGTTTGGCCGATGGCGCTCGAGGTCATCGTCCGGACGGGGACCCCCGAAATCGGGCGCGCCCTCGTTCGCATGCTGGGTGGGGAAGAGCGCACCGCCGAGTGGTCGGATGCGGTGGTGCTCGCGATGCTCCGGCTCGGGTGCTCGAATGCGTTCGAAATGTGCCGGGATTACCTGCGCGAGGAGCTGCGCATGCAGCACTTCGGCGCGCTGCCGATGCTGTCCTGGATGTACCGGACCGACCTGGCCTACGCGCTGGAACTCGGCGCCCGGTTCTACGCCGACACGTTAGGCAGCGGGCGGCCGGTGCTCTCGCCTGAGAAGTACGACGAGCTGGCCCGGCACCTCCCCGTCCAGCTCGATGGCTTACTCGCCAACTCGACGGGCTGTGTTCTCGACCTCATCGACCAGACCGCTGCGCACGACCGGACCGCGGGGCGCGCCCTGGCGGTGATGATCCGCCAATATCTGGTCAGCGCCGACTCCCGCAGTGTAGTGGGGTCTCGCGCGGTCGACGCGTTAGGTGCGGCGATCGCCCTTCGCGCCGGGTAGCAGCGAGCGAACCGGCCACTCGGCCTCTACGTCATTTTTGCCTGGCCTCTACGTAGCTCGACGGATGTCTTGAGTCCTCGCTGATCCCGAGTTTGCGTGTGCACCCCGTTCCGGAGGCACATGCTCGCTCGATCGCTCCCCAGCCAGGTCGCCGTAGCAGTCGCGACCATCGATGATCTTCCGGCGAACAGCCGCAGCCGGCCGGACGCCGAGCGCCGCGTGTCGCGGATCGCCGCCCGCCGGGCAATCCGGCGGCTTGCCGGCGACGACGTCACGATCGAGATCCGCCGTCGCTCGGAGCGCGCGCCAACTGTGCGCGTCCGCAACGCGGAGTCCGATGTCGTTTCCGTCGCCATCGCGCTGACGCACCGCGACGGTCGCGCCGCGGCGATCGCCGCGCCAGCGGGCACGCGGATCGGGATCGACATCGAGCGACTCGATGCGGTGCGTCCCGAGCACCAGCGCTACTTCCTCTCGGCCGACGAGCGTCGCGTCGCGTTAGGCACTCACGGCACGACCCTTTGGGCGCTCAAGGAAGCGGCGTGGAAGGCATTGCAGCTCGACGGGAGCATCGGGTTCAAGGGTTTGGACCTGGCGATGAACAGCACCGCCGAGCTCACCGCGGTGTCGTGCGATGGACGGCGCTACGACGCCGTTTCGGCGGTCAGCGTACCCTGGGCCGGCTATGTGATGGTCGCGGTCGTCCTCGAGGAAGTCGCGTGAGCGCGGCGCCAGGAATCGCCGCGATCGCCTACGCGCTGCCCGCCGCTTCGCCGTCGGTCCGACAGCTGGCGGCTGCGGGCGCGCTGCAGTCCGAGCCGGCGATGCTCGAGCGCTTCGGCTTCGGCCATGTCTGCCTCGCAGTGGACGAAACTCCGTACGACCTCGCGCTCTCGGCCGCATCAGCGCTGCTCCGCGAGAACGATCTGGATCCCCTCAGCATTGACGCACTGATCTATGGAGGCGCGCCGGGATCGATCGCCTTCTCGCATCCGCGCGACGCCGCCGACGAAGCGCGCGGGCTCTGCGACGTGCGCCGTTTCCAGTATCCGGCCACGCGACTGCAGTTCGACCTCGGCATCGAGAACGCGTCGGTGCTCGGACTCGACCAGCTGGCCTGCACGACGATCCTCGGCGCGGTTCGCGTTGCGCGAGCGCTCTGCATCGCTGAAGGCCTGGAGCGCGTGCTCTGCGTCTCGAGCGAGTTCTATCCGGCGGCGGCCGGACGCGAGGCAATCACCAACTGCACCTCGGACGCCGCCTGTGCGGTGCTTGTCGAGCGCAATTCGCCGCGCAATCGCATCGTCGCTGGCGCGACGGTCACCAAGGGCTACTTCTGGAGCGCCGCGTCGATGGGCGATGAGGTGATGGCGTCGTACTTCCCCACTGCCGCGCACGTGATGCGGCGGACGGTCGCTGCCGCGGGTTGGCAGCCGTCCGACGTCGATTGGGTGATGCCGCACAACGTCAGCGCCACCAGCTGGGACATCCTCTTCCGCATCGCGGCGCTGCCTAACGCTCAGCTCTACCGCGACAACATCGCCCGCATCGGACACACCCTCGCTGGCGACAACTTCATCAACCTGCGCGACGCGGCAGATGCCGGCGTCGTGACGGCCGGGGACAAGCTGCTGCTGTTCTCGTACGGTTATGGCGCGCACTGGACCGGCCTCGCCCTCGAGGCCTGAGCGATGACACCGATGACCTGCTTCATCACCGGTACGACCGGATTGCTCGGCGGCGAGGTCGTCGCGCGGCTGGTCAGCGATCCGGGCGTCGGGGCGATCCACGCTCTGACGCGATCGCCGATCGTTGGCGGCTCGCAGCGCGTCGTGCCCGTCGGTGGCAACATGCTCAGCGATGGCCTCGGCATCGCGCGCTCAGTACGCGACCGCCTCGCGCGCGAGGTCACGACGGTCGTGCACTGCGCGGCCACGACCTCGTTCTCGCAGTCACTCGACGTCGCGCGCGCAAGCAACACCGAGGGCACACGGCGCCTGCTCGAAGTCACCGCCGACTGGCCGAACGTCACGCGGTGGGTGTTCGTCAGCACCGCATTCGTCGCCGGCCTGCGCACCGGCGTCATCGACGAGGCCGATATCGCCACCGGCGACTGGGCCAATGCATACGAACAGTCGAAGGCCGAAGCGGAGGCACTCGTCCGGGCAGCACGCGACGACTGGGCAATCGCCCGACCGGCCACCGTCGTCTGCGACGACGCGACCGGACGGATTTCCCAAGTCAACGCGGTGCACCGCGCGCTGCGACTCTACTTCAGCGGATTGGCCGCGATGCTGCCAAGCGCCGAGCACTCGCGGCTCGACGTCGTGACAACAGAGTACGCGGCGCGCGGAATCGCGCGGCTCGTCATGGCGCGCGATGTCGAACGCCGCGCCTTCCACTTCTGCGCCGGCAACGGCGCGATGCCGCTCGGACAGTTGCTCGACGCGACCTATGAGTCATTCGTCCGCGCGCCGGCCTGGCGGCGGAAGGGGATCGCGCGCCCGGTGCGGACCGACCTCGAGACCTATCGGATGTTCGAGGCCGCGATCGAGGATGCTGGAAGTGAACGCGTCAGGCAGGCCGTTCGCTCGCTCGGTCACTTCGTCCCGCAGCTCGCCCATCCCAAGCACTTCGACACGACCGGCGCCGACGCCTTGCTCGGCGAAGCGGCACCTGTCGTCGCGTCCTACTGGGAACGGATGGTCGACACACTCGTTGCGGCGCCGGCAGCGCGCGAGGTCGCATGACCGACCGCGCGCAGTTCATCGCCTCGACCACCGAGTGGATCACGCGGCGGCTGGCGCCCGCCGGAACGATCGTCGCCGCGGACAGTGCGCTGTTCGCCGACGGGATCGTCACGTCGATCAAGGTGCTCGACCTGATCGCCTGGACGGAACGCGCCATCGGTCGCGAGATCACCGACTCGGAAATCCGGCTCGACAACTTTCACTCCGTTGCGCGCATGGCGGCGGTCTTCGTTGCGGAGGCGGACAATGCGGCAGCGTGAGCGGATCATCGGCGCACTGAAGGCGCGCGGCGAGCTCTGGGAACCGATGCCCGGACATCTCGGTCTCCGCGGCGATGCGCTCGTCGAGTTGCGGGCGATCGAGGCACGCCTAACGGCGCTCTGCGCCGCCGAGACGAGCGACGACTGGCGGGTACCAGCGGCGCTTCCGCTCGCGACGCTCGAACGTGCCGGCTACTTCGCGTCGTTCCCGCACTGGCTCACCATGGCGTCACACCTGACGGACGACGACGGTGCGCTCGAGCGCATTGCGTCGAGCGCCACTCCCGCCCGCGATGCGGCGCTGGCCGGCGCGGCGGCGGCGGCCGCGCTGCCGCCGGCGGTCTGCTACCACGTCTACGCGGCGCTCAGTGGTTCGGCGGTGCGCTCGCCGCGACTCGTCACCGCGCAGGGATGCTGCTGGCGGCACGAAGGCGATCGGCACGCCCCGCTCGAACGTGGCTGGGCATTCACGATGCGGGAGGTCGTCTGCATCGGGAGCGAGTCGGATTGCGTTCGCTTCCGCGACCGCGGCATCGCCGCAGCGCTCGCGCTCGCCGCCGAGTTGCAGCTCGCCGGGGAAATGGCCGCGGCGGAAGACCCGTTCTTCGCGCCGACCTCCCGTGGACGCGCACTGCTCCAGCGCATCAAGGGACTGAAGCAGGAGCTGCGACTGGCGATCGGCGATGGCGACACCGTCGCCGCGGCGTCGTTCAACCTGCACGAGCAGTTCTTCGGCGAGGCGTTCGACATCCGGTTGGCTGACGGATCGCCGGCGTTCTCCGCCTGCA
>JBKJQR010000064.1:0-27587 GCA_046593895.1 Gemmatimonadaceae bacterium | reverse complement strand
GTGGCCGACGCCGCCCGTTGCTGGCCCTGCAGGGTGATGCACGACGTCGCTCCGATGAAGAGCGGCAGGGCGATGAATGAGCGGACAGACCTGAAGCTCGTCATGGATTGACCGATGAGGGTTTGAGAGAATCGCGTAACGTCGAGCGTCCGGACACGACCTGATAGCCGGTGATACAGACCGCGAGCCAGGCAAAGCCAGCGGCCCAGCCGCCGACGACATCGCTCGGATAATGCACCCCAAGGTACACCCGGCTGATGCCGATGAGCAGCGTGAGCAGCGCCGCAAGACTGAAGATCAGGCGGCGATGCCAGCCGACGCGTTTCGCGCTCAGTATGATCGCGTAGGCGAGAAAGCCATAACCGATCATCGATCCCATCGCGTGACCACTCGGAAAGCTGTACGAACTTCCATGCAGAAACGCTGCAGCGTACTGTGGACGCGAGCGATGGACCGAGGTCTTGAGCACGGCGTCGAGGATCGCGCCGCCGCCCGCTGCCGCGGCCCAGGTGTAAGCGAGCAGCCGGTGCTTCTGCACGAACATCGTCAGCGCGCCGACGACGGCGATGGAGGCCATCGCGACAGGCGAGCCAATGTTCGTGATCGCCTTGAAGACGAGAATGCCGAAGGGGGTGATCGTCGAATGGATCGACGCTGCCGCCGACATGTCCCAGCGGACCAGCGCGGCGTTGTCGAGAACTTCGTCGAGCAGGGTCCCGAACAACCAGACGGCCGCCGAGATGAGTACCAGCCCGAGCGTAAGGCGCAATCCGAGATATGAATCGCGGTCGAGTCGCGCCTCGAAGAAGCGCATCCAGCGCGCAGGTGAAAGCCAGTCGCGGAGGGCGCGTGGCGGGCCGTCAGGCGTCGTCATGATGCACCGTGAGTGAGCGCGATCGTTGCACCGTGCGCACCCGGCGCGACGGTGATGGAGCCAAGGAACCGGGCAACGCGATTGCGCGGATGCGTCCTCGAGACAGCGACTGTCTCGAGCCCGGCGAGCGTGCCAATCCCGGCGCCGAGTACCACGTCGCTCGCCCAATGCTTGTCGCCGTACATGCGCGCGATGCCGACCAGCGATGCGCCGCCGTAGAGCAGCGGACCGCCGATCCACGCCGCACGCGAGCTCTCAGTCGCCAGCTCCGCGGTGACCGCCGAGGCGAACGCAAAGGCCACGGTGGTGTGCCCGGAGGGAAATGACGTATGACCATTCGCCACCCGAAACGGAGTGAAGTCGTCGGCGTCACCGGCGGTCACATACGGGCGCTGGCGGCCAGCGGCGAACTTGAGCAGGGAGGTCGTGACGCCGGAGATGATCACGGCTTCGCCGGCGTGAAGGCCGATTCGCGTTAGGCGGGGCGACGCGGTCATGCGGCCCACCCCGTACATCGCCACCGACGCGAGCAACACCCCGGGGTCGCCGGCCGCGTCGAAGGTGAGGGCTGCGTCGTGGAGCACGCGGTTCCGCTGGAGGGCGCCGTCGCGGATCTCCGCGGCAAGTCGAACGTCGAAGGGCATCGTGGCCACGGTCGCCAGTGCAGCGATCGTGGCGCGCGTCGCAAACCGATGAACCGCTCGCCCAGGGGGAGAGGCCGGATTGGTGGCCGGAGGCGCACCCTGCGCAGCCAGTGGCAGCGCGAGAGCAAAGGCTGCAGCGGCAAGCGCAGCGATGACGGACGAGCGGCTCGGCAGGGCGAATACCGGACAGGGTGAAGGTGGAAGCTAGCGGGGAAACCTGTCGCGGGGATGACACTACAGTCAGCGCGCTGCGGCGCGTTGGGTGCTGTCGGGCCGCACCGGGCCCTGCCCCGCGCCGGTGCGCTCGATCGCTGCACTGATCGCCTCGAGGTCCGCGCTGTCGAGGTCGAGCGCTGCGCCACCGATCCAGCCGTCCACCTGCTCCGCACTGCGCGCGCCGACGATCGCGGCGGTGACACCGGGCCAATGCAACGTCCAGGCGACGGCGACGGCGGCCACCGTCGCGTTGTGCCGGCCGGCGATCGGGACGAGTGCATCGCGCAACGCGATGTTGCGCTCGACGTTAGGCGAGCGGAACTCTCCGCCTCGCGAGCGCCAGTCGTCGGACGGCAGCGAGCGCACGCGCTCGAGCGAAAAGCGGTCGGTAAAGATGCCGGCACCCATCGGCCCGTAGACGATGACGCCCGTGCCGTGCGCCGCACACCACGGGATCAACTCGGCCGTCGAGCTGCGGCGATTGAGCGAGAGCGCGGGCTGGCAGGCGTCGATGTGGCGGATCGCTTCGCACCGCTCGAGGAGGTCGATGTCGAAGTTGGAGAGACCGCCCCAGCGCACCTTGCCCTCGTCGATCAATCGGCCCATCTCGCCCCACGAATCCTCGACCGCGGTGCCGCTGTCGGTATCGGGACGGTGGAACTGAAAGAGGTCGATCGTCTCGACAGCGAGCCGGCGCAGCGAGGCGTCGCACTGGGCGCGAACCGACTTCGGTGCGAGGTCGCGCCACGCCGGCTTCAGCGGATCGTTCGCGTCCCAGATCAGGCCGCACTTGGTGAAGACCAGCGGCCGCGCACCGTCAGGCAGCTCGCGGAGCAGGCGGCCGACGAGCTCCTCGGAGTGGCCGACGCCATAGATCGCGGCGGTGTCGATCCAGTTGATCCCGCGCTCCACCGCGTGGCGCATCGCGGCGACGGCCTGCGCGTCGTCCTGCGCACCCCAGCCGAACGCCCAGCCCGCACCACCGATCGCCCACGAACCGAAGCCGACCCGCGAGATCCGCGGACCGGCTCGGCCAAGCTGCTCCGTGGGCAGCGCCATGCCTAACGCGTCGTCGCCGGCGTCGCGAGGCTGTTCGCCACCGTCCCCTCGCCCTTCACGTACTTGCCGTACCAGGCGAGATAGCGCTGGAAGCGATCGATCTTGTACGTCGGCACGCTGATGCCGTGATACTGCCCCGGATAGATGATCAACTGCGTCGGGATATTCAGCGAGCGGAGCGCCTGGTACATCTGTTCGCTGCCGACAGACGGCACGTTGAAGTCCTTCTCCCCGACGAGAAAGAGTGTTGGCGTCTTGATCCGGTCGGCGTGCAGAAACGGATACGACACCTTGAGCCAGGGCTGGATGTCCTTCCAGGGCGCACCGAGCTCGGTCTCGTATTGCACCGTATACTGGTCGACGCCGTACATCGCGATCTGCATCGCGCTCCCGGCGCCGGAGATCCCCGCCTTGAAGCGCGTATCAGTGGCGATCGTGTAGTCGGTGAGGATACCACCGTAACTCCATCCGCCGATCCCGAGCTTGGTCGGATCGGCGATCCCGCGCGAGACCGCGGCATCGACGGCGCCGAGGAGGTCGACGACTTCCTTGTTGCCCCAGTCGCCATAGATCGCGGTCCGGTAGGCCTCACCGCGTCCGGTGCCACCGCGATAGTTCACGGCGAGCACCGCGTAGCCATTGGCCGCGAACAGCTGCCGCTCGAACATGAACCCATGGTCGTCCTGCCCACCGGGGCCGCCGTGGATGCGGAGGAGCAGCGGGACCTTGCCTGCCTTCGCGCCTAACGGCCGAGCGAGCAGGCTGTGGACGACGGTACCGTCCTTGCTGCGGCTCTCGAAGTCCTCAGCGGGCACCAGCTGCACCGCCGCCAGCCACTTGTCGTTCTGGTGGCTGATCTGCCTGACGGTCCCGTTCTCGATCGCGAACACCTCGGCCGGCATCGTGTCGGTCGAGACGAGGGCGGCGATGCTTCCACTCGCGTCGGGGGCATCGATGTTCGAGACGACACGCGACCCGGTAACCATTCGCTCGACGGGGCCACCGCCAGGCCTGACGCGTCCGACCCACTGGGTGCGGTCGTCCTCGACGGTGAACCAGATCGTCGACCCGTCAGCGCTCCACTGCGGACTCCCGACTTCGCGATCGAGCTCCGTGGTGAGGATCTTCGGTTCGCAGCCCTTCGCCGGACAGCCATCGACCTGCACCACCGCGAGGCGGTCCATGCTGTAGGCGTAGTACTTCGCCTCGCCGCCGCGCAGGTAGGCGATCGACTTGCTGTCCGGGCTCCAGACCGGAGTGCCATCCTCGCCCGCCCATGTCGTGACTTTGTGCGGCGCGGCGCCACCCTTCGCGTCGGCGACCCAGATGTCGGTGTTGTGATCGCGATCGGGATCGGTCTCGCCGCGCTTGCTGACGAACGCGATGCGCTTGCCGTCCGGCGACCAGGTGATGTCCGACTCGTCGAATGCCGGTCCCGACGAGAGCAACTCGGATTTCTTCGTCGCGACATCGAAGAGGTAGATCCGCTCGCGCTTCCCGCCGAGGTAGCCAACGATGTCGCGCTTGAAGGAGTAGCGATCGATGACGATCGGCTTCGGCGTCTTCTTCTTGCCGGTGTCGCTCTTCGCGGCAGCGGTGTCGGGGTCGTCCTCGACGACGACCGCGATGCGCTTCGCGTCAGGCGACCACTCGTACGAATCGACGCCGCCCTTGAAGTCGGTGAGCTTCTGCGCTTCGCCGCCCATCCGGTCGAGCAGCCAGATCTGCCCGTCGTCGAGTCCCTGCCGCGACGAAACGAACGAGATGTATCGATTGTCGGGGCTGAACCGCCCAGCGCTCTCGCCCTCGTTGGTCGTCGTCAGGCGGATGTGCTGGGTCCCATCCCAGCTCGACATCCAGACGTCGGCGTCGTTCTTGTCGCGCGCCGAGTCGGCGGCGGACACGGTGTAGACGACCCACTTGCCGTCGGGCGAGCGATGAGGGTCGCGCACGTCGCGGATGCGGTAGACATCATCCGGGCGGACGGGGCGGCGGACGGGGGATTGGGCGGCGGCGGGAGTCGGGGCGAACTGCGCAACGGCGGCAAGGACGAAGACGGCGCGCGCGGCGAAGCGGACAGGAGACATGAGTCAGGCTGGAGATGAGGGAGACGAGGGACGGGGCGAGTTTACAGGCGGGTCGGGGTGGTGTCCATGCGGGGGACGCGGAACAGGAAGTGCCAGAAGACATGAGATAAGGTCCCTGCCTTGTGGCATGCGGCAGGGGCACGAGACAGGAGACAGGGGCACGAGACAGGAGGCAGGAGACAGGGGGGCGGTTCGCTGGACGGGCTCGGTGGTGGGGGACCGATGTCGGGCGACGGGGTAGAAAACAAGGCGGGATTGGGGACGAACGGGGGATGCTGAGAATTGGGAGACCAGGGACGATGAGACAGACTCGAATGGTTGCGGCGATTTTCGCGGCGGGGATTGCGGCCGTGGGATTGGCGGCGTGTCGCGGGGGGAGCGCGGGGTCGGCGGACCTCGGACGTGAGCTCGACGCGGCGACGGGCGACAGCATGGGGCTCGCGCCTAACCGTGGCGGGACGCAGTTCGTCTCGGCGATCGAACAGACGCCGGGTGCGGTGCGGGCGCCGAGTGCGCCGGTGAGGCGCGCGGCGGCGGTCGTCCAGCCAGTGCAGCCGCCGGTGGCCACGACCGCGCCGGCGCAGGTCGCGAAGGCGCCGGTCGTCGCGCCAGTACCAGCGTTCGATCCGGCACCGACCCCTGCCCCGACGCCGACGCCGACACCACGCCGGCCGGGGGGTTACAGCACGATGGGGGACATCATGCGGAAGGCGCCGTTCCCGATCAACCCGGCGACGACGGCGCGCACACCGCACTGACGTCAGGCGGGCGCGGCGACGATCGAGTGCCGAGGCACATCGCGCCGATCGCCGCCGCCCGCCTAACGTTGGCGAAGGGTGTTACGCTTCGGCGTCGATGTTGATGCGCGATTCGGCGATCGACGTGAGCAGCTTGTCGGTGTCGCCTTCCTCGTCGAGCGTCTGCTGCAGCACAGCGGCCTGGTCAGCGTAACCAAGCGCACGCGCGTAGGTCCGCACGCAGCCGTAGCCCGCCATCTCGTAGTGCTCGACATGCTGCGCGGCGGCGATGAGGCCGGCGTCGAGCACATCCTTGTCGGGGCGTTCCTTGATCAAGCCCTTCGCCTCCTTGATCAACCCTTCCATCCCCTCGCACTTCTTTCCCTTGGGGGAGACGCCGAGCTCCTTGCAGATGCGCTCGAGGCGCTTCGCGTGCTGGCGGGTCTGCCGCTCGTGGGCGGTGAACGCGCGCTTGAGCGACGTATGTGTTGACTTCTTGATCATCTGCGGCAACGCCTTGAGAATCTGGTTCTCAGCGCTGTAGAGATCTTTCAGCTCGCTGATGTAGAGGTCTTTGAGAGTGTTGAGTTCCATGTGCGCAGCCCGTTTGCGGTTTGATACAACGGTGATCGGCCGCTGAAAAGCAAACCGCGGGCCGCGGGTGCCGAACACGCGCGGGATTCGGCGGCGAGCGGAGATGATCTCGCCCGGCGCGCCGCGGGAGCTATTTGCGTCGCGCCGGCAACGCGCGCACGATCGCGTCGAACTCGAATGGCTTCGGCAGGAACGGGCGGCCGGTCGAGTTGAGGAACACCTGCAGGTCGGTGCTCACGATGTCGCCGGTCAGGAAGACAACGCGCGCCGCGAGATCGGGGCGGTCGGCGGTCCAGCGCTGGAAGATCTGCTGGCCGGAGACGTCGGGCATGCGCATGTCGAGCAATACCGCGTCGAAGACCTCGTCGCCTTCGCCGCGCCAGATTGCCTCGCTTCCGCTGCTGACGGTGACCACCTCGTGGCCGACGCTGGTCAGGTAGCGCTCGAGCGCAACGCGAATCGGCTCCTCGTCGTCGACGACGAGTACGCGAAGCGACGGGCTGATCGGCGTCGGCGCCGATGGTGCAGCGATGGCGGCGCGCTTGCCGTTCGTGATCAACGGAAGCTCGATGCAGAAGCGCGCGCCCGACGCGGCGCGCTCGGCCCAGATGCGGCCATCGTGCTCGCTGATGATGCCTAACGATATGGAGAGGCCAAGGCCCGTCCCCTGCCCCGTCGGCTTCGTCGTGAAGAACGGATTGAAGATCACGTCGAGCGATTCCGCCGGGATGCCCGGGCCGGTGTCCTCGACCTCGATGCGGACCGCCTCGCCCTGCACGTGGCAGCGCAGCGTCAGGCGGTGGTGTGGCCGCTCCACGGCGGCCATCGCCTGCTCGGCGTTGGTGATCAGATTGAGCACCACCTGCTGCAGCTGGTAGACGTCGGCCATCGTCTCCGGCGGCACCGTGTCGAACTCACGCTCGATGCGAATGCCGCGGACGTTGAGCTCGTACGACCGCAGCTCGAGCGTGTCGTCGAGCACCTTGTTGATGTCGGCAAGCGTCTTCTCCGACTTGTGCTGGCGAGCGAAGGTCAGGAGGTTGTGGACGATGCGCGCGGCACGCCGCGCTTCGCCGCTGATCACTTCCATCGAGTGGCGCTGGTCGGGCTTGAGCGAACGGTCGGCCATCATCAACTGCGCGAACGCCGAGATGCTGGCGAGCGGATTGTTCACCTCGTGCGCGACGCCGCTGACGAGCTGGCCGATGGCCGCCATCTTCTCGGACTGGATGAGCTGCTGCTGGAGGCGTTTTTCCTCGGTCGCGTCACGAATGACGCAGAGCACTTCGCGGCTGCGCTGCGGGCAGGCGTAGTTGACGGTCATGTAGCGGCGTTCGCCGTCCTTGCGCACCATCACCGTCTCGAAGTGTCCGACGTTGCCCGACAGCGCGCGGCGAAACTCGATGATTGCGCGGGGCAGTGCTTCCATCGCGAGCAGCGGTCCGAAGAAGCGGCCGATCAATTCCTCACGGGCGTAGCCGGACAGCACTTCGCCGGCGTCGTTCACAGTCGTGAAGCGTCCCATCGAGTCGAACGTCATGATCGCGTCATTCGCACCCTCGAACAGGTGGCGATAGCGCGACTCCGAGCGTGCGAGCACCTCAACCGAGCGGCGTTCCTCGCTGACGTCGCGCAACGAGACGATCGTTCCCATCGCCGCGCCGGCCTCGTCGCTGATTCGCAGCGGGCCCGTCACCACCGACACGATGCGCTCGTCGCCGCGGGAGCGGGTGATCTTTGCGTCATAACGGTCGGCCCGCCCGGGGACGGCCACCGCAGCGCTCGCGCTACCGTTTCCGTTTCCGTTGACAGGGCGCGCGCCATCCCATTTCGTGTGCGTCCCGGTCGGAGCCGGCGGCTCGTCGAGCAGTGCCTCGAGGCGCGATCCGAGTACCTTGTCGCGCACCTTGCCGAAGAGGTCGATCGCCGCGGCGTTCGCCTCGATCACTCGCCCGTCCTCGCCTAACGCGAGCAGCGCGTCGGGGGAATAGGCGCCAAGGTCACCTGCCGACGCGACGACCGGTGTCAGCGGCGGCGCGCCGCGATTCGGGCGGAGAAGATCGAAGGGATTCATCGGATCAGGCGGCGCGTCCCCGGTACCGACTGAGCGGGAAACGGCCCATCGCCTGATCCTGGCAGATG
The DNA here is from genome assembly GCA_046593895.1 of Gemmatimonadaceae bacterium. Lineage (GTDB taxonomy): Bacteria > Gemmatimonadota > Gemmatimonadetes > Gemmatimonadales > Gemmatimonadaceae > JABFXC01. Next base: position 19,234 of record JBKJQR010000064.1, on the reverse strand, counting down.
AAGCTCGCCGCGAACAACCGCATCGCACTCTCGGCGCGAGCGCCGACCAGGGCAACGTCCGCGTTCGCTTCGTCGCTTCGGTTGAGTGCTATCCGTGACAGGTCGAGGTGCTTTTCCTCGTCCGTACGGATGTCGCTGCGGACGCCCGGCAACCGTCCGTGTTCGCGCAACCATTGTGTCGTCTCGGGGCCAAGATCGAGATCGGGGTTGCCCATGACGCCGGGCAGTACCGTCTCGGAACACACCCCCCAGATCACCATCTCGATGCCGGCCTGGCTGGCGAAGTGCTCCCAGTAGCCGACTTCCTCATGTGTCGCGCTGGTGCCGAGCAGGTGGCAGAGCGCGAGCACTGCGTCCGGAAAGACCGCGTCGGGAAAATTTCCCTCGGCGCCGCGCGAGAGATCCTTCGTTACCGCCGCCAGCGTCGCCGCGGTCATCTCATCAAGCTCGGTCGCGGTGAAGCGCGCGTGATACGCCTCGAGATCGGAATACATCCGTTCGTGATCGACCCCGAACCGGGCAAGCTTCACGCGCCAGAGCTGATTGTGCGCCTGCTCTTCCTTCAACTGCTCGGCGAGCGCGCCGAGGAAGACGGAGTTCCGGACGTGATCGACTTTCGCGATGCTGAGAATGAGCGCGCGATTGAATCCGACCACTGCCGGATAGAGCGCGCTGATGAATGCAACCCACTGTTCGCGGCTGATCCGGCGCTCGCGCAGCGCATGTGCGAAGGCGCAATCGTTCATCCGCGCGGCGTATGTGCGCGCGAGGTCGCTGACGACGTCCCCCGCGCGCTGACGTGATTCGGGCCGGGAGCGGAAATCGGTGGCGCGGACTGCGGAAGTCATCGGCATCATGCAAAGGGGCGGCGCTTCCGCGGGCCCTGCGTCGTCGCAGGGCGCAGCGTCCTGGCAGCGCCGTCGGAGGTCGATCAGGTATAAGACTGTCCTAATGGCCGCCGCGTCACGGGATTACCGCATTAAACGGCGTGCGGAAACCGTGATCTACGTCATAAAAACCAGCCTTGAGCCTTTAGCAGGAATGAACGGCGGTCGCTTGCAGCTTACGGCTAATGGCTAATGGGTCGTTTTCGCTGCGACCAGTGCGGCCACTTCGCGCACCTTGGCGTTGACGAGGGGCGCCGGGGGAAGCGCATCGCGTACGGCGTCGGTCGTCTTCAGCCCGTTGCCGGTGACGCAGAGGACGATTTCGTCCTCGGCGTTGAAGCGACCGCTCGCGGCGAGGGCGAGCGCCGCAGCGACTGTGACGCCGCCCGCCGTCTCGGTGAAGATTCCCGTCGTCTCGGCGAGGACGCGAATTCCGTCGACCAGCGATTCATCAGACACGGATTGCGCCCAGCCCTTTGACTCGCGCATCGCGTTCACCGCGAATGCGCCGTCGGCCGGATTGCCGATCGCGATCGAGCGGGCGATCGTGCGCGGCGTCTCGGGAACCAGTGTGTTTCCACCGCTCTCGAACATGCGGACGATCGGCGCACATCCATCGGCCTGCGCGCCGTACATGCGCGGCAGCGCTCCCTCGATGAGGCCCGCGTCCACGAACTCGCCGAATCCCTTCCGCAACTTGGTGAGCAGCGAGCCACCGGCCATCGGCGCGATGACAGCGTCAGGCAGACGCCAGCCCAGCTGCTCGGCGATCTCGAACGCCATCGTCTTCGAGCCCTCGCCATAGTAGCCGCGGAGGTTGACGTTGACGATTCCCCAGCCGAAGCGGTCGGCCAGCTGCGCGCAGAGCCGGTTCACATCGTCGTAGTGGCCGCGCACACGGACGAGGTTCGGGCCGTAGACCAGCGTGCCGAGGACCTTCCCTTCCTCGAGGTCTTCCGGGATGAAGATCCACGATTGCATTCCGGCGCGCGCGGCGTGCGCAGCGACAGCGTTGGCAAGATTCCCCGTCGATGCGCAGCCGACGGTCTCGAGCCCGAAGGATCGCGCGGCGTTGATCGACGTGCTGACGACGCGGTCCTTGAAGGAGAGCGTCGGATGCGACACTGCGTCGTTCTTGATCCAGGCGCGGGCGATCCCCAAACGCGCGGCGAGTCGCGGTGCGTCGACCAGTGGTGTGAAGCCGGTATCCGGTGACAGCACATCCGGCTCGGCGCCGTCAGGCAGCGCGCTCCAGTCGAAGGGGAGCCACTCGCGGTAGCGCCAGAGCGAGGGCCGGCGTGCCGCGATCTGCGCCCGTGACGGCAGCGCGCGCCGTGCCGGGTAGAGTGGCTCGAGGGGGCCGAGACAATGCTCGCAGATCGCAGCGGGCGCAGCCTCCTCTTCGACGCCACAGAGCTTGCAGCGTTGCGGCAACGCGCGCAGCGCGGCGCTGCGGGTGGTGGTTGTCTCCGTCGGGTGGTCGGCGATCTGCGTCATCTATGGCTCGTCAGCTGCTCAGGAATCGGTCGATGGTTGGTATGGCGCTCAGTACTTCGGAACCTTCGGGTCGACGTCGTCGCTCCAGCGGAGAATCCCGCCAGTGAGATTGAGCACCCGCGCGAAACCGGCGGCCTGGAGCTGCTGCACCGCCTTCGCGCTGCGTCCGCCGGCCTTGCAGTGGACGACGATTTCGCGCGCCGGATTGAGCGTCGCAATCGCCTCGGCGACCGTGCCTAACGGTACGAGGCGCGCGCCGGCGATGCGGGCGATCGCCCACTCGTGCGGCTCGCGGACATCGAGAAGGTCGAAGTCATCGCCGCGCTGAAGTTTCGCCGCGAGCTCGATCGGCGTCAGCTCGGCCAGCGTGCTCGCGTTGTTCTCCGGACCAGAACCGACGCCGCAGAACTGGTCGTAGTCGATCAGCTCGCGGATTTCGTGCGTGCCGCAGGCCGGGCAGTTCGGATCCTTGCGCAGCTTGAGGGTGCGGAACTGCATCGTCAGCGTGTCGATGGTCAGCAGCCGGCCGATCAGACCGTCGCCGATGCCGAGCAGCAGCTTGATCGTCTCCGTTGCCTGGATCGTGCCGACGAGCCCGGGGAGCACACCGAGCACGCCGCCTTCGGCGCAGCTGGGCACGAGCCCCGGCGGTGGTGGCTCGGGGTAGAGGCAGCGGTAGCACGGGCCTTCTTCCGTCGCAAAGACGCTCGCCTGCCCCTCGAACCGGAAGATGCTTCCGTAAACGTTAGGCTTGCCGAGTATGACGCAGAGGTCGTTGGTAAGGTAGCGCGTCTGGAAGTTGTCGGTCCCATCGACGACCACGTCGTAGTCCGCGGCGATCTCGAGCGCGTTCGCGCTGGTCAGCTTCGTCTCGTAGCCCTCGACGTGGACGTGCGGATTGACGTCGCGGATGCGATCGCGGGCCGAGTCGAGCTTCGGACGGCCGACGTCCTTCGTTCCGTGGAGAATCTGTCGCTGCAGGTTGCTGACGTCGACGACATCGAAGTCGACCACGCCTAACGTTCCGACGCCGGCGGCGGCGAGATAGAGGCCGAGCGGCGAGCCAAGCCCGCCGGCGCCGATGAGCAGCACCTTGGCGGCCTTGAGCCGACGCTGCCCGTCGAGCCCGACTTCGGGGAGGATGAGGTGGCGGCTGTAGCGGAGGATCTCCTCCGACGAGAGCTCGGGAAGCTCCGTGTCACGCGCCGTCCGCGGGAGGATGTTGGCGCTCATCCGTCAGCCTCCGGCAATTGCCGGAACGACCGCGATCTCGTCGCCGTCGGCAACCGCCGCCGCGAATCCGCCGTGGAAGCGGATGTCCTCGTCGTTCAGGTAGAAGGTGACAAACGGATACGGATTGCCCTGCTCGTCGCGGAGCCGCGGGGCGAGCGACGGGTAACGGCCGGCGATCTCGGAGACGATTTCGCCCACGGTGCTGCCGTTCGCCTCGAGCGCGCGCGAGTCAGCGAGCTTGGCGAGGATGGTCGGGAGATGAAGCGTGACTGCCATGGGAACCTCGGGTGTTGCGATGATGAATGGATACGCGTGAATCGGATCGGCTGCACGGCCGCGAACGGGCGCGCTGGTCGTTTACACGGTGATGCCTGGTTGTCGCGACCGCGCCGGCGGCGCGCCGGGCGAAGTTGCAGTGTCAAGCCGGGTGATGACGGCGCCACCGACGCTCGGCGGATTGACGAAGCCCTCCGCCGCGATCCCCTGCGCCTGCCAGGCGGCGACCATGCCGCGAGCCACCTCGGCGGCGGCGGCGATCGGGGCGATCGCGACGATCGTCGAGCCCGAGCCACTGAGCGTCGCGCCGAATGCGCCGACGTGCCGGGCCGCAAGAGTGACCGCATCGAAGCCGGCGACGAGTTGACGGCGGAAGGGAACGTGGAGCACGTCATCGAGCGCTGCGGCGAGCAGCCGCCCGTCGCCGTTCGCGAGCCCGTGCACCAGCGCCGCGCCTAACGCTGCAGCGCGCGTCGCGGTCGCATGGGGCACGGCCGGCGGAAGCACGGCGCGCGCGGCGGCGGTTTCGACGGAGAAGTCGGGAATCGCGAACACCAGTGCGAGTGATTCGTGGATATCGAGCGTGGTGATTACGAGCGACCGATCGGCGCCGATGAGCGCGAGCCGCGCGCCGCCGAAGAGCGCGGGTGCCGTGTTGTCGGGATGACCCTCAAGTTCGGCGGCGAGCGATGCGATGGCGAGATCGCTGAGGCCGATCTCGAGCAGCACGTTCGCCGCAATCACGCCGGTGAGCGTCGCCGCGGCCGAGGAACCGAGCCCGCGGCCGACCGGGATGGTGGACGCCGCCGCGAAGGCGACAGCGTCAGGCAGCGTGCGCGTCGCGCGCTGACACGCCGCGACGAACCCGGTTACCATGCGGTCGTCGGCCGGTGCGCCCGTGTACGACGCAAGTGTACCGCGGCGCTCGACTGTAAATCCCCCGCGCCCGGGCGCCAGCGTTACCGTGACGTCGAGCCAGCGATCGACGGCAACGCCGACGCAGTCGAAGCCGCCGCCGAGGTTGGAGGTCGAGGCCGGAATTCTGACGGTGACCGCGTTGCTCACGCGCGCGCCTCGGCGAACGCCCGCGCGTCGCGGACATCGCGCAGCTCACGCGCGGTCGCGGCGTCGAGGACACTCACCGGCGGAGTCGCCGGCGAGTCGGCCGCGCGCGCTGCCAGCGTCTGCGCGACTGCCGCGGCCACCGACGGACGAGCGGCGCGTATTGCGTCCTCGTCGGCGGCGTCGATCGGATAGCAGTGCTCGGGGGCCGGGAAACGTCGCGCCCGGACATCCGACGCGTAGTTGCGAAGCGACGCTTCGACCAGTGTCCCGACGTCGGCGTAGCGCTTGACGAACTTCGGCCGGATATCACCAACGAAGTTGCCTAACGCGTCATTGGAGATGACGAGCTGGCCATCCACTTCGGGGCCGGCGCCGATGCCGTAGACGAGAATGTCGACCCGCTCGCGGACGTAGGCTGCGGCCTCGGCCGGTACCGCCTCGAGGAGGACCGAGAAGGCACCGGCCTCCTGCAGCGCGATCGCGTCGGCCGTCAGGCGCTCGACCGCCGCAAGTGTCTTGCCCTGCACGCGATAGCCACCGAGCTGGCCGAGGCTCTGCGGGGTGAGCCCGAGATGGCCCATCACCGCGATCCCGGCGTCCGCCATGGCGCGGACGCGCGACGCGATCCGCTGGCCACCTTCGCACTTCACCGCGTCACAGCCGGCGGCGATGAACGCACCGCCGCTGAGGATCGCCGCTTCGTCCGACGGCTGGTAGGAGAGGAAGGGCAGGTCACCGACGACGAAGGCGCGCTTCGCCCCGCGGCAGACCGCGCGCGCGAAGACAAGCATCTCGTCGAGGGAGATGCCGACGGTGGTCGGCAGGCCGAGCACCGTCATCGCCGCCGAGTCGCCGACGAGGAGCATGTCGACACCGGCGCGGTCGGCATAGACCGCGGTCGGGTAGTCGTAGGCGGTGACGAACACCGCCTTTTCATCGCGGGCGCGCATCGCGGCGAGGGTGGCGACGGTGACCTTCTTGACCGGCGCCTGCTGCATGGCGGTCGACCGAACGATGGTCATGGTCAGCTCCGCGAAGCGTTAGGCGACGACTGGCGGCCGGCGGCGGTGAGCGCGCCGATGCCGGTGGCGACGCGGGCGAGTCCGTCGCGGACGGCGTCGGCGGTGCCAGCGAAGGAGATCCGGAAGTTCGACGCGCCCGCGGCGCCGAAGCCGTTCCCGGGGAGCAGCGCCACACCGTGGTCCTCGAGCAACCGCTCGGCGAGCTGCGGCGCAGTGAGCCCGGTCGTGGCGATCACTGCGCTGACGTCGGGAAAGGCATAGAACGCCCCCGCCGGCGAGGCGCAGCGCACGCCGGGAATCGCCCGCAACGCGCTGACGACGTGATCGCGACGACGACGCAGCTCGGCCACCATCGCCTGCACGTGGTCCTGCGGACCGGTGAGCGCGGCAACGCCGGCGCGCTGGATGAAGGGCGGTGTGCAGGTATGGCCGTTGACGACGAGCGTCGTCAGGCGCGGCACGAGCCAGCGCGGAATGAGTCCGAAGCCGAGGCGCCACCCGGTCATCGCGTACGTCTTCGAGAAACCGTCGACGATGATCGTCCGGTCGCGCAGTCCGGGCAGCGCGGCGATGCTCGGGGTGGCCGGTCCATCGAAGACGACGCGACCATAGATCTCGTCGGTGATGACGAACAGGTCGTGGCGGAGCGCGAGCTCGGCGCTCCGCTCGAGCGCGCGGGCGTCAATGCTGCCGCCAGTGGGATTGTGCGGCGCGTTGAGGACGAGGACGCGGGTGCGCGGCGTGATGCGCGCGGCGATGTCGTCGATGTCGGGTGCGAAATCGTTCGCCTCGTCGAGCGCGTAGCCGACCGGTACGCCCCCCGTCAGGCGCGACAGCGAGGGATAGATCGGGAAGCCGGGGTCGGGAAAGAGCACCTCGTCGCCCTCACCGACCGTGGCGAGAAATGCGTAGAGCAGCATCGCCTTGGCGCCGGGAGTGACGATGACATCATCCGCGCTGGCGTCAATTCCTCGGCTGCCTAACGTTGCGGCGATTGCGCCGCGGAGGCGGGGGATGCCGGCGGGCGGACCGTAACGGCCATCACCCTCGGCGAGCGCCTCGACGGCCGCCTGAACGATGTGCGGGGCGACCGCGAAGTGCGGCTCGCCGATTGCCAGCTGCGCGATGTTCCGGCCCTGCGACTCGAGCACCGCCGAGCGACTGAGGACAGTGAGTGCGCCCTCGCCGCTGATCGTCGCGAGGCGCACCGCGGCGGCCGGGTGATGGCCGTGCGCGTCGGTCCGCGTCGCGGTCGCGGCGATCCGCGTGCGGAGGGTGGCCTGCTCGGACTGTTCGGTGCTGGTCGTTGCCATCGTCGTGCACTCCATTGCGCCAGGGCATTGGCCGCCGGGCCGGGTGCATCGGGAGGGTTCGTCGAGCGAACCGTCTCCCAAAAAACGAAAACGCCCGGGCGAGAAGAGGGCCGCCGGGCGCGTCGCATTTTAGCACTTTGTTTTACGTGGCGGCAATAGGCGGCAAATCACCACGAGCAGTCAGTTGTGGATTGGAGTGTATGCGCTGAGGGTGAGGCTGTCAAGGCAGAATGCTCTCTGGCGGGATCGGCGTACTGGCTATCATTTCCGAAAATCCGTTCTGCGCGCTTCGGGGTGGCATCATCTGAAGGAGAATCAAAATGACAGACCGGCGAATCGCGGCTGCATGGCGCACCGGGGTCACGCTCGCTGCCGCGATCGCGCTGGCCGCGCGGCCGGTCGACACGCAGGAGCCGCACGCGCGGGTTGATTCGGCAGCCACGCCGACCGCGACAGAGCGACAGCTCTTCCGGCTCGAGGACGAGTGGGCGCAGGCCGCGGTCCGGCGCGACGCGGTGGCGATCGGCCGGCTGGTCGACCGACGCTGGGTCTACACCGACGAGAGCGGCCGAATGAATCGCGAGCAGGGGATCGCAGCGTTCACCAGCGGACCCGACACCGTCACCTCGGCGGGGAACGAGAACATGCACGCCACGGTCTTCGGCACCACGGCGGTGGTCACCGGCGCGCTCTGGATGCGCGGTCATAACGCTGAGGGGGAATTTGAGCACCGTTATCGCTACACCGACGTCTGGCTGAAGTTTGGAGGACGGTGGAAATGCATCGCCTCGCAGGACTACCTGCTTCCCGTGGGGACACGTCAGTGATGCGCCCGATGCGCTCGCGACTGTCGCCCCCACGTCGCCGACAGCTGCAAACCGCGGTGTCATGCGCGGCGCTCGCCTGCCTGACGGTGGGCGGCTGCGCGCAAGGCGGCACCGACAAGGGCGCGGCGCCGGGCGGTGCCACGACCGTCGCCGGCACGCGGATCGCCGCGCCGCGCAACGGACCGGCGGGCGAATGGCCGATGCCGGGCGCCGATTACGCGAATTCGCGCTACAGCGAGCTGACCCAGATCACGGCCGAGAATGTCGGCGGACTGCACGCGGCGTGGACGTTTTCGACTGGCGTGTTGCGCGGGCACGAGGGAGCGCCGCTCGTCGTCGGCAACACGATGTACGTCGTGACGCCGTACCCTAACGTTTCGTATGCACTCGACCTGGCCAGCGAAGGACAGCCGCTCAAATGGAAGGCGCGCCCGGAGAATGCGCAGGCGGCGGTCGGACTCGCCTGCTGCGACGTGGTGAATCGCGGCGCCGCATTTGCCGACGGAAAGATCTTCTACAACCTGCTCGACGGCCACACGGTGGCGGTCGATGCGGCGACCGGTACAGTGCTCTGGCGGACGGCGATGGGCGACCTGTCGCGCGGCGAGACGATCACGATGGCGCCGATCGTCGTGCACGGAAAGGTGATTGTCGGGTCGAGCGGTGGGGAAATGGGAGTGCGCGGCTGGATTGCCGCGCTCGACGCCGCGTCGGGGAAGCCACTCTGGCGCGCGTACAACGTCGGGCCTGACGCTGACATCAAGGCGGGGGCGCGATTCAAGCCGTTCTATGCGCAGGACAAGGGACCGAATCAGGGGACAAAAAGCTGGCCCGGCGAGTCGTGGAAGGTGGGCGGCGCGACCGTTTGGGGCTGGCTTTCGTACGATCCGGAATTGAACCTGATCTATCACGGGACCTCGAACCCGGGGCCATGGAACGGACAGGGGCGTCCCGGCGACAACAAGTGGAGCGCGGCGATCATTGCCCGCGACGCCGACAGCGGCGAGATGGTGTGGGCGTTCCAGCCGACGCCGCACGACCTCTGGGACTACGACGCGGTCAACGAAAACATCCTCGCCGACCTGCCGTTAGGCGGGACGATGCGGAAGACGCTGGTCCACTTCGATCGGAACGGGTTTGCCTACACGATCGACCGGGCGACGGGCGAGGTGATCCTCGCGAAGGCCTACGTTCCGATGAACTGGGCGAGCGGCGTCGACTTGAAGACCGGTCGCCCCGTGCTGAATCCGGAGAAGGTGCCAGCGCCGGGAAAGAAGATCAGCCTGATCTGCCCGAGTCTCGAGGGTGGAAAGAACGAGCAGCCGGCGGCGTTCTCGCCGACCACGGGCCTGTTCTACGTGCCGACGAACAATCTTTGCATGGATTTCCAGACGCGCGACGTCAGCTACATCGCCGGGACGCCGTACATCGGGGCGAACGCGCCAGAGGTCGCCGGTCCCGGCGGCTACCGCGGCGCGTTCATCGCGTGGGACGCGACGACGGGCCGGAAGGTCTGGGGAATCGAAGAGCCGTTCCCGGTGTGGAGTGGCGCGCTGGTGACCAAGGGAAACGTCGTCTTCTACGGCACGCTCGACGGCTGGTTCAAGGCCGCGGACGCGCGCAGCGGAAAGGTGCTCTGGAAGTTCAAGGTCGGATCCGGCGTCGTCGGCAATCCGATGACGTACACCGGACCCGATGGCAAGCAGTACGTCGCGGTGTACTCGGGGATTGGCGGGGACATGGGATTGCTCATCGCCGGTGACGTGGCGGCGAACCTGCCATACGACGTGAGGGAACGAGGGAGTACGCTGCCGGATCTCGCGCGGTGGACGAGTTGGGGGGGGATGCTATTTGTGTTCGCTTTATAGTTGGGGGGCGACGAGGGACGAGGGAGAACGAGGAATACGGAACGCGGAAGGCTCCGACGAGGGACGAGGGATGAGGGAGACGAGGGACGAGGGAGGCATTCTTGACGACATGGTGCAGCGTTGGGCGAACGTTAGGCAGCGGCCTCTTACTCGCGGTCGTGGTCGAGGGGTGCCGGGAGTCGCGGGCTGAGGACACGATCGGGCGGCCTGTGGCGATCGGCGCGAGCTTGCAAGGGGCGGCGGTCGTTGCTGATTCCAGTGCCCGCTTTGTCGTGCACCGCGAGCACATTCGTCCGGGGCAGACGGCGCCGCGGGGGACCTTACTCAGGAATCCGTACGCGAGCGAGCCGGCGGCAGTCGCGACAGGCGCGAAGCTCTTCGTCTCGTACAATTGCGTCGACTGTCATGGGGCGGATGGGAGCGGCGCGATGGGGCCGAGCCTCGCTGACGGGCGATGGCATTTCGGTGGGGAGGATTCCGAACTGTTCGAGTCGATTTATCAGGGACGGCCCGAGGGGATGCCTGCCTGGGGGAGCACGATCTCGCCCAACCAGATCTGGTTGCTCGTCTCCTACGTGAAGTCACTGAACGGCGGGAAGGATGTGACGACGGAAAACTTTTCGGGGAAGACCATCGAGCGCACGGGTCACTGATGCCATGCCGAGGCTCCGCCTTGCCGCCGTCGCCGACATCCCCGCGATCTCGGCGCTGATCGACGCCTCGGTACGTGGGCTCAGCGACGGGTACTACGATCGCGCGCAGGTCGCTGCGTCGCTCCGCCATTTGTTCGGCGTCGACACGCAGCTCATCCGCGACGCCACATACTTCGTCATCGAGGAAGACGGGGCGATCGTCGCCAGCGGCGGGTGGAGCGCGCGGCGTACGCTCTATGGCGGCGACCAGTTCAAGCCCGCCGAGGATCCACCGCTCGACGCCGCGACGGAGGCGGCGCGCATTCGCGCCTTCTTCGTTCATCCGGCGTTCGCGCGGCGGGGGTTGGGCCGGATGCTGTTCACCCGCTGCGCCGGTGCGGCCTTCGCGGCCGGGTTTCGCCGCCTCGAGCTCGTGTCAACGGGTCCGGGAGAGCCGCTCTATCGAGCGTTAGGCTTCACGGCGCTCGAACCGGTCGTCGCGCAGCTGCCGGACGGCGTGGCGATGTCATGCACGCGGATGACGCGCACGTTGGACGAGGCGGACGCAACGGGGTAAAGCGACGCTGCCCGACCGCGGGGGCGATCGGGCAGCGTGTTCCGGCTCGCGCGCTCGGCTACTGGCAGCGCACGGAGCCGCCGCGCGCCAGGACCTCGGCTTGCGGGATGGGGAAATTCGGATGGACCTTGTGCGTCGGCGCGTCCTTCGGGAGCGTGGCGAGGCGGCCGTACAGCCGCATGTCCACCCAGCGCGATCCGCTCTCCCAGAGCAGCGAATAGCGTTTCTGGTGCAGCAGCTCGTTGAGCGCGGCCGGAAGGTCGGCGTACGTGCGAGGGGCGAGACCGCCGGCGTGCACGCGGATGAAATTGATGTCGCGGGTCGCGGCGACGAGGTTAGAGAGGCCGAGGTTCGCCTGCGCGCGAAGAAGGATGAGTTCCTCGTTGCGGACGATCGGGATCGGCGCGGTCGGCGAGTCGTAGACCGTGAAGATGATGTTCGACGACAGCCCTTGATACGTCTTCACGTCGCCGAGCATCGTTTTCTGCGCGACGCGACGGTCCCCCGCTTCGGCACTGTCGCGCACCGATGGATGGGCGCGAAAGTTGGTCGTTGCCGGGTCCTGGAAAAGCGGATTGCTCTGGTCGCCGGCGGCGAGGCTGTAAAGGTGGTAGACGCCGAGGTCGAGCGATGCGGTCGTGTCGATGAACGACTCGGCAAGTGCGGCGATGGCATCGGCGTAATGAACAGCCGAGGAGGGACCGAGGTAGATCTCGGCGCGTGCCTTGATCGCGCGGTTGAATTTGAGGAACGATGCCGGCGTATCGAAGGCGGCGAAACCGCCGGGGAGCGCGAAGGGAAACGCGGCGCCGCCCGCATTGAGGTTTGTCTTCGCGCTGTCGAGCAGTGCCGAGATGCGGGCGAGCCCCTTGTCGCGGCAGAGTATCGGCGTGAGGTCCGCAGTCGTGGCGCCGGCATCGGACGCGACACCGGCCGTATCGCGCGACTCGGCGACGGCGAGCAGGTCGAGCGCCTTGAAGGTCTGCGCGAACCCGATCGTCGCTGATTTCTCCGCCGCGCTGAGCGATCCGGCGGTGCCGACGGCGCTGACCAGCAGGTCGGCGCCCTTGATGTTGCGATAGCGAATGCGCCAGTGCGCGCTGCCGAAGCCACCGGGATCGAGGTTGATGAGCAGCTCGGTCACCCAGCGCGGATCGGCCGCGTCGAGGTTGTAGGCGTCGCGTCCGATGATTTCGAGATCGCGGATGAACGGGCCCTGGTCGGAGCGATTTCCGTCGAAGATGCCGCGCGCCATCGTCTGCACCTGCGCGCGCGTCGGGTTGCTGATGATCCCTTCGAGACTCGGATTATTCAGGTCGGGAACGAAGGCGTCCTTGCAGGCGTCGAGCGCCGTAACGGCGAACGCGAGCCCGGCCACGCGCAGCGCGAGATGTCTCGCGTAAGTGCTGGTAGTCATGGCTCAGAACTCCAGGTCGAGAGTGAGGAAATAGCTGCGGCTCGGCGGATAGGGCGCGACGTCGATGTTGCGCGCGATTGCCTGGTTGCCGAAGTTGCTGACCTCGGGGTCGAGTCCGCGGTAGGGGGTGAACGTCAGGAGGTTGCGGCCGCTCAGTTCCAGTCGCGCCGAGTGACTGCGACCGCCGAGGTATTGCGTTAGGCCTGACGGCAAGCGATAGGCGAGCGATACTTCGCGGACCTTCACGAAGCTGCCGTCCTGGATGTACTCCTTGGTAAATCCCTGTGCCCAGCGGCTGATGCGGCGCTGGCCGGCGGAGTTCGGGTCGGCCGAGTAGTCCTTGGTGTTTCCGGCCGCGTCGTAGAGGAATTCAGTGAGGTTGATGATGTCCCCGCCCTTCTTCCAGTCGACCAGCCCATAGAGGCGCCACGCTCCGACGTTCAGCTCATTGGCGAACGCCATCTGGAAGTTGGGGGCGGCGTCGCCGAGTTGAATGGTCGGCTGCGAGCCATCAGCGAGCAGCGTATGGCCGACGATCTGAGTTGCCGATTTCCCCTCCTCGATGCGGAAGGCGCCGAGGTTCGCGCCGAAACCGCCCGTCTCGAAGGGCGGCACGGGTAGATGGGTGATCACGCTGACGTTCTTCGAGAAGGTCGCGCGTGAAATCCAGGTCGTCGTCCCGACGCTCAATGGCGTGATCGCGGCGGTGACCTCGAGGCCGCGATTCCGCAGCTGGGCGCCGTTGAAATACTGGTCCTGGAAGCCGCTGGTCGGGGCGAGCCGGCGGAGGAGGATCAGGTCGCGGATCGCCTTCTGGTAGCCGGTCACGGTGAGCAGTGAGCGGCCACCGAAGAACTGAAGGTCAACGCCCGCTTCGAGCTCGGTCTGTCGTTCGGGCCTGATGTTCGGGTCGCCGGCGACGAGGCCGACCTGCACTCCCGTCTCGGCGTCATACACGGTGGTCTCGAGTGAGGTGAACTTCGACCCGTAGATCGCCGGCAGGCCGGACTGCCCGAAGGCGAATCGCACCTTGGCCTCGTCGAGCCACGGTGTCGCGTTAGGCACCCGATACGACGCCGACGCCTTGGGGAAGAAGAAAAACTTGTTGACGTCGCCGTTGTTCGTGCTGCGGTCGGCGCGGAACGCTCCTGTGACGAGCAGCCGCTCGTCGAGCATGAGCAGTTCTTCCTGGGCGAAGTAGGCGAAGTCCTTGACCAGTTGCCGACCGGGGGCGACGGCGACGCTCGACCCTTGGTTTACGCCACGCTGCCCGGGAATCAATCCGCGGGTGAGGATGCTCGCCCCATCGAGATCGCGACGCTCGCGCTGCACGCCCGCTGACGTCGTTGCCGTGAACTTGCCGGCGCCCGGGGAATAATTGTGAACGACGCTGAGGTCGAGATTCGAATTCACGTTCCCGGTCGAGCCGCGGACCGTGGTGCCCGGCAGGCCGTCCTGCGGCTCGAACAGCAACTCGTTAGGCGAGAAGATGTCGTTGCGCTGTGAGAACTGGTCGATCCCGCCATTCACGTTGAGCGAAAGCGTCTGCCGTTCGCGGGCGAACACCGAGAAGCGCGCGTTGGCGGATCCGGTGAACCTGTAGACGTTCTCCTGGTTCTGCAGCAGGTCGCGCGTCTGGATCGGGTTGCTGCGCTCGAACGGGTTTGCCGGATAGACGCCGTTCACCGGCTGCAGCTTGGCGAAGCTCGGCGTGAAGGGGAGCACCATGTAGAAGCTGGTGCCGCTGTTGTCGTTGTTGGTCAGCCCACGCTGCGCGTTGCTGTGCATGAAGTTCGTATTGACATCGACGTTGAGCCGGCTGCTGAACGTCTGCGAGAGATTGGCCCGCACCGACTGCTTGTCGTATCCCGTGCCCGACATGATGCCGGCGTCGCGCTTCAGCAGGCCGGACACGAAATAGCGTGTCACCTCGGTTCCGCCACGCGCGCTCAGGTCAGTCTCGTACGATGGATCGTGTGCGCCGAAGAGCAGCTTCTCATAGTTTGTCGTGCTGCCGCTGCCGTAGAGTGAGCGATAGCTCGCGCTGTCGGCCGCTGTCTTCGGCTGGAAGTACGCGTAGACGCCGTCGAGGGTCCAGCGTCGTGACCCGATCTCGTGGGACAGTGACTGCGTGCCGACGCGCTGGACCGCATTGAACTGGGTCGACCCGGCAGCGCCGCGCTTGGTGGTGATGATGACGACGCCATTGGATGCTTTCGACCCGTAGATCGCCGACGCGGATGCGCCCTTCAGCACCTCGATCCGCTCGATGTCGGCGGGATTGAAGTCGGCCATCCGATTGACGGCGTTGTCCTGTGGCGACGCGTTGCCACCTGCGGCCGCCGCGGTGATCGCGTTGGCGCCGCTCGAGATCGCGTCGTTACTGACGATCACGCCGTCAACGATGTAGAGCGGGTCGGTCGAGCCATTGATCGTCGTGACGCCGCGGAGCTGGACCTGCAGCCCGCCGCCGGGTGCGCCGGAATTCTGCGAAACTGTCGCTCCGGCAATCTTGCCCGCCAGCGCGTTTTCCAGTGTCGGCGTCGGCGCGCGAGTGAGTTCCGCACTGCTCACGGTCGCAACGTCGTTCGCCGCGTTGCGCCGCGCGACGCTGGTATTCTCGCCGGTGACCACCTGCTCCTCGAGCATCAACACATCGCGGTCGAGCGTCAGCGTGACTTCTGACTGATCGCGCGGCACGCGCACGGACAGCTGCTTGAAGCCGATGCGCCGTGCGATGAGCTGCACGTCGGCATCGGGCGCGAGCAGGGAAAACTCGCCCGCGTCGTTGGTCCGCGTGCCGAGCGCTGTTCCGGCGATGGTCACGCTCGCCGCGGTGAGCGGTTCGCCGCTGGCGCCCGCGATGCGGCCAGTGATGCGTCGCTGCTGCTGCGCGGACGCTGTGGCCGCGGCGAGTGCGAGCGCTGAGATCGCGAGGATGACAACACGCATGGAGCGCACGAAACCTCCGGGGGGTGAGGGAGCTTGCTTCGGCGGCTGCAACGGATGCTACGTCGAGCGTACGACGGACTGGCGATGATGTCAACCTGTCGTGCACGTCACGGTGTCGTGATTGAACCACAGAGCACTGCCGCAGCGTCCGCGCGTTCGCGGTCGCGCGCAGGCTACGAGTCCTTTGGGCGTGCTGCGAGATCATCTCGCCGCACTGACCTCGATGATCGCCTGCCGCAGCATCCCGACACTCGCCCACACGGCAGTGCTCTGTGGTTCATGCTTCCTGCCGAGGCGAGAAGATCTGGCCAGGTCCAACCCACTGCGCTCCTGCCGCGCCATCCCGACACTTCCCCTCGCGGCAGTGCTCTGTGGTTCATTCCTACTGCCGAGGCGAGAAGATTTCGCCAGGCCCAACCCACTGCGCTCCTGCCGCGCCATCCCGACTCCCGCCCTCGCGGCAGTGCTCTGTGGTTCATTCCTGCTGCCGAGGCAAGAATATCTCGCCAGGTCCAACCCATTGCGCACCTGCCGCGCCATCCCGACACTCGCCCTCGCGGCAGTGCTCTGTGGTTCATCCGCGGTTGCGTCCGCGCTCTCCGCCCTTAGGTTATCGGACAAATCGCTTCGGGAGAGTGCGCGTTGCCAGTTCGTTCAACATCGGCCGCAACCTATGACGTTTGCATCGTCGGCTCCGGTGCCGGCGGAGGGATGTCCGCTTACGCGCTCACCAAGGCCGGCGCGAATGTCGTGATGCTCGAGGCGGGCGCTGAGTGGTACGCGTCGAAGAACTCGAAGATGCTGCTCCCGGCGTACGCGTCGCCCAGGCGCGGCGCATCGACGAGGCGGCGACCGTTCGGCGAGTTCGACGCCTGCGACGGCGGGTGGGACATCGAGGGCGAGCCGTACACGGTCGCATCGGGCTCGAAGTTCCGCTGGTGGCGAGGTCGCATGCTCGGCGGTCGCACCAACCACTGGGGACGCATCTCCCTTCGCTTCGGTCCCGATGACTTCAAGGGCGGGGCGAAGGACGGGATGAGCGATGACTGGCCGATCGCCTACGAGGACGTCGCGCCGTACTACGATCGCATCGACGACCTGATCGGATTGTTCGGCAGCCATGAAGGGATGCGCAACAATCCGGACGGCAAGTTCCAGCCGCCACCGAAGCCGCGCTGCTACGAGCTCCTCGTCAAGAAGGCGGCGGACAAGCTCGCGGTGAAGTGCATTCCATCGCGGCTGTCGATCCTCACCAAGCCGTTGCCCGGACGCCAGGCATGTCACTACTGCGGACAGTGCGGGCGCGGCTGCTCGGCGAAGGCGAACTTCTCGAGTCCCGACGTGCTGATCGCACCGGCGCTCGCGACCGGCCGCCTGACGCTGCTCACCAACGCGATGGCGCGCGAGGTGACGATCGGTAAGGACGGACTGGCCACTGGCGTTTCGTACATCGACAAGAACACCGGCGAGGATCGGCACGTCAGCGCGAAGGTCGTCGTGCTCGCGGCGAGCGCCTGCGAGTCCGCGCGGATCATGCTCAACTCGCGGTCCAGTGCATTCCCGCAGGGCCTCGGCAACTCGAGTGGCCGTGTCGGCAAGGGGCTGACCGACACGACTGGCACCGACGTCGCCGGCTTCATCCCGGCGATGGTCGATCACGTGCCGCACAACGAGGACGGCGTCGGCGGAATGCATGTCTACATGCCGTGGTGGCTCGACAACGCCAAGCTCGACTTCCCGCGTGGGTACCATATCGAGGTCTGGGGCGGGATGTCGCAGCCCGAGTACGGAGCGTTAGGCGGGATCGACACCTACCCCGGCGGCGGCGGGTACGGCGAGCAGCTGAAGAGCGACTATCGGAAGTACTACGGCGCGCAGATCGGCTTCTCCGGGCGCGGCGAGATGCTGCCTAACGAGAACTCCTTCTGCGAGCTGGACCCGACGGTGGTCGATCGCTGGGGGATCCCGGTGCTGCGCTTCCACTGGGCATTCACCGATCACGAGTACAATCAGATCCGTCACATGCAGCAGACGTTCCGCAGCCTGATCGCGGAGATGGGCGGCGAGGTGTCCTCGCCGATGCCGACGAAGGAGCAGGGGTATGGAATCGCCGCCGGTGGACAGATCATCCACGAGCTGGGGTGCACACAAATGGGATCCGACCCGAAGAAGTCCGTGCTCGACGCCAACTGCCAGGCGCACGACTGCAGGAATCTCTTCGTCGCCGACGGGGGTCCGTTCGTGACGCAGGCCGACAAGAATCCGACGTGGACGATCCTCGCCCTCGCCTGGCGCACCAGCGACTACATCACGCAGCAGCGGAAGGCGGGGGCGCTGTGAGCCCCGACGACCAGATCAGCGCCGCGCCGGAACTCCCCGACCGCCGCGATGCGCTGCGCATCATCGGCATGGCACCGGTGTTCGCTGCACTCGGCTGGAATGCCGAAGGAGTCGAGCGCGCGGCGCGATTCATTCGCGAACTGCCGGCCGCACCACTCGATGACACGTACGCGCCGAAGTTCTTCGTCGCGCGGGAGTGGCGCACGGTGCGGTTGCTCGCTGACTACGTGATCCCGCGCGACGCGCACTCGGGAAGTGCCAACGATGCAAAGGCGCCGGAGTTCGTGGATTTCATGCTGATGGACGCCACGACCAGCGAGAGCACGCGGCTGGCGATGCGCGGCGGGCTCGCCTGGCTCGACACTGAGTGCCGCCATCGCTTCGGCACCACCTTCGTCGGCGCGACTGACGCGCAGCGTCGCCTGGTGCTCAACGACATCGCGTGGCCGAAGAAGGCGCCGCCGGAGCTGAGCAATGGTGTCGCGTTCTTCACCCGCTTCCGTGACTCGATCGCGTCGGCGTTCTACTCGAGCCCGATGGGCTGGAAGGATCTCCAGTACATGGGCAATGTCTTCAACCCGAACTGGGACGGCTGCCCGGAGCCGGCGCTGCGCAAGCTTGGCGTCAGCTACGCGGAGTACGATGCGTCCCTCGCCGCGCAGCGCGGCAGGTAGAGCGAAAGATGCCTAACGCGAGGTTGGGAGTCGGTTTCGTCGGCAGCGGCTTCAACGCCCGCTTCCACATTCAGGCGTGGCGCGGTGTGCGCGACGCCGACGTCCTCGGCGTCTGGAGCCCGAGTGCGAAGAATGCCGGCGACGCGGCAGCCCTCGCCCGGTCGCTCGACGTCGGCGAGGCGAAGGCGTACGGCTCGATCACCGAGATGGTCGCCGATCCGAAGATCGACGCGATCTGGTTGACGGGCCCGAACCAGGCGCGCATCGAGAACGTCGAGGAGATCGTGGGAGCGATCGAGAGCGGCAAGGGTACGCTGCGCGGGCTCGCTTGCGAGAAGCCGCTCGCGCGCAACGTCGCCGACGCGAAGAAGGTTGCCGCGCTGGTGGCCCGCGTCGGGCTCGCGACGGGTTACCTCGAGAATCAGGTCTTCGCCCCGCACGTCGAGTTCGGGCGCAACCTGCTCTGGGCGCGCGGCGCGGCAACGACCGGGCGCCCGTATCTCGCTCGCGCCGCGGAGGAACACAGCGGCCCGCATGCCCCCTGGTTCTGGCGCGGCGAGCTGCAGGGCGGCGGGGTGCTCAACGACATGATGTGCCACTCGGCGCTCATCGTCAGGCACCTGCTCACCGATCCGAAGAAGCCGTTGGCGACCG
>JBKJQR010000060.1:0-24182 GCA_046593895.1 Gemmatimonadaceae bacterium | reverse complement strand
CCTTCGTGTCGAGCGCGGTCGCCGTCTCGTCGCCGTACGACTCCTTCACCACCGTGTTCTTCATGTCGTAGAAGGTGTAGCCATTCCGGTCGATGAAGGCGCTACCCTCGGTGCCGTGGATCGTCGAGCCGCGCCCCTTGCCGTTCGGGGTGAAGCCATTGCAGCTCTGTCCCTGCCAGACGATCGCTTTCTTCCCCTCGAACTCGAAGGTGACTTCCTGCGTATCGGGGAATTCCCAGTCGTCCTCGAAGGCATAGCGGCCGCCGCTGGCGGTGGTCTTCAACGGGTAGCCGGTGCCTAACGACCAGCGGCAGATATCGATTTCGTGCGTACCATTGTTGCAGATCTCGCCGGTGCCCCAGCGCGAGAACCAGTGCCAGTTGTAGTGGATGACGTTGTCGCGGTACGGGGTGCGTGGCGCCGGCCCCTGCCAGAGATCGTAGTCGAGCCACTGCGGCACGGGGGCAGGCTTGCCGGTGCCGATCGTGCCGCGCGTATTCGCATACCATGCGCGCGCGAGATACGGCCGGCCGATCGCCCCGCCATGAATCGCCTCGATCGCCTCGATCGAGCGCGGCGCCGAGCGTTGCTGGTTGCCCATCTGGACGACCTTGCCGGCGCGCCGCTGCGCGGCGACGAGCAGCTCGCCCTCGCGGGGGTTGTGCCCGCAGGGCTTCTCGACGTAGACGTGTTTCCCCGCCGCGAGGGCGAGGATTGCCGCCGGCGCGTGCCAGTGATCGGGCGTCGCGATGACGAGCGCGTCCACCTCCCTGTCCTCGAGCGCTCGGCGAAAATCGACAATCGCCTTTGGACGACGCGTCTGCAGCTTCGCCACCGTCTCGACGCCCTTGGCCAGCACGTGCTGGTCAGGGGCGTCGAGACGGTGGCCAAGCTGCAGGCGCGTCGTCCAAAGGCAATTGTCGATTTTCGCCGAGCGCTCGAGGACCAGGAGGTGGACGCACTCGTCATCGCGACCCCCGATCACTGGCACGCGCCGGCAGCGATCCTCGCCCTCGCGGCGGGGAAACACGTCTACGTCGAGAAGCCCTGCGGGCACAACCCACGCGAGGGCGAGCTGCTCGTCGCGGCGCAGCGGCGCGCCGGCAAGATCGTCCAGATGGGGAACCAGCAACGCTCCGCGCCGCGCTCGATCGAGGCGATCGAGGCAATTCACGGCGGGGCGATCGGCCGGCCGTACCTCGCGCGCGCCTGGTATGCGAATACGCGCGGCACGATCGGCACCGGCAAGGCGGCTCCCGTACCGCAGTGGCTCGACTACGATCTCTGGCAGGGGCCGGCGCCACGCACGCCGTACCGCGACAATGTCATCCACTACAACTGGCACTGGTTCGCGCGCTGGGGCACCGGCGAGATCTGCAACAACGGCACGCACGAAATCGACATCTGCCGCTGGGCGTTAGGCAGCGACTACCCGCTCAGGACCACCGCCAGCGGCGGTCGCTATTCCTTCGATGACGATTGGGAATTTCCCGACACGCAGGAAGTCACCTTCGAGTTCGAGGGGAAAAAAGCGATCGTCTGGCAAGGCCAGAGCTGCAATGGCTTCACCCCGAATGGCAAGGGGCGCGGCTCGACGATCCACGGCACCGAGGGCAGCGCCTTCATCGACCGCAATGGCTACACCTTTTACGACATGAAGAACACGGTGGTGAAGGAGTCGTACGGCGACGAGACGGCGACCGCGCTCGACACGAAGGCACCGGACCGGCTGACGGGATTCCACATCGCGAACTTCCTGGCGGCGATCCGCACCGGCGCCGCCCTCCACTCCCCGATCGACGAGGGACACAAGAGCGTTCTCCTCTGCCACCTCGGCAACATCGCTCAACGGTTAGGCACCCCGGTGCTGACCGATCCGGTGAATGGCCAACCGGCGGGGAATGAGGACGCTCGGGCGCTCTGGAGCCGGGAGTACGCGCCGGGTTGGCAACCGGCAGTGTCCGCCTGAGGACTCGATGTCGCAGCCGCTCCTCCCCCGCCGTGATTTCCTCGCGCTCGCCGCGACAGCCGTGACCGGCGCCGCGGTCGCTGGGCTCACTGGCGCCTGCGCCCGACCGGCATCGTCGCCTGGTCCCACCATCGCCAATTCCAGTGCGCCTTCTCGCCGTGATGCGCGCACCGCCCTCAAGCTCGGCGTCGCCAGCTACTCGCTCCGCAATTTCCCGCGTGACAAGGCGATCGCGATGGTGCAGGCACTCCGCACTCCGTACGTGAACCTGAAGTCGGTGCACCTGCCCTACGACTCATCGCCCGCCGAGTTGGCCGCGGCGCGCCATGAGATCGAAAGCGCCGGACTGACCATCGTCGGCGGCGGGACGATCACCTTCGAAAAGGACGACGACACCGACGTCGCCCGCTACTTCGACTACGCTCGCGCAGCCGGCATGCCCCTCATCGTCGCGACGATGGATCCGGCGATCCTCCCGCGCGTCGAACGTTTCGCGATGCGCTACGACATCCGCGTCGCGATCCACAATCACGGCCCGGAAGACCCGCACTTCCCCTCGCCGTACGATGTATTGAAGGCCGTCCGCGCGATGGACCGGCGGGTTGGCCTCTGCATCGACATCGGACACACCGCGCGCACCGGCACCGATGTCGTGCAGTCTGTTGCCGACGCGGGCCCGCGCCTGCTCGACATGCACGCCAAGGACCTGCGCGACCTGACCAACGCAGAGAGTCAATGCATCGTCGGTGAAGGCGCGATGCCAATCGCCGCAATCCTTCGCCAGCTCGTCACGATGAACTACACCGGTTGCGTCAACCTCGAGTACGAGATCGACGCCGACGATCCGTTGCCGGGAATGAAGCAGTCGATGGCGTTCATGCGCGGGGTGCTCGCCGCGATCACGGTGTAGCGATCTCGCGCGCCCCCGAGAACCGTGAGCGGGCGGCGATCACCTGCCGCCCGCTCACTCTCGATCAGCTCCCGCACTGGATACGGAAGCTGTCGTGAAATGACGACACGTTGCCGTCGGGTGTGATCGTGATGTGGAACAGTATCTGAGCCACTTCATTCGGCGCGCTGCCCTTGCTGATGAGATTGAAGTGGGTCAGCACCGTTTGCTCGAAGCCCTTCGTGACGTTGAATTCGTTGTGGTCTTCCTGCGTGACGATGTACTCCGTGCCGGTCGTCGCATTCACCCCCGTCCCCTCGATGTTCCGGTGAAAAGCGACATGGAACCCACCCGCTGCGTCGGACGTCACCGCGAGCACGACGTGGAAGGTGACATCGACTGCAATCAGCTCTCCGGTGCAGTCATTGACGGCGAAGGTCTGCCGTTCGAAGCGAACATTCCGCACCACCTGCGCCGTCGGCCCGGAGGTCGGGGCGTTCGTCGGTGCGGTGGGAGCATCGCATGCCGCGACGAGCATCGCGGCCCCAAGCAATACGAGACGTTTCATCTGTTCATTCTCTGGTGAGTGTGTGAGGGTGACGGCCGGAGTGGTCGTCGACATACAATCGAACGCGTCTCGACGTGAGGTTCAATACGTCAGCCGACGTAGGCGCGTCCCGCCAATCGAGATCGCGCCGGCTGGCGTTGACACCGCATCCCGACTCTGTAGTGTTGACATCGCTGCCCGGCCCGGCGCCACCCGGGCCACCCCCCGTGCGCAGCGATCGACGACGCGGCCCGTACGGTGCGCCGAATGAAGTGAGCCCCCCGAGGTGGGCCAATCATGAACATGCCACACGCACGACTCGTCGCTGCCGCGGTGCTCTGCGCAGCGAGTACGCTTCAGGCGCAGGAGCTGCCGACGTCGCAGCCGAAATACCTGCAGATCATCCGCGAAGAGGTGAAGCTCGGACACGATGCTGATCACGCGAAGATCGAAGCAGGGTGGCCCGCCGCCTTCGAGCGCGCGAAGTCGCCGGACTTCTACCTCGCGATGACATCGATGACCGGCTCGAACGAAGCGTGGTTCGTCATCCCGCAGCAGTCGAACGCCGCCGCCGAAGCGACCATGAAGCAGCAAGCGGCGGACAAGACGCTGAGCAAGGAGCTCGAACGGCTCGCGAAGGCCGACGCCGACATGATCACCAGTGTGAGAACGCTGCTCGCCGCCGCGCGCACGGACCTCAGCTACGGCGCCTATCCCGATCTCCACAAGCAGCGCTTCTGGGAGATCACCATGTTTCGCGTGCGCCCCGGTCACGAGGGACAATTCGACGCCGCCGCCAAGTCGTACATCGCATCGACGAAGCGCGCGTCGCCGAATTCCTCGTTCCGTGTCTACGAGATCGTCGCCGGCATGCCGGGCCCGACGTACCTGATCTTTTCCTCACTGACCTCATACGCTGCATTCGACGCGATGACCAGCGATGGCGAGAAGACGTGGGGGGGCATGACGGCCGATGAGATGGCCACGATGAGCAAGTTCTCCACCGAAGGATTGGCCAACGCCGAGACGAACCGCTTTCGCCTCAGCCCGACGATGAGCTACGTCCCGCGCTCCGTCCGCATGAGCGATCCGGCGTTCTGGATGCCGGCGAAGAGCACGGTGGCGTCCAACGCGTCGAGCAGCACGCCGACGCAGCCCTGACCGACCCGCCGGCTCCGCGCCGTGTGGCGACGGCGCGGAGCCAGGCGCAGGGGTTCCTCCCTAACGTGCGGTATGATTCAGCAGCACTTCCCGCCGGGCCGCTCGAAACGGTCGCATTGCCGCCGCGCGAGCAGTTCGGCCGGCGAGAGAAGCGGCGCGCCCGGATGGTGTCGTCGCATGTGCGCCAGATAGCCGCCGTAATCCGGCACGCCGATGATCGCGCGCACTACGGCGCCGATTCGCGCCAGCGTTAGGCACACTGCCGCCATCGTCAGTCCCCCGCCATCGCAACGCGCACGTCTGCGTCGTACTCGGCCGGCACCTCGGTCGACCGGGCGGGCACCCGCCCGCGCAGTACCGCGACCCACTTCATCGCCGACGCCACCATCACGACGACGATCGCCAGCATGAACGTCGTCGCCACCGCGGCGTCGAGCCGCTCGTTGAAGATCATCCGTCGCACATCGCTCGCTGACCGCCCCGCGGGAAGCACGCCGGTGGCCAAGCCAGTCGCCAGCGCCGATGCCTTGGCGAGGAAGCCTAACGTCGGGTTGGGCGACAGCACCTTCTGCCAGCCCGCGGTCAGCGTCACGACGGCGAGCCAGGAGAGGGGCAGCATGGTCACCCAGGCGTACCGCGCGCGGCCGCTATTGATGATCACCGTCGTCCCGACACAGAGCGCCACCGCACCGAGCAGCTGGTTCGAGATCCCGAACAGCGGCCAGAGCGAGTTGATTCCGCCGAGCGGGTCGAGCACGCCCTGGTAGAGGAAGTATCCCCACATCGCGACGAACAGTGCGCTGGCGGTGACCACCGCCGGATACCATGACACCCGCCCGAAGGGCGCCCAGAGATGGCGCCCCATGTCCTGGAGGACGAAGCGCCCGACTCGCGTCCCGGCGTCGAGCGTCGTCAGAATGAAGAGCGCCTCGAACATGATTGCGAAGTGATACCAGAGCGCCATCGCCCCGCCACCGCCTAACGCGCTGGAAAAGATGTGCGCCATCCCGACCGCCAGGCTCGGCGCCCCGCCAACCCGGGAGAGCAGCGAGCTTTCTCCGACCTGCGAGGCGAGCGACGTCAACGTCTCCGGCGTGACGGTAAATCCCCACTGCGCAATCGCCTGTGCGGCGCTCTCCGCCGTCGTACCGATCGCACCCGCCGGTGCATTGATCGCGAAGTAGACACCCGGCGTGAGTACGCAGGCGGCGATCAGCGCCATCACCGCGACGAACGATTCCATCAGCATCGCGCCGTAGCCGACCAGTCGCGCGTCGGTCTCGTGCTCGAGCAGCTTCGGCGTCGTTCCGCTGGCGACCAGTGAATGAAATCCGCTGATCGCCCCGCAGGCGATGGTGATGAACGCGAACGGGAACACCTTCCCCGCAAACACCGGCCCCGTGCCGTCGGTGAACCGAGTCAGCGCCGGCATCTGCAACGCCGGCAGCACGAAGAGGATCCCCAGCGCGAGCGCGAGTACGACACCGATCTTCACGAACGCCGAGAGATAGTCGCGCGGTGCGAGCAGCAACCACACCGGGAGCACCGACGCGGCGAAGCCGTAGGCCATCACGAGCAGCGCGAGCGTCGTCCCGCTGAGTGTGAACAGCGGCGCGAGGTCCGGCGCCTGTGCCACCCAACGGCCGGCATAGAGCGCCACCGCGAGGAGCACCAGTCCCATCGCGCTCGCCTCGAGCACCCGACCCGGCCGTAGCCAGCGGAGATAGACGCCCATCAGCAGCGCGATCGGGATCGTCAGGCCTATCGTTACTGTCCCCCACGGACTCGATCGCAGTGCGTTGACGATCACCAGCGCGAGCACCGAGATGAGGACGATCATGATCCCGAGCACCGCGAGCAATGCCGTCGCGCCGGCGACGGGACCGATCTCCTCGGTCGCCATCCTGCCGAGCGACTTGCCGTCGCGCCGCACCGACGCAGCGAGGATGACGAAGTCCTGGACGGCGCCGCCTAACGCTACGCCGATGATGATCCAGAGCGCGCCGGGAAGAAAACCGAACTGCGCCGCCAGCGTCGGGCCGACCAGCGGGCCCGGACCGGCGATCGCCGCAAAGTGATGGCCGAACACCACCCATCGGTTGGTGGGCACGTAGTCGCGCCCGTCGTCGAGCCGCTGCGCCGGCGTGCGCCGTGTCGCTTCGAGCGCGAATACCTTCGCGGCGATGAACTTCGAGTAGAAGCGGTAGGCGACCGCGTACGTCGCGAATGCGGCGACCAGCAGCCAGGCGGCGCTCACCGTCTCGCCGCGGCTCAGCGCGAGGCGGCCGATCGCCGCTGCGCCGGCGAGAGCGACGCAACTCCAGCCGAGTATCGAGAGAGGCTTCATCGGGCAGAAGGTGCGGGGCGAGACGATTGTCGGCTAGACCGACTCGGCCGGCGATCGCGACCAATGCGAGAGCTACTATCGAAGCTTGGGTCGCCCCACCGCTGCCATCCGGCGCGCGATGAAGCCCGGCGCGACGCGACTCATGATCTTCAGCACGTTGCTGGCCCCGGGCCGGATTTCCAGCGCACCTGACTCGATCCCTTCGATCGTGCTTCTCGCCAGTACCTTCGCGTCCATTGCCTTGAGGCCTTTCATTTCCTCCGCAAACTCGCCGCGGATCAACGGCGTGTCGACGCCGGGTGGTGCAAGCTCGATCACCGTCACGCTGCTCCCCTCGAGCTGAAAGCGGAGCGAACGGGTGTAGGAGTGGAGCGCCGCCTTGGTCGCCGAGTACACGGGTGAGATCGCGAGCGGAACGAAGGCGAGCGCGGACGAGACATTCACGATCGCCGCCTCCCTCATCGTTCGGAGGTGCGGCAGGAATTGCTGGATCATCCGCACCGGCCCGCTCAGGTTGATCTCGATCTCACGCGTGACATCGTGCAGGTCACGCGGATCACCAAGCTTCAGGTTGCGCATGATCCCGGCATTGTTGATCAACACGTCGAGCCGCGGAAAACGCGCGAGCACCGCCGAATGCAGCGCGACGATCGCGGCCGGGTCGCTGACGTCGCTCTGAAAGGCGTGGACCCCTGCCAGCGCCTGCCGGGTCGCATCGAGCTTCGCCTGGTCACGGCCGGTGATGATGACCGTGTTGCCTCGAGCGAGCAGTTGCGTTGCCAATTCGCGCCCGATCCCCCCGGTGCCGCCAGTGATCAGGATTGTCCGCTCGATCAATTTCATCGCAGACGCTCCTGATCTTTCACAACACCCGCCATACCGAATAGCACGCCGATTCCTTCATGCGCTCGAACCGTCCCCGCTTCCGGAACTCGTCGAGCTTGATCTCCTTCGCGAACTCGAGATCGTCGAAGAACTGTCGCTCGAGCGTCTGCGCCATCGTATCGTCGAGCATCATCAGCACCGTCTCCTCATTGAAGGAGAGCGACCGGTTGTCGGCGTTCATGCTCCCTAACGCTGCCCAGTGTCCGTCGACGCTGAGCGTCTTGGCGTGCATCATCACCGGCTGGTATTCATAGATGCGGACGCCGGCGGTGAGCAGCTCTTCATAACGCGCGCGCCCCGCGTACCAGGTGCTCTTCACGTCGGTCTCGGCGCTGACGGTGAGTACACGCGCATCCACCCCGCGGCGCGCCGCGTCGGCGATCAGCGTTCGGATCGCCCGGTCCGGCACGAAGTACGAGTTCGTGATGTACAGCTTCTTCTTCGCGCTGGCGATCGAGTAGGTGAAGAACCGTTCGGCTTCGGTGCTGCCCACTGACGGCGATCCGTGCAGCAGCCCGGCGATCACCGAGCCCTTACCGTTGGCGCTCAACACCGGGGCGTCCTCGGCGACCTGCACCGCGGGGATCAGCAGCTCGCCCGTCGACTCGGCCCAGCACGAGGTGAACGCCGCCTGCAACTGGTTCACCGCGGGACCGGTGAAGCGGACGTTTGAATCGCGCCACTGATCCTTCGTCCGTCCGTTCCCGAACCACTTGTCCGAAATTCCGAAGCCACCCGTCCAGCCGATCGAGTCATCGACGCAGACGACGCGGATGTGCGCGCGGTGCTGCGCCTTCTGCAGCGCCATGATCGCGACGGGTCGGAACGCCTCGACCCGAACTCCCGCGTCGCGAAGCGCGTCGAGATACTGCTTCTTGAACGAGGTGCCAAACGCGTCGTAGAGAAAGCGGACGAGCACCCCGGCCCGCACGCGCTCGACGAGAATCGCGCTCAGCTCGTCGGCCATCCGCCCCGGTTCACAGTAGTAGAGCTGCAGCGCGATCGACGCCTTCGCGCCGCGCAGGTCGGCCCACAGTCGCGGGTAGGTCTGGTCGCCATTCCAGAACACCTCGGCGGCGTTGCCCTCGCACATAGCGGTGCGGCTGACCAACTCCATCGACGTCCGGAACGCCGGATCGTCGACCGACGGAAGATCGTCTCCACAGGGGAGAACCTTCAATATCGGCGTGCCGCGCACCGCGTCGAGCAGGCCGATGAAGCCGAGCGCTCCAACGAGCAGACCGGCAACAATGAACCCGATAATGGCCATGAGTGTGTGCTGATGAGATGAACGTCGCGTCTTCTGATCGACGCGCCGAATATATAGTGACGGGCGTTGAGGATGCGACGACAGGGATCGAGCGCGTCACTCGTCAGGCCCGGCAAGGGCAATTGCCCGTCGATGAGACCATGGCTGACGGCTTGACAATCCAGTACGTTCGCCGGCAGGGATCGACCGCGTCACTGCGCCAGAGCTGGTTCAGCAACCGTTCAACTTTCGCATGCGTCAGGGGTCCACATCATGACCAGACATCTTCTCGCCGCTGCTGTTCTCGCCGTTACTCCCCTGCTCGCCGCCGCGCAGCAGCCGCTGCCGAAACCCGAAGACACCGAGATCTGGGCGCCCGAGCCAAAGATCGTGACGCCCGGCGCGACGACCGGCGGTGCGCCATCGGATGCCGTCCGGCTGTTCGACGGTAGCGACCTCGCGGCATGGGTGAGCGCGGGGACGGCGGAGCCGGCGCGCTGGACCGTACATGATGGCGTCGTCACCGTTGACAAGAAGGCTGGCGACATCGAGACGAAGCGCCGCTTCAGCAACTACCAGCTGCATCTCGAGTGGCAGGTGCCGACAGGCATCACCGGCTCGAATCAGGCGCGCGGCAACAGCGGCGTCTTCCTCGCGACCGTCGGCACGGGCGGCTACGAGTTTCAGATTCTCGATTCATACGAGAACAAGACCTACGTCAACGGCCAGGCAGCGAGCCTCTACAAGCAGACGCCCCCGCTGGTGAATGCGATGCGCAAGCCGGGCGAGTGGCAGGTCTACGATATCGTCTGGGCCGCACCGACATTCAGCGCCGACGGATCGCTCCGCACGCCGGCGCGCGTGACGGCGTTTCATAACGGTGTGCTCGTTCAGAACGACGTCGCGCTCAAGGGGACGACGCAGTACATCGGTGCGCCGACCTGGGTTGCGCACGGTCCGTCGCCGATCCGCCTGCAGGCGCACGGTGACCCGAGCGCGCCGATCAGCTTCCGGAATATCTGGATCAGGGAGTTGCCGTAGTACCCATCGCAAACGCCGCCTGACGCTTGAACACGACCATGCATCCTGCCGCCAGAAGCGGCAGCGTTGCGAGTACGAGGAACGGCGCCCGCGTCGATCCGGTCGCGTCGACGAGAAACCCGACGACGTTCGGCCCGACAAAACCGCCGATGTTGCCGATCGCGTTCACCAGCGCGATTCCCGCTGCCGCCGCGGTCCCGCGCAACAGCATCCCCGGCAGGCACCAGTAGCCGGGGAAGAACGACTGCGACCCGATCGGTACGAGGATGAAGGCCACGATGCGCGCGAGCGGCGTCGGCATGAGTGCCGCCCCAGCGAAGCCGGCCGACATGATACACGCGCCTAACGCTGCGTGCAGGCAGCGTTCCTGACGGCGGTCGCTGCTCGCTCCCGCGGCGAGACCGGCAACCGCTGCCAGCAGCGCGATCGCGCCGATGATCACCCCCGTGGCGAAGTCACTGGCCTTGAGCGCGTCGCGGACCACCATCGGCGCCCAGAAAACGTACGCGTAGCCTGCGGTGTTCACGAGGAGATATGGCGCCGAGACCAGCCACAACATCGGCGACGCGAGCACCTGCGTCGCCGTCAGGCTCCGCGCGGTGGCCGATGTCGCCTGTTCGGTAAGAAGGCGCTGGTCGAGCCAGGCGCGCTGATCGGCCGTCAGGAATCGTGCGTCGGCCGGACGGTCGGGGAGCACGAAGAGCACGACGATTCCCAGCGCGATCGACGGCAGTCCCTCGAGGAGAAACAGCCACTGCCACCCGGCCAGCCCGTGGATCCCATCGAGCCGGAGCAGTAATCCGCCGACCGGCCCGCCGATCGCGCCGGAGATCGGAATCGCCACCATGAACCGCGCGATGGCGCGTCCCCGCCACGCCGCGGGGAACCACTGCCCGAGATAGTACACAACGCCGGGAAAGAATCCCGCCTCGGCGGCACCGAGGAGAAAGCGCAGCACGTAGAAGCTGAACGGCGTTCGCACGAGCATCGTCGCTGCGGCGATCACTCCCCAGCTCACCATGATTCGCGCAATCCATCGCCGCGCGCCGACCCGCGCGAGGACGATGTTGCTCGGCACCTCGAACGCCGCATAACTGAGGAAGAAGACACTCGCCCCCATTCCGTACGCGGTCGCGCTGAAGTGCAGGCTGCGATTCATCTGCAGCGCCGCGATCGCGACGTTCGAGCGATCGAGATAAGCGCAAACGTAGAGCAGGAAGAGAAACGGGAGCAGGTGCAGCCCGACGCGGCGCATCGTCTCGCGCGCGAGCGGTGTCTCCGCAGCGTCGGTGCCTGACGGTTGCATTAGCGTGACCCTCGTGACGCGTGAGACGTTCAGCGACACACGAGTATCGCCCGCGCCTGACCGTTGTCAACTCGAGCGCGAGTGGATTCAGAATGTGCCAATAACGAGCGGGCACGAAACACGCAGCAACTTCATTCGCTACCGCAGGACGCACGGAGCCGTATCCGCGCCGCAATCGTCGGCCGATGGCTGACAGGCTCGCTTCATCAACCCGAGGACGCATTACATGTCCAGCGACCAGCAATTCATCGACGCCGCCCTCCGCGCCTGGAAGAGCAACGTCGAGCGCGCTGACAAATTCTTCAACGCACTTTCCGCCGAGCAGCTGAAGCAGGAAGTCGCTCCCGGGCGAAATCGTTTGATCTATCTCTGGGGTCACCTCGCCGCGGCCAACGACGCGCTGTTCCCCCTTCTCGGCGTTGGCGCGAAGCGGCATCCCGAGCTGGATGCGATCTTTCTCGCCAACCCCGATCGCAGCGCCGCTTCGCTACCATCTGCGACCGCCATCAAACGGGCGTGGGACGAAATTCACGAAGCGCTCTGGAGTGCGTTCACCAAGCTGTCCGCAGCGGACTGGCTGGCGAAGCACACCGCCGTCTCCGACGAAGAGTTCGTCCGCGAGCCGCACCGCAACCGCTACACGGTGATGCTCAGCCGGACCTCGCACATCGCATTTCATTATGGCCAGGCGATTCTGGCGAAACCGCGCGGGTAGGGGCGTCGCCGCGGTGCGCCAAGTGAAGCGCACCGAGCGCCCCGTCTCGATGGAGGAGGACGGCGGCGACGAGCACAAGAATCGTCACCCACAGATAGAACGGTCGCAACTCGCCGGGGGGGAGTGGACCATAAAAGTACGAGGCCCCGGCATCGATCGACGCATGCAGCACGATCACCGGCAGCAGCCGACGTCCGGTTCGATTGTAGAGCCATGTGAAGATGACCGACAGAGGGAACGTTCCGGCGACGAACCACGCGAAGAGAACCGGCGTGCGCGCCCCTTCGGACATCTGTCGCGCGTACATCGGGAAATGCCACAATCCCCACGCCGTCGCAACCAGTATCGTCGCAGCGAGCGGTGACATGCGCGCCTGCAGCCGGTCGAGCATCAGCCCTCGCCAGCCAACTTCCTCAAAGAACCCCGTCAGTGGAATGAGGAACGCGACCGCGACCAGAGGAGTGTACCACGCCTGAAATTGCGGGACAGCGGCACCAACCAGCGGCAGGACGACGACCGTTAGGCCTATCGCGCCGAGTGGTGCACCGATCGCGGCGAGGTACCACCACGGCGATATCCTTGCCTTGCGTAGTCGCGACCAGACGTCCCTCAGTCCTCTGCGCCCGTCTGTCAGTCCGATGAGGGCGAGCGCGACCACCGTCGGCGCAAAACCGGCGAGGGTCAGCGCACCCGCGGACCGCTTGACGCCCCCGAGCCCGTGCACCGCGAGCGCCGCCGGTCCCTGCACGCTCCAGGCCCAGGCATACGTGAGCACCACGAAGAGCAGCACGATGTGACGACGGAGCAGAGCACGCATTGGCAGAAGCGATCGGGACGCCATCAACAGCAAATACGGGTGACCACCTGGCCTGAAAAAGCTCGCTTCGCAAACCACCGTGTGCCAGCTCGCGCACCGGCGGCCAGGCGCGTAACGTACGCGAGACTGTAAGGCTTCGCACCTCCGTCGAGCCACCGTGGCCCCGCTTCCCTTCGTGTTCCCCTACGCGTTGCTGTTCTGGACGGTCGACGTGTGGGCGTTTGCGCCCGAATTCGGCATCGTGCGACGCGCGCGCAGGAATCAGACTGCAGCGGATTCGAAGTCGCTCCAGGTCATCCTGTTCGGAATGTCGCTCGCACTCTTTCTGTCCTATCCACTCGCCTGGGTACGCGCGCTCCAATTCGCGCCCGCCTCTCGCGCTGCCGCCTTCTATGGCGGCATCGCCATCATGATCGCGGGAGCGTTGCTGCGCCGCCACTGCTTTCGCATGCTCGGTGCGTCGTTTACCGGGGACGTGCAGGCGCGCGCCGATCAGGAGATCGTGCAGCGCGGCGCCTACAGCATCCTCCGTCACCCCTCATACTCGGCCGGCGTCCTGCTCAACATCGGTGTCGGCGTTGCACTCGGCAGCTGGGGATCCGTGGCGTTGCTCGCGGTGGTGTCGATCGCCGTCTACAGCTATCGGATCGCAGTCGAGGAGCGCCGGCTGCTCACGGTCATCGGCGAGCCGTATCGCCAGTTCATCGCGACGCGCAAGCGGCTGGTTCCATTCGTCTACTGATCGGCCACCCTAACGTTCAGCGCCCGCCCGGCCCGCGGGGCGCGCCCAGCCACACGCGCACCCGCTCGGCGATCGCCATCGCCACCGGCGGATCCATGTTCGCGAGGACGATCAGTGTGTGATCGTCAGGCAGGTTCGGAAGCAGCACCGTGTTCGCACCCGGCGTCCCCCCGGCCCACGGCCTGACGTTGCCCGACGTGCCGGCGATCGCACCATTGCGCACCGCGTGCACATAGCGCAGCAGATCGCTCACCGTCGAGTACGCGCCGCCGGCCGGGCTGCCCCGGCCGGGCAGACCTGCGGTGTTCACGCGCAGCGTCGTGTCGGGCGGGCCGCCATCGTCTCGGGTGTACCCGATCGCAGCGAAGGAAGGAAGCGAGTCGGCGTCGAACGCGGCAGTGCGCGTCATACCCGCCGGCTCGAAGATATGGCGACGCACGTAGGAGAAATACTCCTCTCCCGATGCTCGCTCGACGAGCGCGCCGAGTACGACGTAGCCCGCGTTCGAGTAGGCGCGCCGCGTTCCCGGGGCGAAGTCCGGTGGCTCGTTGACGAACTGGCGCAGATAATCCTGCAGTGTGCGGATCGCGTGCGTCGTCCCGGGGGCGCCGAAGATGTCACCGCCGATGCCTGACGACATTGCCATCAGCTGCGCGATTGTCGCTCGGCGTCCGATCGCCGGATTCGGATAGTCGGGCCAGTACGCCGCGATCGTGGAATCGTCGCTCAGCTTGCCCGCGTGCTCGAGTTGCTCCACCGCCGTCAGGGTGAAGAGCTTGCCGACCGAGGCGAGGTTGAACGCCGTCTCGATCGTGTTCGCCCGTCCGGTCGCCCGGTCCGCCAATCCCCACGCGCGTGCGAAGATGGCCGTGTCGTGATGGGCGACGAGGATCGTCCCCGAGAACTTCCCCGCCTTGGCGAAACTGTCGGCGAGGGTCGCGACCCGTCGCGTGAGCACGCTGTCCGGGATCTGGGCGCCAGCGCGATGCAGTGCAGGAAGCGTGAGAAGCACGGCGGCGACGGTTGCCGTTAGGCGGCAGGCGGTGCGGGAGCGAAGCATCGTGTCAGTCGGGTGAGCGGCGAACATTACGTGTGGACATCCGACACTCGACCGCCGGACGTCGGCGATGAGAATCGTATTATTGGTCACCCTGAATTGCTACGGAGTTTCCCGTCGATGGAGCACGATCACCCGGTCCGGCTCTCCCGCCCCGCCGCTCGGCAATGTCAGCGTCAGGCCGAGCGGCGTCTGCGCGAATGCCACTGGTGTCCCGCTGCGAAGCATCGTCGCGCGGGTGACACGCACGCCGGGATCTGCGATTGCCAGCAGGCGATCGCGCCAATCCAGCACATGCACGAACACGGTGTCGCCACGCTGGGTACTCACCCCCCACGAGCGCGGCGCGATTGGACCGCCGTGCGTGTTGTAGATCGAGCGTCCGTAAATCTGCAGCCACTGCCCCAGTTCGCGGAGATGCTGCGCCGCTTCGGGTTGAATCGTGCCGTCGGGGCGCGGTCCGATGTTGAGGAGCAGGTTCGCGTTCCTGCCCGCGGCACGGACGAGGTATCGGATCAGATCGGGCGTCGTTTTCCAGCTGCTGTCGGTGATGTTGAATCCCCACGAGTTGTTCATCGTGAGCGACGTCTCGAGCGGCAGCGCCCCGATGGCGCCGGTGTTGAACCCCGCGGTGTTCTCGCCCGGGAGATCCTGCTCGAACGTCTGCACGTCCTCACCGGGGAGTGGCGCGCGGTGATGGTTAGGCACGATCAGCGCCGCCGGCTGCAGGCGGTGAATCAGGTCGTACGTACCAGCGAGCTGCCAGTCAGCGTCGGGCTTGTCCCACATCCCGTCGAACCAGATGCCGCCGACCGGACCATAACGCGTGAGCAGCTCGCTGAGCTGCTGATTCATGAAGCCGACGTATCGGTTCCAGTCGCCACTCGCCGGTCGTCCCGACTTCTGGCCGGTACCACCGCGCGGAAAGTAGTCTGGATGGTGCCAGTCGAGTTGCGAGTAATAGAAGAACAACTTGATTCCCTGCCGCTGACATTCGTCCGCCAGCTCCTTGAGTGGATCGCGCTTGAACGGTGTCCAGTCAACGATGTTGTAGTTCGTCGCCTTGGTCGCGAACATCGAGAACCCGTCGTGATGCCGCGACGTGATCGTGATGTACCGCGCTCCGGCCGCCTTGGCGAGCGACACCCATTCATGCGCGTCGAACTTCACGGGATTGAATTCTGACGCGAGCCATTCGTACGACGCCGAGCGAATCCCCCTGTTCTGCATCACCCACTCGCCATCGCCGAGCTGCGAGTACACGCCCCAGTGGATGAACATCCCGAGCCCGGCTTCGCGGAACGCTTCGCGCGCCGCGACGCGCTCGGCGGGCACCGCCGGCATTTGTGCGCGTCCGATCGCGAGCGGCGCCAGACACAGAACAGCAACGATTGTCCGATGACGCATCGGCATGCACCGCCGTTGTGAGAGTTCAGCGATCGATTCGATGTCTACGTAATTCACCAACGTATCGCGCCGCGCCGAATGTCGCAGCCCTTCAGTCACGCGGGCCCCACGCCCGGCGACGATGCCGGCAGAATGGGCACAGCACCGCTCCCCGCGTCGCGCTCGCGTCGCGCTCGACCGCCGACTATGTTCTGCTCGCAGTCCCACCATCAGCCCCCGACCATGCGCCGCACCATCTTCGGACGAGCCTCGCTCGCCCTCGCCGTCCTCGTCGCCCCGTGCGCTGCGTTCGCGCAGATGAGTCATGCCGACTCCATCGCCGATCCCTATCGCTGGCTCGAAGACGTGAATGGCGACCGGTCGATGACCTGGGTGAAGGCCGAGAACGCGAAGACCACCGCGGTGCTCGAGAAGGATCCGCGCTATGCGACGATCTATTCGCAAGCGCTGACGATGGCGCAGGCGCGCGATCGCATCCCGTACGTCACCTTCCTCGGCGGGGCGCTCTACAACTTCTGGCAGGACTCGGCCCACGTCCGCGGCATCTGGCGGAAGACGACGCTCGCGAGCTACCAGCGCGACAGGAACCCCGCGTGGACGGTGGTGCTCGATCTCGACTCGCTGGCGAAGGCGGAGAACGCGAACTGGGTGTGGAAGGGTGCCAACTGCCAGCAACCCGCCGAGCGGCGGTGCATGCTCAACCTGTCGGACGGGGGCGAGGATGCGTTGACGGTCCGCGAGTTCGATCTCGCAACCCATTCATTCGTCAAGAATGGGTTCACCCTCTCGCACGGAAAGCAGCGCGTCGCCTGGACGAGCGAGGACACGCTGCTCGTCTCGCGCGAATGGAACGCCGGGGAGGTGACAGCCTCAGGCTATCCGTTCATCGTCAGGCGGCTCGCGCGTGGGCAGTCGTTGAGCGACGCGGTCGAGATCTTTCGCGGGTCGGCCACCGATGGCGGTTACGGCGTCACTCCCTCGACGCTGGTCGATGCAAAGGGACATCGCGTCAGCTTCATCGACCGTCCGGTCAGCACCTTCGAGGCGGAACACTACATCGTCAGGCCTGGCGGTGTCGCGCGGATCAGCGTACCACTCAAGGCGAACATCACCGAGCTGATGGACGGACAGGTGATCGTCCAGCTGTCGGACGATTGGAAGACTGGGGCCCGGACGATCGCCACTGGCGCTCTCGCCGCGTTCGATGCCGCGGCCGCGATGCGCGACACGCTCAACATCACGCCGACGGCGATCTGGACTCCCGGTCCGCGCGAGTCGGTATCCGGCGCCTCAGCCACGCGCGACCGGCTCGTCGTCGGCATCTACCATAACGTCAAGGGCCGCATCCTCGTCTTCGCGCGCGCGCCTAACGGTCGCTGGACGCACACCGCGGTCTCGCTGCCCGACAATGTGTCGGCGGATGTCGCGAGCACCGACCAGCACAGCGAGCGCGCGTTCATCAATGTCGCCGGCTTCCTCACGCCGAGCAGCGTCTGGCTCGCCGACGCGGCGCGTGCCACGGCGAAGCAGGTGAAGACGCTTCCAGCCAAGTTCGATGCATCGAGGAGTGTCGTCGACCAGCTCGAGACGACGTCGTCGGACGGAACGAAGATCCCCTACTTCGTCGTCCATCCGAAGAACATGAAGCGCGACGGCGCCAACCCGACGATTCTCTACGCTTACGGCGGATTCGAGGTCTCGCTCACGCCCAGCTATTCGCCCTTCACCGGCAAGCTCTGGCTCGAGCAGGGCGGCGTCTACGTGCTGGCGAACATCCGCGGTGGCGGCGAGTTCGGACCGAAGTGGCACGAGGCCGGCCTCAAGACGCATCGCCAGCTGATCTACGACGACTTTGCCGCCGTTGCCCGCGATCTCATCGCGCAGAAGATCACCAGTCCGCGACGGTTAGGCATCGAAGGCGGATCGAATGGCGGTTTGCTGATGGGCGTCCAGCTCACGCAACATCCCGAACTCTGGAATGCAGTGGACATCCAGGTGCCGCTGCTCGACATGCTGCGCTACGAGCAGATCGCCGCCGGCACGTCGTGGGTCGGTGAGTACGGCAGCGTTTCAAACCCCGACGAGCGCGCGTTCCTCGCGAGAATCTCGCCGCTCAACAACCTCAAGGCTGACGTCACCTACCCGACGCCGCTCATCTGGACGACGACGAAGGACGATCGCGTCGGTCCGCAGCACGCGCGGAAGTTCGCCGCGAAGATGAGCGATCTCGGAAAGCCCTATCTGTTCTACGAAGTGATCGAGGGTGGGCACGGCGCGGGCGCGAACATCGAGCAGCGGGCGCATACGTCGGCGCTCGAGTTCACCTACTTTTCGCGGCAATTGATGGGACCGTCGATCGGCGCCTGATCGCGATTCAGCTCGAGCCGCGGACGTCGATCGACCGTCGGAGCCGTCCTCTCGTGTAACGCTGCAGGAAGATCGGATACACGTTGAAGAAGATGTTCCCGAGAATCAGATACGTGGCCATCGCTCGATCGCCACTTCGACTCGCGATGTAGATACTCGGGAACGACATCAGCATCGCGGCACAGTGGTGCCGTTCGGTAACGCACCGCTGACCGCTCCATGCGAGAAGCTGCATCCGGGTCGGGAATGACCCGCGGCGCTCGCTTGAGCGTAGCCAGCGGCTGAATACCGGGCCGTCGAGTACGCAGCAGCGAAAGCGGCGCACGCCGAGATGGCCGTACAATCCGCCCTCTGCTTCCCAACCGCGAAGCTCATAGTAGCTGGCTGGCAGCCGCCAGGCGGTCCATGCTCCAAGGAGAGTGAGCACGACGGCGCTGTGTGCCAGGTGTATCTCCGAAGGAACGCTCGTGCGAAGCGCAACCGCGAGGCAATACGCGATCGGCGCCAGCCAGGCGGCAGTTAGCAGCGCTACTCCAGCAAGGGCGACGCGACGATTGTTCGAACCCACGTTCACGCGAACTTCCTGTCGGTCTGACGGTGATGGACCGGATCAGCCCACTCTGCAGCGGTACTTCAATGACACGACCGGACTCGCCGAGAATCTAGGCGAACCTCCTGTCCGAACTCAATGGCCGCCGCTGGAGTTTCCCGATCCGCGAGAGCAGAACCTTCACGGGGCTCGCGCAGAACGATCCGTTTGCCGATCTTGAACGGGCATTGAAGCGAGTCAACACGACAAACACGGAACGGGATAGATCGTATCGACGCGCGCGACCTGGTCCGGGCAGCGCCAGCTGAAGACAGAGACCGATAGGAGTACCACCATGCACAGATCGCGTTTACTGCTCGTTGCCGCAACGCTCAGCGTCGCCGCGTGTGCGCATCCCAGTCAGAGCGTCGTTACGACGCCGCCCACGACCACCGCCGCGCCGTCACTGAGCAGCGACAACCCGTTCTTCCGGGCAAGTCCACTGCTCTACGAGGCGCCGCCGTTCGACAGGATCCACGATGCGGACTACAAGCCGGCACTCGAGGAAGGGATGCGACAGAACCTTGCCGACATCGCGGCGATCGCTGCCCAGCGAGCGCCGGCGACGTTCGACAACACCATCGTCCCGATGGAACGCGCCGGAGCTCTCCTCACGCGCGTGGTACCGGTCTTCTTCGCCATCACGCAGTCGAACAAGAACGACGCACTCCAGGCGGTGGAAGAGGAAGTGTCGCCGAAGCTCGCTGCGGTAAACGATTCGGTCTACCTGAACGACAATCTGTTCGACCGGATCAAGCGTATCCACGACGCGCGCACGACGTCGGGCCTCGACGCCGAACAGATCGTGCTCGTCGAGCGTTACTACCGCGACTTCGTTCGCGCCGGAGCGCAGCTCTCCGAGAGCGACAAGACGAAGATGCGCGCGCTCAGTCAGGAACAAGCGAAGCTGCAGACCGAGTTCGAGAAGCGGCTGCTCGCCGCGACGAAGGCGAACGCGGTCGTCGTCGAGAATCGGAGCGACCTCGCCGGCTACAGTGACGCGGAGATCGCCGCCGCCGCGGAAGGGGCCAAGTCGCGGGGCCTCGCTGGAAAATTCGTCATCCCACTCCAGAACACGACGCAACAACCCGCACAGTCGTCGCTGTCCAATCGTGCGCTGCGCCAGCGACTGTTTGACGCTTCGATCCATCGTGCGGATCGCGGCGACAGCAACGATACACGAGCTGTCATCCGTCGCCTTGCGCAGCTCCGCGCCGAGCGCGCGAAGCTGCTCGGCTATCCGACCTTCGCGGCGTTCACGCTCGACGACAAGATGGCGAAGACGCCGGCGACGGCACTCGCGCTGTTGAATGACCTCGTCCCCGCAGCGACCGCGCGTGCCGGGGCGGAGGCGGCCGACATGCAGAAGCTGATCGACAAGCAGAAAGGCGGCTTCACTCTCGCGCCGTGGGACTGGCAGTACTACGCTGAGCAGGTGCGCAAGGCGCAGTACGATCTCGACGTGGCGCAGATCAAGCCGTACTTCGAACTCGATCGCGTATTGAAGGACGGCGTCTTCTTCGCCGCGAATCAGCTCTATGGCCTGACGTTCAAGGAGCGCACGGACATTCCGGTGTACCAGCCCGACGTCCGCGTCTTCGAGGTATTCGACGCCGACGGCAAGTCGATGGCGCTGTTCTACTCTGATTACTTCAAGCGCGACAACAAGAGTGGCGGCGCGTGGATGGACTCCTTCGTCGGCCAGGCGAGCCTCCTCGGCACGAAGCCAGTGGTGTTCAACGTCGCCAACTTCGAGAAGCCGGCGCCCGGACAGCCGGCGCTGCTCAGCTCGAGCGACGTGACGACGATGTTCCACGAGTTCGGCCACGCATTGCATGGCATGCTGTCGAACTCGCGGTATCCCCGACTGAGCGGAACGTCGGTGCCGCGCGACTTCGTCGAGTTCCCGTCGCAGTTCAAC
This sequence comes from Gemmatimonadaceae bacterium, assembly GCA_046593895.1. Classification (GTDB taxonomy): domain Bacteria; phylum Gemmatimonadota; class Gemmatimonadetes; order Gemmatimonadales; family Gemmatimonadaceae; genus JABFXC01. The sequence goes on along the minus strand of JBKJQR010000060.1, from coordinate 3,173 downwards.
GAGCACTGGGCGTTCGAGCCGCGGGTGTTCGCCAACTACGCAAAGCACTACCAGACCGGCGCGCCGATGCCGCAGGCGCTGCTCGACAAGATCAGGAAGTCGCGGACATTCAATCAGGGTTTTGCGACGACGGAGTATCTGAGTGCGTCGTTACTCGATCTCGCCTGGCACGATCTCCCGGCCGACGCGCCGGAGCAGGACGTCGATGCATTCGAGACGGCCGCACTGAAGCGCTTCAAGGTGGACATCCCCGTCATTCCGCCGCGCTACCGCACCACGTACTTCGCGCACATCTGGGGCGGCGGATACTCGGCCGGCTACTACTCGTACCTCTGGAGCGAAGTGCTCGACCACGACGCCTATCAGTGGTTCGTCGAGCACGGCGGCATGACGCGAGCGAACGGCCAGCGCTTCCGCGACATGATCCTCTCGCGCGGAGGCACCGCGGATGCGGCGCAGATGTATCGCGCGTTTCGCGGGCGCGACCCAAGCGTCGAGCCGTTGCTGATCGAGCGCGGGTTGAAGGCAACGGGGCAGGAAAAATGACGCGAATTCGCTGACGGCTGGCCGGCGGCGCGCAATCCGTCCCAGCGGAGCAAGTGACATGTCGCAGCCGGCGATCCGCATTACCAGCCTTCGCAAGACATACGGCCGTCAGGTCGCCGTCGACGACATCTCCCTCGAGGTCGCGCCGGGAGAGATCTTCGGGCTCGTCGGGCCTAACGGCGCCGGCAAGACGACGACCATGGAATGCGTCGAGGGCATCCGTACCGCGGACCGTGGAACCATCACGGTGCTCGGTCTCGATCCGGTGCGCGATGTCTACGCGCTGCAGGAGCGGATCGGCGTACAGCTGCAACAGGCACAACTCCAGAAGCGGATCAAGGTCTGGGAAGCGGTCCACCTCTGGGCGTCGCTCTACCGGAAGCAGCCGCGCAGCGGTGACCAGCTCCTCGACCAGCTCGGCCTCTCCGAGAAGCGCAACGCCTGGTTCATGACGCTGTCCGGCGGGCAGAAGCAGCGCCTCTTCATTGCGCTGGCGCTGATCAACGATCCGGACGTGGTCTTCCTCGACGAGCTCACGACCGGGCTCGACCCGCAGGCGCGCCGCGCGATCTGGGAACTCGTGCGCGATATTCGCGCGCGCGGCCGCACCGTCTTCCTCACCACCCACCTGATGGAGGAGGCCGAGCGGTTGTGCGATCGCGTCGCGATCATCGAGCATGGGCGCATCGTCGACATCGGTGCTCCCGCAGCGCTGGTCGACCGGCATTGCCCCGAGCGGAGCGTCGTACTCATTACGGAAGACGCAAATGCGGCCGCGGGAATGAATCGCCTGCCGCACCTGATCTCGCTCGAGCAGCAGGGATCACGATTCACCCTCCACGGCACGGGCGAGGAATTCGTCAGCGACGTCATTGCCTGCCTCTCCGAGCAGCGCATCCGCGTCACCGATTTCCGCACCGTGCTGCCGAGTCTCGAGGACGTCTTCCTCAAGCTCACCGGCCACTCCATCAGGGACTGAGCGAGACCGATGCGCGGACTCTGGGAGCTCACCTGGCTCGAGATCAAGATCTACGTCCGCGAGCCGTTAGGCGCGATCGGCTCGCTCGTTCCCGTCATCGTCTTCGTGGCGATCGGCCGGATGATGCCGAAGGGTGACGTGGCGACCGCCCCCTCCCTGCCGTCCAGCGGGGTGTTCAGCCCGGGCGCGGTGCCGGTGCTCGTGTCGCTGCTCATCGCGATCAGTGCAGTGCTGTCGCTGGTGACGATCATCGCCATCTACCGCGAGGGTGGAATCCTCAAGCGGCTCCGCGCCACGCCGCTGCGGCCGGTGACAATTCTTTCCGCTCACGTTCTGGCAAAGTTGCTGCTCACCGCGATCACCATCGGGCTGCTGCTCCTCGCCGGCAAGCGCTACTTCGTGTTTGGCGCCGGCGTGCCGATGTACAGCTTTGCCCTCGCGCTTTTCATCAGCGTCTGCAGCATCCTGTCGCTCGGCTTCATCATCGCCAGCATCGTTCCGACGGCGCGTTTCGCGCAGCCGATCGGCGCCTTCATTTTCTATCCGATGATCGGGCTGTCCGGCCTCTTCGTGCCGCTCACGTCATATCCGCCGCTGCTCGCCATCGCCGCCCGCGCCCTGCCGCTCACCTATGTCGTCTCGCTCCTGCTCGGGATCTGGCGCGGCGAGGGATGGCTGGCGCACGCCAGCGACGTCGCCGCACTTATCGTCACCTTCGTCGTCGGGTTGGCCGTCACATCGAAGGTATTTCGCTGGGAGTAGCTCGCCGAGGGGGGCGGCGATCATCCAGCGCGCGGCAGTACTAGCGTGAAGACACTGCCTACGCCGTGCTCACTCTCCACCGTCAGGTCACCGGCCATACCGCGCGCGAGGTCGCGGCTGGAGTGTGCGAACCCTGGGAAGCTACCCCCTGCGCCTGGGCGGCGCGAACATCCGGCGATCTGCGTAGCTTTGCCGCTTGCACCTTGTTGAATCCTGATCGCGGGACAGAATAGAGCATTGTTCGCGCATTTGCTTCTTCTCCTACATCGCATCCGGCCATGAGCATCGATCGCCGCGAGTTCTTGGTAGCCTCATCCTCCGCCGTGGTGCTGGGGCAACTCGACCGCCTGCCGTCGCTCCGCGATCATTCGTCCGAGCCGTCCGACACGCCGGAGCCGCCGCCGTTCGACGGCGCGGCCGAGGGCAGCGCGATCGCGGTCTACACGACCGCCGACCAGACCGACCTCCGCCTAACGGCGACTGGCACGCTCGCATTCACGAAGTTGGCGCAGCCGCTCGAGACGCAGCTCTGCGTCTTCGTCGATCCGGCGAAGCGCGCGCAGACGATCCTCGGAATCGGCGGTGCGCTGACCGATGCGTCGGCCGAGGTGTTTGCCAAGCTGCCACCGGACAAGCAGCGCGAGCTGCTCGACGCCTACTACGATCGGAAGAAGGGGATCGGTTACACGTTAGGCAGAACGAACATCCACAGCTGCGATTTCTCGTCAGGCAGCTACACCTACGTCGAAGAAGGCGACAAGGCGCTCAAGTCATTCAGCGTCGAGCATGACCGGCAGTTCCGGATTCCCTTCATCAAGCAGGCGATTGCAACGGCGGGCGGAAAGCTCACCCTGTTCGCCAGCCCGTGGAGCCCGCCCGCGTTCAT
>JBKJQR010000244.1:0-7961 GCA_046593895.1 Gemmatimonadaceae bacterium | reverse complement strand
CGCTCGAGCACCGCGGTGCGATAGCCCTCGCCGTTCCAGAAGGCGATCGCTTCGCTGATCCGCATCCGCCAGCCCTCGACGTTCTGGGCGACGACGCTCGCGACATCGGAGAGAAAGCTGAGATACTCGCCACCCATCGACTTGGCCGGCGTCGGCGCCCGCCACGACGGTGCGGGTTGGCCGAGGACAACGCGCACCTGGTCGGTGCGGATCGGGCCTCCCAGCTGCTGCATCGCGATCACGCGGTTGAGTGCGCCCTGCAGCTCGCGGACGTTGGCGAACTCCGTCTTTGCCAGCTCGTCCAGAACGTTAGGCCTGAGCGCGACCTTGCGCTCCTCGCACTTGTTGCGGAGGATCGCCGCCCGGGTCTCGTAGTCCGGCGCGCCGATGTCGACGATCAAACCGCCGGCCAGCCGCGAGATCAGCCGCTCATCGACGTCGGCGATCTCGTTCGGCGGACGGTCGCTCGTCATCACGATCTGCCGGCCGCTGCCCTGGAGCGCGTTGAACAGCCGCAGCATCTCGGTCTGCGTCTCACGCCGCCCGGTGAGGAACTGCAGGTCGTCGATCAGCAGCATGTCGACATGCTGGTAGCGCTGTGAAAAACTCAGCGTCTGCCCGATCGAGATCGCCGCGTGCAGCTGCTCGACGAACTCGTCGAGCGTGACGTATTCGGTCTGCAGCGTCGGCTGGAGGCTCCGCGCATAGTTGCCGATCGCCGATGCGAGGTGCGTCTTGCCCAATCCGGACGCGCTGTAGATGAAGAGCGGGTTGTAAGCCGAGCCCGGCGCCTCGGCGACGGCGCGCGCCGCCGCGACAGCGAGTCGGTTGGCGGAGCCGACGACGAAGTTTTCAAAGCGAAAGCGCGCGTCAGGCTGCACTAACGCGCCCCCGCCCCGGCACTGAGCTTCTTCAGCACCGATTCGGAGATGCCGCGCAGCGTCTCGAAGACGCCGTGACCGTGCAGGGCATCAGCAGCGAAGTTCGAGACACCCCAGAAGTTCAGCGCGTCCTCGAGCTCGGGCACGCTGAGGATCATGTCCGACGGGAGGTCCTGCTTGTTGTACTGGATGACGATCGGGAGCTGGCGCGCATCGATCCCCTGCTCCGTCAGGTTCGCGTGCAGGTCCTGCATGCTCTCGATGTTCTCCTGGAGCTGGCGCGCCTGGCTGTCGGCGACGAAGACCACGCCGTCGGCGCCCTGCAGCACGAGCTTGCGCGTCGTCTGGTAGTAGACCTGCCCCGGCACGGTGTAGAGCTGGAACTTCGTCGTGAAGCCGGAGATCTGCCCGAGATCGAGCGGGAGAAAGTCAAAGAACAGCGTGCGGTCGGTCTGCGTCGCCAGCGACACCATCTTCCCCTTCCGATCGTCGGGGACCTGCGAATAGATGTAATGCAAGTTCGTCGTCTTCCCCGACCGCCCGGGGCCGTAGTAGACGATCTTGCAGGTAATCTCGCGGGTCGCGTAGTTGACGAGTGACACGGGAGCGGTGGCGGTGCGTTAGGCGCGCCCGAAGAGCGCGGCAAGGTTGTGATTCAGGTCCCGCTCGAAATTCTCGGCGAGCACCACCTGCGGTGGTTCCAGCTCCGGCGCGGCAGCGGCCAACCGCTGCTCGAATTCCGTGTAGTACAGCTGGACCAGTCCGAGGGAGCTCTCGCGATCGAACACCGACAGAAAAATGTAGAGCCCACGCCGTGTCTGCGCCGGGGCGATGAAGATCTGGCGCTCCTTCCCGACGTGATGGAGCACGTGGAACGGCTTTCCATCCAGCTGCTTCCCGAGCTCGCCCGCCGACGCATGAATCGCCGCGGCCAGGGCACAGGCAGACATCACATCCACCGCGCGCGTGAACCCCGACTGCCCGAGCACCTGCCCGCTCGGATGCAGCAGCAGGGCGAGACGCACGCGTGCATCACTGACGAACCGCCGGAGCGGTTCTTCCACCCAGTTCTCGACGACAGCAACGGTCACCGCGCGCCCGGCCAGTTCATGTCTCGAGGACCTGCGTCGCGCGCAGCATCTCGATCCGAATGAGCCCGACGTTCGCCCGCGATTCGGCCACCGTCACGAGCAGCAGGTCCCCGCGGCCGACCGCGCAGATGCGACCGCGCTCGGCCTCGAGCTGCACGAAGTTCGCCGTGCCGAGACCCGCCGCGCCAGCTGACAGTCGCGCCTTGCGGTAGAGCGACGCGGCGAGCGCGGCGACGACATTCCCCTTCACGCCGATCTGCAGGTTCGAGTCGACGATGATTCCATCCGCCTCGCTGACCACCATGCTGCCAAGCACGCCGCGCTGGCGGGTGAGCGACGCGAGCACCTCGACGAACGGAGTGGCGCTCATGTCAGCCCCCCGACGAATGTCCGCGCGCGCGCTGCGGCGCGATCGAGAAACCGTCGCACCATCCCGAGCGGTGTCGCGCCGTCGGCGGCGACCAGCAGCAGTCCTTCGCGCGGGCCGGGCGCCAGGGCGATCGTCGCCACTTCGGTCTCGACGATGATCTGTTGCCAGTTCCCGAGATCGAGATGGCGCATCGCACGCTGTGCTTCGTCGCTCACGCCACTCAGCTCGGCGCCGACTTCCTGCGCGACATCGCGACCGTCGCCCGTCACGTACGCGCCGGCAAGCACGAAGCCATCGGCGTCGAGCAGCAGCGCCGTCTGGTCGGCTTCGCCGATCAGGTCGGCGAACAGCGCGCGTGGATTGCGCGACAGCGCCTCCCGTTCGCGCGGATCGAGTTCCGGCCCCGCGGCCTGGGCCGCCGGTTGCGCGCTGCCGCGCAGTGTGTCGGAGAGCCACGGCGGTTCCGGCAATGCCCCGCCTGACGGCGCCGGGCGCAGCGTCTCGCCGCTCGATCGCGGCGGGACATCGGACAAGCGCGTCTCGCCGCTGGCCCGCGGTCGCAGATGCATCTCAGGCAGCGGCGGCAGCACCGGCTTCCCCGCATCGGAGGGGCGCTCGGGCGCGGGCGGCATCGCGGAGATCGGGCGGCCGAGCGCGCGCCTGACGTGCGCCAGCGCGGTGATCGTGCTCTGGTCTTCCCCATCCGCGTCCATCGCCTCGGCGAGATAGCGCTCGGCTTCTTCGAGCTTTCCCTGCCGGAAGAGCACGAAGCCCATTCCCTTGCGCGCACCGGCGTGACGAGGCGCGAAGCGAATGACCATGTCCCATTCGTCGAAGGCGCGCTCGAGCTCACCGCGATCGACCGAGATTCGCGCGAGCAAGTCGTGCGCATCGGCGTTGTGCGGATGCCGCTCCAGCCCGCGAAGGGCGACCTTGAGGGCGAAGTCGGTCTGCCCCTGCCGGCGAAGTGCCTCGCCTAACGGGAGAAAGACCAGGCTCGCCGGCTCGCGGGCCAGTTCGTCGCTGAGACGCCGGATCTCGTCAGACACCGGTGTGCGCCTCGATCAGGTTGTAGAGACGCATCGCCGATTCGACCGCGGCCCGCACGCGGTCGGCGGCCGGCGCGGCGGGACGGAGCTTGAGGTACTGGTCCCACGCCGACACCGCGGTGCTGAAGTCCCCGCGCCGCGCCATCGCGTAGCCGAGCTCCAGCTGGAGATCCGCGTTCAGCGGATCGGCTTCACTGCCGCGGCGAAGTTCGTCCGCCGAATCGACGATGCGCCCCAGCCGGGCGAGCGCGCGCGCCGCGAGCAGCCGTCCCTCGGCGTTGGCCGGATCGGCAGCGAGCGCGCGCCGTGCCTCATCGAGCGCGTCGTCGATCTTGCCACTGGCGAGCGCGTTCGCGCCGCGCTGGAGGAATGGTGTCGGATCCTGCACGCGACTCGGGCCACTCGGCCGATCGCCCGGCCGGAGGCCGACGACACCGGTCGAGACGAGGCCATACATGATCTTGGCGACGTCGAACTCGCTCTGTCCGAGCGCGGCAGCGATCTGGCGCAGGTCGCTGCTCGAATCGATCAGCGCCAGCACCGCCCACTCGTTAGGCAGGAGGTCGAGCAGCGTCGGATGGTTGTCGTCCACCGGCGCCAGCACCGGGATTACGCTGAGGTTCGGCACCTTGTCGGCGATCCGCGACCACTCGTCGATCCGCCGCGCGCCTTCCATCAGCAGCGACTCGGTGCTGATCTTGATCGACGCCTCGGCTGGCGCGTCGCCGACGCCGCGCTCCTCGAAGGAAAAGAACCCCTCGCGCCACGACATCAGCTCGAACACGACCGCCTCGATCTGCTGGCGGATCTGCCGTTCCAGCTCGCGTGGGGTGATCGCCGCGATCTCGACGAGCACCTCGCCAAGCCGCGGAGCATCCATCCGCTCGTGCTGCACGCCACGCGCATGCTCGAGGTCAGCCTCGCTGATCTTGCCGCTCTTCACGAGCATCAGGCCTAACGGCAATGCCGAGCTGCGAATGCTGGCGTGGATCACGCGGCCGGCATCGAAGAAGACGGTCCCCTCGTTGTCGCGCAGCTCGGAAGTGACGCGCAGCGCTCCCGTTTTCCGGCTGAGGTCGAGCAGCTGGAAGACGTCGTGGATGCCGAGTTCGCGGAGCGGTCCCTCGATCGCCATTACTCGGGCCCTCGCGGCGAGAAGATGTGTTGAAGGTCGGCGGCCGTCCGCGCGTCGCGCCTCGCCCGCCGGGCGAACTCGCCGGCCGGCTCGTGCTCGATCACCTTGTGCCACCGCTCGATCGCCTCACGATAGCGATGCTGCTCGGCGAGGAGCACCCCCTCGTAGTACAGCGCGCCGACATGCTTCGGATCGAAGCGGCGGACTCGCCGGAACGCCGTGGAAGCGTCGCTCTTCCGACCGAGCTCGAACAGCGTCTCGCCGAGTGAGAGGAGCGCCTCGAAGTGGTAGGGGTCGCGCTGCAAAAGGTCGATCAGCAGCTCGAGCGCTTCGCCAGGCGCGCCGGTGCGACGCCGGATGCGCGAGAGCTCGAGCGTCGCCTCGGCGTAAGTCGGCACGGCGTCGAGCGCGGCGAGCAACTCCGATTCCGCCTCACGCGTCTGCCCCTTCGTGGCGAGCAGCCGCGCCAGCTCGTAGCGAACGACGGCGAAATCCGGGTCGAGCTCGAGCGCATGTCGATAGGCGCCAATTGCGGCATCGTCCTGGCCTAACGATCGGAGGATGTCGCCCGTCTTCTTGTGGACATCGGAACGGGCCGGCGCGATGCGCCGCGCCTGCTCCAGTGCCTGGAGCGCCGCCGCCGGGTCGCCAGCCTCGGCGCGCGCGCTGCCGACGAGCATCACGATGTCGACGTCGTCGGGCGCGGAGGCGTAGAGCTCCTCGGCGACGGGACGTGCTTCGATCCCCCTCCCTAACGCGAGGAGTGCCCGCGCCTCGCCGACGAGGGCGCGGTGGAACGACGCCGACTCGCGCCGTGCCTCGCGATACCGCTCGAGCGCCTCGCCGTGCAGGCCCTGGCGGGCGAAGGTCTCGCCAAGCATCGACAGCCCCTCGGGCTTCGACCCGCCCCGCTGCAGCGCGCGCCCCGCTTCGGCCGCGGCGCGATCGTAGAGACCCTTCGTGAGGTAGTCCGCCGCCATCGCGTACGGATCCGATTCCGTAACCGCGGCTGGATTGGACGCCGGTGTCGGCGTCAGCTCGGTGAACAGGGAATCGAGCAACCGCGGATCGAACGCGAAGTCCTCGACGTGCTCCGTCGTCCGTTCGATGCCGCCGAGATCAGGCGCGATCGAGAGCTCCGGGTCTTCGTATTCAAGGTCGATCGCGAGCTCGAACTTCTGCGGCACGTAGTACGGGTCGAGTTCGAGCGCGCGCTTCGTCTCGCGCACCGAGCCGTCGAAGTCGCCGAGGTTCGAGAGCGTGAAGCTCAGGTTGTAGTGCGCTTCCGGATATTCCGGCTTCGCCTGGATCGCGCGCGCGAATGCATTGCGTGCATCCTCGAACTTCTTCAGTTCGGCGAGCACGAGCCCGACACCGTTCCACGCCACCGGGTTCTCCGGCTCGGCGCCGAGCACCTGGCGAAACGCTTCGAGCGAGAGCTGCAGCCGCTTCAACTTGAAGAGCAGGAGCGCGAGGTTGAGCCGCGCCTTCGCGAAGGTCGGCTGCGCATCGAGCGCGCGGCGGAATGCTTCGATTGAATACTCGGTGTCGTGCGCGTGATACGCCGCGACGCCGAGGTTGTTGTAGGCGAGCGCGTACGCCGGGTCGGCGGTGATCGCGTTGCGATAGCTCTCGGCCGCTTCCGTGAAATGCCCGTCCTGGTGGAGCGCGATGCCGCGCTCGTTCCAGAGCTTCGGGCTCGTCGGATTTCGCTCGAGCAGTGTCCCGTACAACTCGATCGCTGAGCGCACATCCTTGCGCAGGAGATGCACTTCGGCCATCGCCTGGAGCACGAGGTCGCGTTCCTCGCCGCGCTCGAGGGCGAGGCCGTATTCGCGCAACGCCTCGGCGTAGTAGCCCTTCTGCCGGAACGCGAGGCCGAGGTTGAAGTGGGCGAGCTGGCCTTCCCCGGTCACCTCCATCTGCTGGCCAGCGGCCATCAGGCGGATTGGCGTTAGGCGGCCAGCGCGCGCTTCTTCCGGTGCGCGCCCCGCATGGTCGAGCGAGAGGTTTGCCTGGGCGCGCGACAGCGTCGGGTTCAGCTGGATCGCGCGCTTGGTCGCGGTCCGCGCTTCCTCGTGTCGCCCCATGTCGCCGAGGACGAAGCCCATCAGGTAGTGCGCGTCCGGGTTATCCGGGTTCAGCTCGATCGCCCGCTTCAGCGACGCCAGCGATTCGTCGTTGAGGCCGCGGTTGTAGACAACCTCGCCGATGTAGAAATGCACCACGGAGCTCTGCGGCTCGATCGCCAGCGCACGCTCGAACCACTTCTGCGCCTCTTCGAGATCGCCCCCCGCCTTTTCGGCGAGGCCGAGCTGGACGATCGTTCCCAGATCGTTAGGGTGGTGGCGCAGGAGCTCACCGAATTCGGCCACCGCCTGCGGCAGGTGGCCGATCAGTGCATACGCACGCCCGAGCTCCCAGCGGGCGTCGCGATCGGCTGGCGCGGCGCGCAGGCGATCCTTGAGCTCACTGACGCGGCGGTCGTAGTAGCCAGTCGTGAAGTACGCGATCTCGAGGTTGCGCTGCGCAACCTGCATCTTCGCATCGAGCTCCAGCCCGCGCATGAACGCGCTGACCGCCTCCTCGTAGAGTCCCTTGTTGTAGTAGAGGACCCCGAGGTTGTTATGCGCGCCCGCGTCGCCCGGGTCGATGCGCCGGGCGAACGACCGTAGGACGTCGCGGTCGCGCTCGGACGTGAGAGCGGACGCCATCTCGCGTCCCGTTAGGCGACGCGAACGGCTTTGAGAATCGCCTGCAGCGACGGGTAGTCGGGCAGCAGAAGGAAGAATCCGCGCAGCCGCTCGCCGATGTCCTGCAGGTAGAATTCGCTCTCGACGCAGAAGACGTAGTCGCGGTCGCTGCCGAACTGCAGGTAGGCGGTAGTCAGCACCGCGTCCGACATGTCGACGGCGAGACTCGGCGGCGATGGGAGCAGCATCAGCCCCATGAAGTCGCTCAGCGCGTTCATGTAGGCGCCACTGAGGATGTTTCCCGCCTCCTTGATCGCCGATTGCTCCAGCTCACCGAGATCGACCGACGATCCCTGCGGCCGCCGCAGCATCAGCTCCGAGAGACGGATCGCCGTCGGTTTCGGGAAGACGAGCAGCGTGCGCCCGGTGAGATCGCCGAGCATGTGCATCAGCACCGCGGCAACCGGCTCTTCCGGCCCCGAGACCTGAGGCGGGACATCCTCGAGCCGCGCGATGTTGATCGTCGGCACGCTGATCATGATCGTGCTGTTGATCATCTGGGACAGCGCCGTCGCGGCATGGCCCGCGCCGATATTCGCCACTTCGCGTAGGGCATCGAGCTGCAGCGCCTTCAGCGAGCGAATGTCATCCATTGAAGCTCCGTTAAAGAAGACTGCTGACGTCGAGAATCAGCGCCGGGGCGCCGTCACCCAGAATCGTGGCGCCGCCGAACAGCGCGAGG
>JBKJQR010000194.1:0-3143 GCA_046593895.1 Gemmatimonadaceae bacterium | reverse complement strand
TGCTCGAGCAGCGGGATGTGCTCCGGATGCTCGGCGAACCCGGTGATCGGCACCTGGTGCGAGCGGAACGAGCCCTCCGTCGGCTTCCCGTCGACGACTTTGGGACCGGTCCACCCTTTCGGCGAGCGGAGAATGATCATCGGCCAGCGCGGGCGCGCCGACACGTCGGCGGCCGCGCGCGCGATGTTCGCCGCGCCGCCATCCGCGCGTGCCTCACGCTGGATCGTGCGGATGCGATCGATGCAGGCGTCGAGTACTCGCGACATCAACAGGTGCATCACCTGCGGCTCGTCGCCCGAGACGTAATGCGGCTCGTAGCCGTAGCCGCGCATCAGCGCCGTGAGCTCGTCCTCGGGAATGCGGGCGAGGACCGTCGGCCCGGCGATTTTATAGCCGTTCAGGTGGAGGATCGGGAGCACCGCGCCATCGCGCGCCGCGTTGAGAAACTTGTTCGAGTGCCAGCTCGCGGCGAGCGCGCCGGTCTCCGCCTCGCCGTCGCCGATCACGCAGCAGACGACGAGCTGCGGATTGTCGAACGCCGCCCCATAAGCGTGGAGCAGCGAGTAGCCGAGTTCTCCGCCCTCGTGGATCGACCCCGGCGTCTCCGGCGCAACGTGGCTCGGGATGCCACCGGGAAAGGAGAACTGCTTGAACAGCTTCTGCATGCCCGACGCATCGGCTGTGATCCGCGGATAGACCTCGCTGTACGTCCCCTCGAGCCAGGTGCTGGCGACGACGCCCGGTCCGCCATGCCCGGGACCGGCGATGAAGATCGCGTCCACGTCGCGCTCGCGGATGACGCGGTTCATGTGCGCGTAGACGAAGTTCAGCCCGGGCGTCGTGCCCCAGTGGCCGAGCAGCCGCGGCTTGATGTGCTCGAGTCGGAGCGGCTCGCGGAGCAGCGGGTTGGCGCGCAAGTAGATCTGCCCGACGGAGAGGTAGTTCGCGGCGCGCCACCACGCGTCGAGCAGTTTGAAGTCGTCGTGCGCGACGGTGGCAGCGGTTGCGGCGGGCGACCCGGCGGCGGTGGGGGCGGCGCGAGGCGCGCGTGCTTCGACGGAGCGGCTGGACATGGCGGACATCCCTGAGACCAAGCATCGTCAGGAGCGCGCGGGCCAGCCCGAATGGTTGCCCGCGACGCTGGTGGACGACGTCGCGCTCGTGCAAGATAACGTGCGCTTGCTGCAGTCGGCGATTCTGGTACATAATTTCGAGCACAGTCACGGCCGACGCACCCCTGCAGCCTCTCCTGAACACGAGTCCAATGTCCGTCAGTCCGCTCGCCGGAAAGCCGGCGCCGAAGTCGTTGCTCGCCGACATTCCGCGCCTGATCGCGGCGTACTATGATCGCCACCCCGATCCGACGGTGAGCGGCGAGCGTGTCGCGTTCGGTACCTCGGGGCATCGCGGCACGTCGTTGGCGGGCAGCTTCAACGAGGATCACATCCTCGCCATCACGCAGGCGATTTGCCTCTATCGCCGCGAGCAGGGGATCGATGGTCCGCTGTTCATCGGGATCGACACGCATGCGCTCTCGCAGCCGGCCTTCGGCAGCGCGCTCGAGGTGCTGGCTGCCAATGGCGTCGATGTAATGATCGACCGCGATGGCGGCTTCACGCCGACACCGGTGATCTCGCACGCGATCCTCGTCTACAACAAGGGGCGCAGCACCGGGCTGGCCGACGGCATCGTCGTCACGCCGTCACACAACCCACCGGAAGACGGTGGCTTCAAGTACAACCCGCCTAACGGCGGGCCGGCCGACACCGGCGTCACGACATGGATCGAGAACGAAGCCAACCGGCTGCTCGGCGCGCGGATGGCGGGCGTCCGCCGGATTCCTCTCGAGCGGGCGCAAACCGCGGCCACGACGCACCACTTCGACTACATGGAATCGTACATCGGCGACCTCGGTCGGGTGGTCGACATGGGCGTCCTCCGCGGATCGCAGCTCGCCTTCGGCGTCGACCCGCTCGGCGGGGCCGGGGTCGCCTACTGGGGGCGGATCGCCGACCGTTATGACATCCCGCTGACAGTGGTCAGCGACGTCGTCGACCCGACCTTCAGTTTCATGACCGTCGACTGGGACGGCAAGATCCGGATGGACTGTTCGTCGCCCTACGCGATGCAGCGGCTGATCGGGCTCAAGGACAAGTTCGACGTCGCCTGGGCCTGCGACCCCGATCATGATCGGCACGGGATCGTTGCGCGCAGCGGCGGGCTGCTCAACCCGAATCACTATCTGGCGGTCTGCGTCTCGTACCTGTTCGCGCACCGGCCTGACTGGCGGAGCGACGCCGGCGTCGGCAAGACACTGGTCAGCAGCTCGATGATCGACCGGGTTGCGGCGTCGATCGGCCGTACGCTGCTCGAGGTTCCGGTGGGCTTCAAGTGGTTCGTCGCCGGCCTCGTCGATGGATCGTTAGGCTTCTGCGGTGAGGAGAGCGCCGGCGCGTCGTTCCTCCGCCGCGACAGCACGGCGTGGACGACCGACAAGGATGGACTGATCCTCGGGCTGCTCGCCGCCGAGATGACCGCGGTCACGGGGAAGGATCCGGCGATGCTCTATCGCGAGCTGGTGGCGAAGTTTGGCGATCCGGCATACCGACGGATCGATGCGCCGGCGAATGCCGCGCAGAAGGCGAAGCTGTCGAAGCTGTCACCCGAGCAGGTGAAGGTGACGGCGCTCGCGGGGGAGCCGATCACGCGCATGCTGACGACAGCCCCGGGCAACGGTGCCGCGCTTGGCGGGCTCAAAGTCGAGTCGAAGACCAGCTGGTTCGCGGCGCGACCGTCAGGCACCGAAGACGTGTACAAGCTCTACGCCGAGAGTTTTGCCGGAGAGGCGATGCTCGAGCGGGTGATCGAGGAGGCGAAGGTGATCGTGGCGGGGGCACTGGGTGGGGATGCGTGACGCGTGATGTGGGAAACTGCTTGGGGCGATGCGTGATGCGGGGAACTACGCGGACGATGCGTGAACGAGCGACTCTCATGAGGTGACGATGCTGCATGACATGTTCGCGGTTGGGATTCCGATCGGCGAGAAGCTGCTCCGAAGCGTAGTCGTCTACGCTTTCCTCCTCATCGGATTACGGTTGGCCGGGAAGCGCGAGATGGCGCAGATGAATCCCTTTGATTTCGTC
>JBKJQR010000136.1:0-5967 GCA_046593895.1 Gemmatimonadaceae bacterium | reverse complement strand
ATCAGGCGGCGGAAGACACTGGTGGTGATTGGTTACACGATTGCGTCGGTGGCGCGCCCGCTCGTCGCGCTCGCGCAGAGCGCGGGCCAGGTGCTTGCGATCCGTGTGAGCGATCGGGTGGGGAAGGGGATTCGCAGCTCACCGCGCGACGCGCTGCTCGCCGACGCGGTCGCACCGGCGCAACGAGGGCGCGCCTTCGGGTTGCACCGCGCGGCCGACCATCTCGGCGCGGTGATCGGACCGCTCATCGCATTTGCCGTCCTGCGCTGGACGACGCTGACGCTCCGGCAACTGTTCCTGCTCGCGGCGATCCCTGGCGCGCTGGCGGTGATTGCGCTAATCGTCGGCGTCCGGGAGGAACCGCGCGCCCTCGCCGCCGCCGTGCCTAACGGCGCGCCAGCGGCGACGCGCCCGACACTGGCCGGCGGCCTCCCCGGCCGGTTCTGGGGATTCCTCGGCGTGCTGTTGCTCTTCACGCTTGGGAATTCGAGCGATGCGTTCCTGCTGCTCCGCGCCTCGCAGCTCGGCGTCGCTGCCGCGCTGCTGCCCATTCTCTGGGCAATGCTGCACATCGTGAAGTCGGCAACGAGCACGCCGGGCGGGACGCTGAGCGATCGTGTCGGGCGCGCCCCACTGATCATCGCGGGATGGCTGATCTACGCCGCGGTATACCTTGGCTTCGGCCGCGCGACGGCTACCTGGCAGGCGTGGGCGCTGTTCGCGGTCTACGGGACCTATTTCGGGTTGACCGAAGGCGTGGAGAAAGCGCTGGTCGCCGACCTTGTGCCAGCGGAGAAGCGCGGGTCGGGCTTCGGTTGGTATAACCTGGCGATCGGCCTCGGCGCACTGCCGGCATCCGTGATGTTCGGCGCGGTCTGGGATCGCTACGGCGCCGCGCGCGCGTTCGAGATGGGGGCCGCGTTCAGCGGCATCGCTGCTGTCGCTCTATTGCTGGTACTGCCGAGGAATCGCCGGCGGGCGTGAGCGTCAGGCGGCCGGACGCAGTACGTTCAGTCGGCGCCGGTGACAGAGTGCGCTGGCCTGCCCCGCGCGACGTGCATGCCCTGGATCATCCCATGCTTGACCTGTATCACGCAGACGATCAGGTAGTCGCCGGGAGGAAAGTTCATCGTGGTGATGATCGACGTACCCGCGGCGAGACTGACGGCCCCGAAATCGACATCTGGTTTCGGCTTGCCGGACGCGCGCTTCCAGGAGAGCGCATCCTGGACGGTGAATCCGGGAAGCACGCGTCGCACCTTGAATTCATGGGGCCCTGTCCCGGCATTGACGACACGAAGCACGTGCCTTCCCGCGGTGATCGGGATTGAAAACGCAAACGTGCTATCGACCATTGTGACGACGACGTCCGGGGTCGGAAGACTGCCCGAGATGCGCGGTCCGCTTGGCACCGAGAAGCCGGTGAACATTCCTTTGCGGTAATGCTCCTCGCCGTCGGCAGCATGGACCAGGCAGAAGAGCGCATAACGTCCCGGTTCGAGCACGACCGAGACGTTTGCAGTCCCGCCAGCTGGCGGAAAGGCTGGTCCGCCTAACGGCGTGGCCCATGGGGCCGGGTTGCCCGCACGCATGGCAATGAACAGGTCCAACGGCGTGTGTGCACCGTCGAGGCGGACGATCCGCATCTCATGCCCGCCGTGCGGGGAGTGCAGGCGAAACGTTGTGAGCCCCGGCTTGACCGTCGCCGGTGCGTGAAAAAAATAATTGTCGGCGACTACATCGATGGTCTGCCCGGGCAAACGGTGCTGGGCCGCGGCGACGGCCGGACCAAGAGTGAGCGCCACAATCGTTGCGAGCATGAACGTTCGATTCCGGTCGGGCATCGTTGGCTCCTCTCTGACTCAGCTGGTCACCGCCGCGAAATTGTCCCGCGCCGACCGCGCGGGCAAGTGCCCGGGACGAAGCACGTGCCTTGGCGGGGCGCCAGTCGTCGTCTCCGTGCATGCGCTCTGCCCCGTTCGCAAGCGGGCCGTTAGCTTGCTACCAACCCTCCACCCCGGATTTGCGTGAGACGTCCGAAGCTCGTGGCGATCGTCGCGCCGGTGCTCGCCGCGCTCGGCCTCGCAGCCGCATTCGCTGGTTGCAGCAAACCCGCGCCGCAGCCACCATCTCCCGCCGCCGCGCCGGCGGGCGATACAACGCCGACGGCACAAACGCCGGCCCGCCGCGTCAGTCCGTTGGCGGGGCTCGCTGGGCAGCACGTGGTGGTCCTTCCGGTCCACTACCTCCGCGCCGACACGCTGGGCTGGTCCGCGCGGATCACCGAACCGCGCTCGACGCTCGCCGCGCTCGACAGCGCGATCGAACGCGCCCTCTCCGAACGCGGATTCCGCACTGACTGGACGTACCCGCCCGCGCTCGCCCGTTCAGCGCGACGCAATGCCGGGTACGTCAGCGATCCGTACTCGCTCGCTGGTGAACGCCTCCGGTTCGGCGCGCGCGCGACCGACGGCAGTGTCGCCGAGCCACTCGCGTCACAGCTCCGCAGCATCGTCGCGATCACCGACGCGCGGTACGCGCTCTTTCCCGTCGAGCTGCGCTTCGAGCGGTTGACCGACGGCCGCGCGCGTCCCGTGCTGCGGCTCGCCCTGCTCGACGCGCGTGGCGCGTCAGTTCGCTGGATGGGTGACGTCCGCGGCGCGGCCGCAAACGAATTTTCTCGAGCGACGCTCGAAAGCGTCGCCTTCGCCTTCGCTGATCTCGTCGCTGCTCCCTGAGCGCGGAACTAATTTTCGTCATGCCCACTCACGTAACGCTCATCCCCGGCGATGGCATCGGGCCAGGTATCACCGACGCCACCGTGCGCATCCTCGACGCGTCCGGATGCGACTTCATCTACGATCGACAGGTCGCCGGCCTCGCCGGTGTCTCCGCGGTCAACGATCCGATGCCCGAGGCGACGCTCGCGTCGATCCGCCGCACGCGGCTCGCCCTCAAGGGGCCGCTCGAGACGCCCGTCGGCGGCGGCTATCGGTCGGTGAACGTCGCCCTCCGCAAGACCTTCGACCTCTACGCGAACGTGCGACCGGCGCACACCATCCGGCCCGGCGGCCGTTATGACAACGTCGACATCGTGCTCATTCGCGAGAACACCGAGGGACTCTACATCGGGATCGAGCATTACGTTCCGATCGCCGGCGATCCAAAAGCCGCGGCGGAATCGGTCGCGCTGATCACGCGGGCCGGTTCGGAGCGCATCGTCCGCTACGCATTCGAGTATGCGGTCTCGCACAAGCGGAAGCGCGTCACGCTCGTGCACAAGGCGAACATCCTCAAGTTCTCGCAGGGACTGTTCCTTGATGTTGGCCGCGAAATCGCCAAGGAATACGCCGGACGCGTCGAGTTTGACGATCGCATCGTCGATGCGTGCGCGATGCAACTCGTGATGAAGCCCGAGACGTTCGACGTGATCGTCACGACCAACCTCTTTGGCGATATTCTCTCCGACGAGATCTCCGGTCTCGTCGGCGGGCTTGGCCTCGCGCCCGGCGCCAACATCGGGGCGCGGGCGGCGCTCTTCGAAGCAGTGCACGGGACCGCGCCTGACATCGCCGGCAAGGGGGTCGCGAATCCGGGAGCGCTCGTGCTGGCGGCATGCATGATGCTCGATCACATCGGCGACAGCACGCGTGCCGATCGCATCCGCAACGCACTGACACGCGTGATCCGCGAGGGAAAGACCCTCACCCGCGACCTCGGCGGCACCGCCAACACCGACCAGTTCACTGACGCGATCATTGCCGCACTCTGAATGAAGATCTTTCACGTCTCCGACCTGCACTTCGGGCGACCGGCGGTTCCCGAGCAGATTGACGCGATCGAGGCGATGATCCAGCGCGAACGTTATGACGTCGTCGCCATCTCCGGCGACGTCTCGCAGCGGGCCCGCGCCGGAGAGTTCCAGCGGGCGAGGGCGTTCATCCGCGACGCCGACAAGGTCAGCCGCACCATCTGCGTGCCGGGCAATCACGACGTCCGCTGGTGGTTTGCGCCGCTCGGTCTCGGCGATGAGACCAGGATGTACGAGGGTTACCGCGCCTACATCTCGGCCGAGCTGGAGCCGGTCCTGCGCCTGCCCGGCGCGACAATCGTCGGGCTGAATACGTCGCACGGCATCACCCGCCAGACGCTCACCTGGAACCTCCGCGACCTCTCGATCATCGGATATCTGACGCGCGCGCAGCTCGCGCACGCGCGCACCGAGTTCGAGCAATCGCCGGCCGGCGACACGCGCGTCATCGTCATGCACCACAATCCGGTCAAGGGCGAACTCTCGCAGCGGCACGGACTCAAGAAGACCCGCAAGATCCTTGGCGCGTTCGCCGAGATGGGCGTCGATGCTGTGCTCTGCGGACATGATCATCAGGAGGCGATCCACTTCGTGGAGCACACGAAAAAGGGGACGGTCATCTCCACCGCTGGTACCGTCTCCAATCGCTCACGCGGCGGGCGGCCCTCGTCGCTGAATGTCCTCGACATCGAGCACAAGCAGGTGAAGACGACGACCTACGTCTGGACTCCGGAGCGACGAGAATTCGTCGCCGGGGCGGTGAAGTGCTACACGCGCTAGCCCGCTTCATCGGCCGGTCCCGCCCCGACCCGTCACAGCTCTCGTTCGACCTTGCTGTCCCCGCGCTCACCGCGGATGATTTGCTCTCCCGACTCCGTGCCCTCGGGCTTCGCCGCATCGCGACGTTGACGCTCACGCGCAACCGGGCCGTCATGGTGAGCTATCGCGGCGGCGAGCTGCGCGTGCACGAGGCGTATCTCGCCGCGGAAGAACCGGTGCTGCGGGCGATCGTCCGATTCGTCGAGGGGCGCACGCGTGCGGAGCGGTGTGCGGCGCAGCGTGCGATCCTCGCGCACGAGGTTCCAGCCGTCGTGCGCAGGATCACGCGCGAGCGCACCGCGCCGCAGGATCTTCCGCTGGCTGCGCGCCTTGCCGACGCCCATCACGTCCTGAATGCGCGCCATTTCGGCGGCAGCCTGACCGAGATCCCCATTCGCGTCTCACGGAGGATGCGTTCCCGGCTCGGCCACTACACCGCCGCGACTCCGGCCGGAGACAGCGCGGAGATCGCCATCAGCCGATCACACCTGCGACGCCATGGGTGGGAAGAGACGCTCCACACGCTCCTCCACGAAATGGTGCATCAGTGGCAGGACGAGACCGGGCGCACCATCGACCACGGCACGACCTTCCGCACGAAGGCTCGCGAAGTCGGCATCGAAGCTGCCGCCCGGCGAATGGTCTGCGCACCCGCGCCGAGGATCGTCCGCTCGGCTTGAATCCGCGGTGGCAGGAGGCGAACTTTGAGGCTCTCCCCATCCCGACAATTCGTGACTTCCGACTACTTCAATATCGACAGCGCGCTTTCCGAAGAGGAACGCGCCGTTCGCGACAGCGTCCACAAGTTCGTCGACGACAGCATCATGCCGATCATCGGCGATGCGTACGTCCAGGGCAAGTTTCCCAAGCAGATCATCCCGGGCCTCGCTGCGCTGGGCGTGCTCGGCGCGAATCTCCCCGAGGAGTACGGCTGCGCGGGACTGAACAACGTCGCGTATGGCCTGATCATGCAGGAGCTCGAACGAGGTGATTCAGGCATCCGCTCGTTCGCCAGCGTTCAGGGTGCATTGGTGATGTATCCCATCTACGCGTTCGGGACCGAGGAACAGAAGCGGCACTACCTCCCGAAGATGGCCGCCGGGGAGATCATCGGATGCTTCGGCTTGACCGAGCCCGATTACGGTTCGAATCCGTCCGGGATGATCACGATGGCGAAGGAACAGCCCGACGGAACGTGGGTGATCAACGGCTCGAAGATGTGGATCACCAATGGCTCGCAGGCGAAAGTCGCGATCGTCTGGGCGAAGACCAACGGCGATCCCGAGGCGAGCTCGATCCGCGGCTTCATCGTCCCCACCGACGCGAAGGGGTTCACC
>JBKJQR010000193.1:0-4575 GCA_046593895.1 Gemmatimonadaceae bacterium | reverse complement strand
CGGCACCAACGCCAGCGCCCTGCTCCTGGCAGCCGGCGCGCTGGTCCTGCTCGCGCGCATGCGCCGGCGCTCCTCTGCGCGCGCGACGACAGCGCGTCTCGTCCTGGTCTGGACAGCCCGCGTGGCGCTGCTGGCCATCTCGGTTCCGTACGACCCTCATCACCTGTTCGGTTACGACCTCTATGCCGCGCGCATTTTCGGCTCGCTCAGCCGCTCGCCGGTCGATCTGCTCCTGACCGTCGCGGCGCTGGCTGCATCGATCTTCGTCGTTCGTAACCTGATCCGGCAGGTCCCCGCCTGGCTCCACGCGATCCTGGTTGCCGCCGTCGCCGGCGGTACGACTCTCGTCGTCAGAAACCTCATCGCGAACTCGCGGATCTCACCGATCCCCGACCACGTCATCCCATCCTCTGCGGCCCAGGCGATCCTGCTCGCCGCGCTGATCGTGCTCGGACTCGCGCTGCTGGTCGCTTCGTTCCGCGAGCAGCGCAGCCACGCTTCACGCTGGCTCAGCGCCATACTGGTGCTCGGCGTGACCGGGGCATTCGCCGCGCGGGCCGATCCGGTGACCGGTCGCGCTCTCCTCCTCACCGCGGCTGCCGCCACGATTGCCCTCGTCTTCGGCTCGCTCGCGGGGTCGCGAGCCGCGCGCTGGCTCGCCGCCGCCCTCCTCGTGCCTCTGGCGATCTACGTTCCGGCCCAGTGTTTCGAGAACGCAGCCGCGAGACGGTTCGTCGCCGACACGTACGCCCCGCTCGTCTCCGGCGAAGCCGGCCAGATCCGCACGATGATCGAGCAGACGCTCGATCACGAATTCGGATCGACGGAACTCGCCGAGATCCTCCCTGACGACTATCGTCACACCGGACTCGACGACCTGGCCTACGCGCTCTGGCTACGCTCCGACCTTTCGAAATGGCGCGTCCCCGCCGTCATCACCATCACCGATGAATTCACGCGCCGTCCCATCAGCCGCTTCGGTGTCGGGCTGCCGCAGTTCGAGGATCGCGGGGCGGGCGAACGCGAGATCCTGCAGGTCGGAGCACTTCGGCGCGTCCTGCTGCATCATGACTTCGACCTCGAGGCGGTCGGCACCACCGTGGCATTAGGCAGCGTTCACGTGATCAATCCTGCCGATCCCGGCGCCACCGCCTTCGCCGATGCTTATCGCGATTTTTTTCTCACCGGAGAAACCGGGCCGGCAACACTTCATGCCCAGAGCGAGCCTGCCGTCTACGACCAGAACGGCAACGCCCAGAGCAACGTCACGGTCCGCCTGCCGCAGAATCCTTCCACCTACTTCGAACGCCTCGCTCCCGGCCGGGGAACCTGGGTGGAACCGGCGCGCGGCAGCGCGGTTTACCTCCGTCGCAGCGAGAATGCTCTCTACGCGTTCCCGCTCAGCGTGCCGACCTTCGCGCAGATGATCCGGCGCGCTGGTGGCGTCGCCATCTGGATGCTCGCCGCGGGACTGGTGGTGGGCGTGTGGCAATCCCTGCCGCTGATCATCGACTTCATTCGCCGTCGCCGCGCTCTCGACTTTCGCGCCCGCGCGTCGCTCTACCTGACGGCCGTCATCATCGTTCCGCTGATCGTGTTCGTGCTCTTCGTTCGCGCCTATCTCGCCAACCGCATTTCGTCGGACTACGTCGATCGCGGACAGACCGCCCTCACCGCCGCACAGCGCGTGATCGAGGACTATCTGGCATCGCAGAAAACCTCGGTTCCCGAGCAGATCCTCGACGACGAAATCCTCAGCTGGCTGGCGCGCGTCATCGGTCACGACCTTCATCTCTATCGCGATGACATCCTGGTTGCCTCGAGCCGTCGCGACCTCTTCGCCGCGCACATCGAATCGCAACGATTACCCGGAGAGGTCTATACCGCCATCGTGCTGCGCGACCGCCAGCTCTATCGCGCCAACCGCACCGCCGGAAACGCCCAGTACGTCGCGATCTACAGCCCCATCAACCTGGCCCAGGGTCACAACTACACGCTCGCATTGCCGTTCATCGTGCAGGGACGGCAGATCGAGTCGCAGGTCAACGATCTCGCCACCACCATCTACATCCTCCTGATCTTCATCGCCCTGGCGGCGGTGGCCGTGGCGTTCCGCGTCGCGCGTGGCGTCACGCGTCCAGTACAGGCGCTGGTGGGCAGCGCGCGCGCCGTGGCACGCGGTCAGTTCGACGTCGTCCTCAACATGCCGGCCGACCCTGACCTGAGCCTGCTCGTCACGACCTTCGGCGACATGGCCCGGTCGATCCGGCAACAGCAGGACGACCTTCGCCACGAACGCGACCGCCTGCAGACGCTGCTCGAGAACATCAACGCCGCAGTCGTCGTGCTCGACGGCGCCCGCCAAGTCAGCGCCGCCAACCTCGCCGCGCGGCGTCTCTACGGCGAACTCGCCCAGCCGTTCAACAGCCGCTACCCCGCCCTCAACGAGTTCATCGAGCATCATCGCTCCCGACATCCCGAGTCCGCCGAACTGGAGCTGCACATCGACGCCAGTCCGCGCACCTTCCGCGTTTCGATCGTCCCGCTGCCGGAAGGGGATGACGAGATGCTGATCGCAGAGGACGTCACAGAGATCCTCCGCTCCAACCGGCTCGAGGCCTGGGCGGAGATGGCCCGGCAGGTCGCGCACGAAATCAAGAATCCCCTCACGCCGATTCAGCTCACGGCCGAACATCTGCGCGCCGTGGCCGATCGCGACGACGCCAATCTCGCCAGCATCGTTCGCAGCGGTGTCGACAACATCCTCCGTCAGGTCGTGACGCTGCGCGAGACCTCGAAGGAGTTCAGCGACTACGCGTCGCTGCGCCAGATCCACCGGCAGCCGTTCGACATCCGCCGCATGTTCGATGGAATCGCAGCAAGCTACAGCGATCTTCGCGAGCGCGGTACACAACTCGAGGTCGAGATCGACGCCTCCGTGCCGGTGACATTCGACGGGGACGAGAGGCTGCTGCGCGGAGCCATCACCAACCTCGTGGAGAACGCGCTGCAGGCTGCGCCGCAAGGACGCGTCGCCCTGAAGGCCACGGCGGATGCAACCGTCCTGCGAATCAATGTCGATGACGATGGAGCCGGCGTCGAACCCGAACTGCTGCCGAAAATTTTCGATCCCTACTTCTCCACCAAATCGACCGGCACCGGCCTCGGCCTGGCCATCGCCCGTAAGGCCATCGAAGAACACGGAGGCGTGATTCGCGCCGAGAGTCTCACTCCCGGCCTGCGGGTCACTATCGAGCTTCCACGCGCATGAATAGTATTCACGCCGATCGCGTTTCGATCATCGCCTCACTCATGATCCGACCTCTCTCACTCGCACTGGCGCTGATTCTGATGACCGCGGCGCCCCAGGCGTCCGGCGCC
The DNA here is from genome assembly GCA_046593895.1 of Gemmatimonadaceae bacterium. Taxonomy (GTDB): domain Bacteria; phylum Gemmatimonadota; class Gemmatimonadetes; order Gemmatimonadales; family Gemmatimonadaceae; genus JABFXC01. The sequence goes on along the minus strand of JBKJQR010000193.1, from coordinate 1,194 downwards.
GACGGCCCCAGCGCGGAAACCGCAGCCACTCTCCGCGCAGAAGCAGTGAAACTGATCAATCGCGATCGCAAGCTCTATGGCCTGCGGCCCGTCCAGTACGACGCCACGCTCTCCGCGATGGCCGACAACTACTGCCGCCTGCAGATTGCCAACGGAACATTCGGCCACTTCACCACGGACGGACTCGCGCCCTACATGCGCTACTCGTTCGCCGGCGGCAACGACGGCCTCAGCGAAAACGCAGCATCGTGGACGGCCGAATACAGGTTCAGCGATCGCGCGCTGTATGAGATGGTGCGCCGCTCCCATGACGCAATGATGGGCGAGCAGCCACCCCACGACGGCCACCGTCAGACCATCCTCGATCCCTTCGCCACCCACGTCGGAATCGGCCTGGCCTCCGAACGCGGCGAATTCCGCATGGCCCATCACTTCATCCGCCGCTACGTGACCTGGACTCGCACCCTCCCCCGCGCCGCCACCCTCGGCGAGAAGGTGGTCGGTAAAGCCACACCGCTGCCCGGCTATCATGTTGCCGCCGTCAGCATCCACTTCGAACCCACTCCTCGGCCCCTCGCAGCGAGCGCGGCGAACCGGATCGACAGCTACCGCCTTCCCGAGCGGCGTCGCGACCTCCACCCCCGGCTCCGCGACTCCACCACCGTCGGCAGCGACGGCTCGATCCGCACCACCAGCACCCGCTACGAAAACGGCTCCCGCGGCGATTTCAACGTCGCCACCGACGGTAGCTTCGCGTTCGAAGTCCCCTTCCACGACGGCCCCGGCATCTACACCGTCGTCATCTGGGTCAGCGCCAACGGATCCGAGTACCCGATCCCCGCAACCAACGTCTCGATCGCAGTGGACAGCACCACGTCGAATCCCGGATCGCGTTCACTGATGCGGTAAGGCTCGGGACTCGCGGCGCACCTGAGGCTCGCAATTTCCGGCGTCGCAAGTTCATGACAGGGCGGTGCGCTGCGGCGCACGACGGGCGGGGACGCCCGCCAGCCTCAGCGTTTGCACCGCGCCCACGGGGCAATCAAGATGCTAGAGTTGTTCACTGGACCAGGGGCAGTTCGCCTCGTACCGGCCAGACACTGGAGGACGCGCGTGGACGGCATCATCATGAATCAGTTTCAGCGCTTCGTGATCACCCGCTTCGGGCGCGAGGCGTGGCCGGCCTTGATTGAA
>JBKJQR010000168.1:0-10911 GCA_046593895.1 Gemmatimonadaceae bacterium | reverse complement strand
CAACGCCGAGATCTCACCCGACGGACACTACCTGGCGTACCAGTCGAACGAGTCCGGGCAGTTCCAGATCTATGTGCGGCCGTATCCGAAGGTGAACGACGGGCGCTGGCAGGTGTCGAACGGTGGCGGCACGAGGCCCGCCTGGGCGCGGAACGGTCGAGAGTTGTTCTACGTCGACGCGGCCAACACGCTGACGGCGGTTGCCGTGCAGGCGACCGGGGGGACGTTCAGCGCCGGCAGCCCCGCCAAGGTGTTCGACACGAAGTACGCCATGCCGACCCCTCAACGCACGTACGACGTGTCGTCGGACGGCCAGCGATTCCTGATGATCAAGAACGGCACGATCGACGACAAAGCGCCGCCGCCGAGCATGGTCGTGGTCGAGCACTGGTTCGAGGAACTGAAGCAGAGATTACCGACGAAGTAGCCGAGTGGTGTCCTTCCTGAGGTCGTTGCGTCGATGGGTTGAAAACGCGTCACCGATGTGACCGGAATAGATCTGGCTCACCGCCGCGCTGATCGCGGATTCGGACCGCCGCATCGACAAGGTCCTGTGTAACGGCGCAGTGGCGACTGACCCGTCCGGGGCCGGAAGATAAGTACTCTGCGACCAGCGGCGAATAATCCGAGTCCTCGCAGCCAGCCGCAGTAGCATCAGCAACACGTTGCCACCCACTCACTCTATTCGCTCCATCTGTGTTCTCTCGATGATCTTGGCCATGGTCGCCCTTCTGCCTCACGTGAGCACCGCGCAGCCGGGACAGCAGAGCCCTCCCGACTCGGACAGTCGTCTGCGCGCGCTCGTCGCTGCCGTGCCGCTGCTCGACATGGAGCGCATTGAACTCCATCCGGCGGTCAAACTTGAGGGGATCTCGTCGATCACGTCGGACAAGGCGGGCAACCTGTACGTGATCCATCGACCGACGGATCCGAACGCTGATCCGGTCGTCGTCCTAAACCGCGACGGGAAGTTCCTCCGCTCGTGGGGCAAGGGGATGTACACGATCCCCCACGGCATCGAGATCGACCCGGACGGCAATGTGTGGACGACCGACGCGAACACATCCAAGATCTTCAAGTTCACGCTCCAGGGGAAGAAGCTGATCGAGATCGAGGTCGGCGGCATCCCCGATCCGAAGGCGGACTTCTGCAGCATCACCGACGTCGCGTTCTCGCCCACCGGTAACGGTCACGTCTTCGTCGCCGACGGCTACTGCAACGGTCGGGTGCTCGAGTATGACGCGACAGGAAAGAAGATCACCGAGTGGGGGAGCAAGGGGGATGGCCCGGGTCAGTTCGACATCGCGCACGGCTTCGCGTTCGAGCGTGGTGTCACTAAACGAGGAGTTCAACGTGGTGCACATCGACCTGAAGACCGGGCGGATGCTGGGCCGGGTCCCGGGGCGGTCGCACCAACTCGGGATTGGCTACGACGGCACCATCCTCCCAGCGAGCCGAAGCGGATCGCTGATCATCTATCGCCCGAAGAAGTAGCAACCTCTGCGCTGGCGGCCCGCGGTTCGGAGACTCAGGACTTATCCCGGTTCTCGCCGCCCATACGCTAATATCAGGCCCGTTTGGCATCCCTCACTCCCGGCACGCGCCTCGGCCCCTACGAGATCGTCTCCGTCCTCGGCGCAGGTGGCATGGGCGAGGTCTACCGCGCGCGCGATACGAAACTGAACCGCGACGTCGCGATCAAAGTGCTGCTCCCGGCGGTCGCGAATGATCCTGACCGCCTGGCGCGATTCAGTCGCGAAGCCCAGGTCCTCGCGTCCCTGAACCATCCGAACATCGCGCACATTCACGGGCTGGAAGAGGCCGGTGGAGTCACGGCGCTCGTCCTGGAGCTCGTCGAAGGCGAGGATCTGGCGCTGCGACTCGGGCGCGGGCCGATTCCACTCGACGAGGCGCTGCCGATCGCGAAACAGATCGCCGAGGCGCTCGAAGCCGCGCACGAGCAGGGCATCGTCCATCGCGATTTGAAGCCTGCGAATATCAAAGTGCGCGACGATGGCACGGTGAAGGTGCTGGACTTCGGTCTGGCGAAGGCGATGGAGCCCGTGGGCGCTTCGAGCGCGAACGCGATGAACTCGCCGACGCTGTCGATGCATGCGACCCAGGCCGGCATCATCCTCGGGACGGCCGCGTACATGTCGCCCGAGCAAGCGGCCGGTAAACCGGTCGACAGGCGGAGCGACCTCTGGGCGTTTGGCGTCGTGCTTCTCGAGATGCTCACGGGGCGCCGCGTGTTCACGGGCGAGACCACCGCGCACGTACTGGCGGAGGTGCTGACCAAAGAACCGGATTGGACGACGCTGCCGGCGAACACGCCCGCGCCGATTCGCCGGCTGCTGCGGCGCTGTCTGGAAAGAGATCGCAAGCGGCGCATCGAGTCGGCGGCCGATGCGCGGCTAGAGATTGATGACGCGCTGTCCCAGCCGTCACAGGGCGGCGATGCCGCCGTCAGTCGCGGCGCGCGCGCGCCCATTGCGCTGCTGTTGTTGGCGCTCGTCACGCTCTTGGCCATCGCTGTCGCATTGTGGTGGCGCCCCAGCTCTCGGTCGTCCTCGCCTTCAGCGCAGGCGTTGGAATTCGGAGTCACGTTTCCCAACAACTTCTACCCGACCGATGGGATCGCCATCTCGCCGGATGGCCGCCAGATCGCGGCCAACGTCTGGTCCAGCTCGGGCAACATCTGGGTGCACTCGTTCGACGGCTCGCAGCCCAGACCGCTCGTCGGCGGAGAAAGGGCGGCCTTTCCGTTTTGGTCGCCGGACAGTACGACGCTCGGGTTCTTTCAGGGTCGCCAGATCGTGACGATGAGTCCGGCGGGCGGTCAAATGACACGCGTCGCCCCGCTCAGGTCAGGTGGCACAGGCCGCGGCGCCACCTGGAACCGGGACAACGTCATTCTTTTTTCGGACGGAGCCGGGCTTTTTCGTGTTCCGGCCACAGGCGGCAGGCCACCCGTCGAGGTCCCAATCGCGGGAGTCTCCGGTGCGCTAAGCGGTCCGATGTTTCTCCCGGACGGGCGTCACTTCGTCTTTTGCGCAGAAGGGCCCGTCGGCGGATCAATTGAGCTCGCTTCGCTTGACGGCGGCAGCGTTAAGAACCTTGGCGAGTCGCAATGTCCGGGAGGGTTCGCCCCACCTGACCACGTACTCTTCGTGCGCGGGGGATCGCTACTCGCTCAGAAGCTCGACCTCCGTCGATTGGCCCTCGAAGGCGAAGCGCACATCGTCGCCGTAGGCGTGAACCGCGGTGCGGCCGGTCCGTGGCCGGTGTTGACCGTGTCGGCGTCGGACACCGGCGTGCTGGCACTCCCCACACCCCGAGGCGGCAGCAGCGTCGGGCAGTTGACGTGGTTCAACCGGGAGGGCAAGGTCACGGGAGCGATCGAGGCACGACCGGGCGACGATGGCGAGAATCTCAACGCCCAGATTTCCCCCATCAACGACAACCTGATCGCGGCGAATCGGCTGAACGCGCAGACTGGTGCGTGGCATGTCTGGCTGATCGACGCCTCGCGCAACAACGCGGCTTCTCGACTCACGACAGATTCTGCGACGGATGTCGACCCCGTGTGGTCGCCCGACGGTAAAGAAATTCTCTACACATCCGAACGCGAGGGCGTGCGCGCGTTCTACCGGCAGTCGATCGCCGGTGGGCCTCCCGAGCGCGTGCTCGATGTCAGCGGGCTCTTCTATCCGATGCCGAGCGACTGGTCGAAGCATGGCTACATGCTGTTTCAGCAGCTGCAACAATCCATCTGGGCACTCCGTCTCGGCGATCGTGTCCCTATTCGACTGGCGAATGGGCCCACCTCGACGTACGCAGCGCGCTTGTCGCCAGACGGACGGTGGCTGGCGTATAGCTCGACGCGCGGAGACGCGTTCGAATTGTTCGTCGAGGGATTCCCGGGAGGCTCGCCTCGGAAGCAGATTTCGAACGGCGGCGGGGTGCATCCGCGTTGGACGAGGGGCGGCAAGGAGGTGGTCTACTGGATGCCGCCCGGCGGCATCGTGTCAAACGAGCTGACGTTTACGGCCGAGGACATCACCGTCGGTCCGACCAAGACACTGGTGGCCGAGCCGGTCCTCAGTCTCATCGATGTTCGGACCCACTTCGATATCACACGCGACGGGCAGAAGATTCTCGTGCGTCAAGCGGCAGGGCCGCCAAGCCCGGGCATCCGCGTCATCGTGAATTGGATGGCCAAGCTGAAGTGGTCGGCATGTCGCGGCCGTGGTGCCGGATTCACAGACCGCTGCCGGTCGTGCGACGTCAGATCGCGATTGCGCGACCGCCGAGCACGCGTGAGATTCGCCGCCGCCTTACGGACTCGAACCGCTCCGTCGGATTACTCACGATCAACGGCGAAGGGGCTATCTCCCCGTGCAGGCGCACCAGAGAGGGTCCCTTCGCGACTGATCGTTCACCTCATCCGCCGCGGACGTGGTCCTCGAGCATATCCGCGAGACTCTGAATCGCGTCACGCGCGGTGCGGTGCGGCTGTCCAGGTGCTATTCGTCTTCCTGGCGGGCGCGCGGCTGGCGAACCCCTAAGCGTCTGCGTAATAATGACCGCAAGGAGCACCTGCGCATGGGCGATAAAGGCGGCAAGAAGGACAAGGCCAAGAGCCAGCAGCAGCACGACGCCAAGCAGAAGGCCGAGGCGAAGCGGAACCAGGAGAAGGGCCCCCGAAAGACCGCGTAACGCAGGGGGTTGTCGCTCCAGAACTACTCCCGGGCCGCACCGAATGGGCAGCGCGAACCCTCGCCGCCATCGTCACGAGGCGCGACCGGTGGGGTGTCATTCGCCAAAACGTCATCGGAGTGCGCCCCAATCAAATCCTAGCGTATTGAACGTCGTCCGAGTCGTCACGTGATCGTGCAGCTCATCTTGCGCCTGAACACGGCGGCCATCTGTCGATGAGCGCTCCACACACCGACGACACGGGAGCCTGGCTGAGGACACCGATTGTGGCGGACAGGAACGACTATGCTGCGCGCCGCTCGTACCGGTGATGGAGACCGCCGACTTCGGGGATCTCGACGATCGGCCCCGTGGATGTTCCGGACACCGGTCGGTGATCTGGCGCGTCTTTCTCGAGCCCCAGGTGGGTTCGCGTCTGATGGTAGTAGCGGGTGTAGGTCGTGAGGACGCGACGGAGATGGGCCTCGTTGATGATAATCACGTGATCCAGACATTCTCGTCGAATCGATCCGATCAGGCGTTCCACGTACGGGTTTTGCCACGGACTCGCCGGAGCGGAGATGACTTCGGCGATGCCCATGCTGGCCAGTCGGCGCCGGAAGGCCTCACCGTAGATGCCGTCTCGATCTCGGTGCAACCAGCGGGGCGCGGTGTCGTCTGGAAACGCGTCGACCACTTGCTGAGCGGACCAGTTCGCCGTCGGATGATCGCTGACATTGACATGCACAATGCGCCGACGCCGGTGCGACAGGACGACCAGGACGAACAGCACCCGGCCGGTCAGCGTCGGGACGGTGAAGAAATCCATCGACGCGGCCGCCGCGAGATGATTGGCAAGGAACGTGCGCCACGTTTGCGCCGGCGGACGTGGACGCCGTTCCAGGAGACGCGACACCGTCCGTTCCGAGACGTCGACCCCGAGGGTGCGCAGCTCACCGTGAATCCGTGGTGCTCCCCACAAGGGGTTGGCGTTCGTCATCTTTCGGATGAGGGCGCGGATCTGAGGATCAATGATCGGGCGGCCGCCGGGCCGCGGTCTCGATTGTCGGGCCCATCGACGGCGGAGCCAGTCGCGATGCCATCGTACGACGGTGTCTGGCTGAACGAGGACCAATGCCGTGCGCCAGTTGCGCCAGATTCGGGCCAAGACGATCCAAAATAGCCGGTCGCGCGGGCGGAGATGCAGGCACGCGGTCGTCCGTTTCACCGCTCGCAACTGCTGCCGAAGCGCTATGTTCTCTAAGACCAATTCGTGGTGTCCGCGGCAGCCCAACGCCAGCGCGCGGCCGATCAGGACGAGCAGCTCCAGCATGGCTGGATCGTGGCGATTGTTGGTGCGAAGATCAACAGGCACCGAGGCGGACGGGGTTCTGGCGAACGTCAGTAGACGGCTTCGCCACGCGCCGCCTGCGCGTCGGTGAAGAGGGCCGGACGCGCCGACGACCCGGCGCCCTGCGCCGCATGCAACGACACGGAAACGCCCGCAGTCACAAGAGCGACGCCGAACCCCATCGCGAGCGAAGTTGATCGACGGCTCATGGCATTCTCCTCAGAAAAGACTGCTGCTTCCTACGGCAACCCGAAGATCGACGAGCGCCGAGGCAGACACGATTTCGTACGGCCCAAGTTTCGTTCCCGCGCTCAACACCTCGGCACACCGACCTGCAATCCTGGACGACCGGCCTGCGACAGCTGAAACGGGTCTCGGTGACCGGCGGCGCGGCCATCGATCTGTGCGCCGCCCCAGGGCACACTCTTCGAAGTGCCGTTCGATCTCAAGCGGCTCGGCTAGTTGGGGCCGCTGTTGGGGTGCGGGCTCTTTCGTCATGCTCGATTTTGCGATTCTCGTCTCATATCGAGACACAGTCATGTAAGCAATTTAGATTGTGATGCTTACATAGATAATAGGCTTATTTTAACGAACATTATGTAACTATATGAGACACACTGTGAGTATCGAAAGGCGGTTCAGCCCTCACAGTCCTCATCGCTTATCGCCATTCTTCCCTGTTAGTTACAGTTCTAGTCATCGACAGAGAACAGATCTGGGCTCAACCTTGCTCTGCCGTTCACAGAAGTCTTCATCCTTACCTTAATGTCATATTGCGAGCGTTAGGACGTAGGCTTTGCGATGGTCGCCGCCATCGCGGGTTGCAACCGGTAGTCAGGAGCTCGGATGCCTTGTCGTGATCTCTCGATCGTGAAAACCACGCGTGTGGTCGCCGCCGCCGCTGCCCTCGTGGCTTGGTCCTCCCTTGGGCTCCAGGGCTCGAACCTTGGGCTGCAGGGCTCTCGGCGCGACTGGCGGGCGCACCTCTCCGCTGATCTCACCAAACATCAGGCGCGCAAGACGACCGCGCGCGAGCGCGTCATCGTACACGGGACGGATCGCGAGCTCGATTTGCTGGCCTCGCGTCACCGGCTGACGGTCGTCAAGCGGATGCACGGCGCTGCAGTGGTTCTCGCCAACAGCGCAGAGCTGGGCGATTTGTCGCGTGACCCGGCCGTCGACCATCTGTCCGGCGATCTGCCCGTGAACAACTCGACGATGAGCGCGGACAAGTCGACAGGGGCAGATCAGACGCGCGCGGGAAACACGCTGCTGGTCGGCTCGCTCGGTATCCCAGGAGTGGACGGTCAGGGCATCGGCGTGGCCGTCGTCGATTCGGGTATCGCGCCCCACTCGGCACTCGCGCAACGCATCGTCGCGAACGTGAACTTCGTCACCGGCGATCCGCAGACGACGGATGCCTACGGTCACGGCACCCACATCGCCGGGATCATCGCCGGCAACGCACCGGCCGCCAATGGCGGCGCGACGGGGTATGTCGGCGGCATCGCGCCCAAAGCACAGCTCGTGAACGTGCGCGTGCTTGGCGCTGACGGTAGCGGGCTCACCAGCGACGTGATTTCCGGCATCGAATGGGTCGTCGCCAACCGCGCCCGCTACAACATCCGCGTCATCAATCTGTCACTTGGCCATCCCGTGACGGAAGCATGCTCCACGGACCCGTTGTGCGAAGCCGTCAAGCAGGCGGTGCAGGCAGGAATTGTCGTGGTCGTCGCCGCCGGCAACTCCGGGAAAACACCCGACGGCCGCGTCATGCTGGGCAGCATCGCGTCTCCGGCGAACTCTCCCTATGCAATCACGGTCGGTTCGCTGAACACCTGGGGAACGGTGGATCGATCGGACGACACCCTCGCGACGTTCAGCTCGCGCGGTCCGACGGAGTACGACTTCACGGTGAAGCCTGATGTTGTCGCGCCCGGCACGAAAATCCTCTCGCTGGAGGCCGACGCGGGCTTCCTGCCGACGATGTATCCGTCGATTCATGTCGCGGGCATCGGCAACAATGCCTACATGTATCTGAGTGGGACCAGCATGTCCGCCCCGATTGTCAGCGGTGGCGTGGCGCTGCTCCTGCAGGGATCGCCGAATCTGTCTCCAGCGCAGGTGAAGTTCGCGCTGCAGAACGGCGCGACGGCCATGCCGGACGCCGGCCTGATCGGCGCCGGCGCGGGCAGTGTGAACTTCTGGGCCTCGCGACAGATCGCCGTTTACGCGTCCTCTCCGGTTGCGGCGCAGACGGCGCCGTCGCTCGGCGCGGCGCAAGGCTTCGCGGTGTTGGGCGCCTCGACGGTCACCAATACCGGCTCGAGCGTCATCAACGGCGCCCTCGGCGTCAGTCCTGGCACCGCTATTACCGGCTTTCCGCCGGGGCGCGTCGTGTCCGGCGGAATACACTCCGCCGACGCGGCCGCGCTTGCGGCCCAGAATGACCTCACCACGGCGTACAACAATCTGGTCGGCCAGCCGTGCACTCAGGATATGACGGGCGTGGATCTGGGCGGACAGACGCTCATTGCGGGCGTCTACTGTTTCTCCTCCTCGGCCCAGCTGACAGGAAGGCTCACGCTCAACGCGCTGGGCAACGCCAACGCGGTGTTCATTTTCAAGATGGGGAGCACGCTCACGACGGCGAGCGCCTCGTCGGTCGTCCTGACGAACGGGGGCTCACCAGGGAACGTGTTCTGGCAGGTCGGCAGTTCGGCGACGCTCGGCACAGCCTCGTCGTTCGCTGGAAACATTCTGGCGTCGACGAGCATCACGGTGACCACTGGCGTCAGCGTGACGGGCCGGGCGCTGGCGCAAAACGGCGCCGTCACGCTGGATACCAACGCGATCACCGCAACCAGCCCGTTGACGTCGGCGGTCACGACAACGGTGGGCGGCGCGCAGACCATCGGAAGCGGCGCCTCCTTCTGGGACATCGGCACGCTGGGCGCTCGTCTCGATGCGGGCATCGGCACCCGCATCCTCTCGCCGGCGGCCGCATCTGGCGCGTGGGCCAATCCGTCGCTCCTGGCGTTCGGCGATCTCAACCTGCTCGGTCTGGCGAATCCGCTCGCGTCCCTGCCGGCGAAGTCGTTGATCTACGGGGCGGTGGCCGGCTGGACGGCTAACGGTTCAATCGTGTGGGGCACACCGATACTGGATCCGCAGGGCAGCGCCATTCTGTGGGGCACGTCGGAAGCCTACGCGATTCTCTGGGGGACGTCCGAAAAGAACGCCATTCTATGGGGCACGGCGATCATGACGTCCCCGGATCCATGGTGACGACCTGATCGCTCGAGGCCTCCGGTCGATCTCGTCGGCGCAGGCGTTGCGGACCTACCTGCAGGCGATCGTGCTGGCGGGCGCGCTGGTGCTCGTCGACGCGGCGTTCGCTGCGGTGCGCGCGCCCCATCCGATCGGCTGGCTCGCGCTGTCTGCGCTGGCGATGGTCGCCGGATCATTTCGGCTGAACTTCGCGTCGAAGTCCGCAAACATCGCCATCGACGAGGATACGTTCTTCATCACGACGGCGTTGCTGTTCGGCCCGGGACCCGCAACGATCGCGATTGCGGCGGTCGGATTCGTGTTCTCGCTTCAGCGGCGCATGCCGGCGCGGCAAATCGCCTTCAATACGGCCGCGCTCGCCGTCTCGATGTGGGTCGGCTCGCACACCTTCTTCCTGGTCGCGGGTGTCGCGCCGCTGTTACTGTCAACGCCACCGTTGGGCGCACTGGTCCTTCCGCTGCTGGCGATGACGGTCGTGTATTTCGCGTTGAACTCTGGACTGACGGCGATCGCCGTCGGCCTCGACACCGGTCACTCTCCGATCCAGATTTGGCGGGAGCATTTCCAGAAGCTCTCGATCAGCTACCTGGCGGCGGCGTCCCTGGCGTTCTGTCTGATTCTCCTGATCCAGCAGGTGAGCATCGTCGCGATGGTCGTGGTCCTTCCGCTGATGGTGGTGTTCCACCTGACGCTACGATCGTCGTTCGGACGCTTGGACGATGCGCGCCGTCATCTCACCGACATGGACCGGCTCTACCTGTCCACGGTGGAGACGCTGGCGATGGCGATCGACGCCAAGGACGATGTGACGCACAGTCACGTCGTCCGGGTGCAGGCGTATGCGCTGGGCCTGGCGCGCGCGCTCGGCATCAGCGACGAGCTCCAGTTGAAGGCGATCGAGGCGGGCGCGCTCCTGCACGACACCGGGAAGCTGGCAGTGCCCGAGCACATCCTCAACAAGCCAGGCAAGCTGACGGAGGCGGAGTTCGAGAAAATGAAGCGCCACGTCGACGTGGGCGCCGACATCCTCTCGCTGGTGCAGTTCCCGTATCCGGTCGTGCCGATCGTGCAGTGCCATCACGAGTCCTGGGACGGGAGCGGCTACCCGCACGGCATCGCAGGCGAAGACATCCCGATCGGCGCCCGCATTCTGTCGGTCGTCGATTGCTTCGACGCGCTCACGTCGGATCGGCCGTATCGCGGCCGGATGACGGAAGGGGCCGCGTTGGAGATTCTCCGCCAGCGCAGCGGCAACATGTATGACCCACACGTGGTGGCCACCTTCATCGAGGTCTACCAAAGTATCCCGATCGCTCCCGGCAAGGTGGTGCCGGGGCATGAAGTGCTGCAGCGGATTCACCAATCGCGCCACGAGTCCGACCCGCCGCGCCAGGTGGCCCCCGACGTCGTGGGAGAGGCATCGACGAATCTGTTCGCGTTCGTGAGTCTGGCGCGCGCCTTTACCGGGGAAGCGCGCGTGGCCGACGTGTTCGCGCTGGGGTCGGCATTGCTGACCGACATGATGCCCGGATCCACGGGCGCATGGTTCCTGCGCGGCATCGGGCAGGAAC
>JBKJQR010000151.1:0-10034 GCA_046593895.1 Gemmatimonadaceae bacterium | reverse complement strand
GGCGACTAGAGCGTAGGGGCCACACCCGTTCCCATTCCGAACACGGTCGTTAAGCCCTACAGCGCCGATGGTACTCCGATCGCGAGATCGCGGGAGAGTAGGCCGTCGCCGGCACCTCGCTGCATACGCCGTCCGCAACACTGTGACGTCGTCGCACGAAACTCGAGGGGTGCGCGTCCAAATCGGATGCGCACCCCTCGCTGCGTTTCCTCCTTCGGATTGCAGCCCCTGTGATCAGCCACTGCACCGCTTACCCGGCTTATCTTCCGTCCCAATGACTCGCGCCGGAATCGTCACGGTCGTCGGTAAGCCGAACGCTGGGAAGTCGACCTTCCTCAATCGCGTCGTCGGCCAGAAACTCAGCATCGTCAGCCCCAAGCCACAGTCGACACGAGATCGCATCGTCGGAATTGTCACAGACGACGACAATCAGATGATCGTCTTCGATACACCGGGGTTGCTCAATCCGAAATACGCGCTGCATCGCGCCATGCGGAGCACCGCGCTCGACGCCCTCGCCGACGCGGATGTAGTCATCTATCTGGCGGACGCTGGCGACGGACCCGCACCGTCCCTGACAGTAGCCGCGGACCTGGTATCGCCGCCGAGCGCGCCCGTCGTTACGGTGTACAACAAGCTTGATACGATCACGCCGGATGAGAGACTCCGATTAGCAACGGCAACCCCGTCTGCGCGTTTCATTTCGGCGCTGACCGGCGAGGGGGTTCCGGAACTGGTCGCAGAAGCCCGATCCGGACTTCCGGTGAGCCCCTTTCTTTATGACGCCGAGGACGTCAGCACCCAAACGGTCAGGTTTTTCACGGCCGAACTGGTGCGGGAGTCGGCGCTCGAGCAGCTCGATGAGGAAGTACCGTATAGCATCGCGTGCGAGATCGAGGAGTTTCGCGAAACCCGCACTCCGGTATACATTCGTGCCGTTCTATACGTCGAACGCGAGACGCAGAAGCAGATCCTGATCGGCGCCAAGGGTGCGCGGATCAAGGAAATCGGTCGGTCGGCGCGGGTAAAAATTGAAGCTTTGATCGAGCGGAAGGTCTACCTTGACCTCTGGGTCAAAGTGCTCGCGAACTGGCGCAAAAATACGGGCGCGTTGGCGAGATTCGGCTACCGGATTCCGGAGGACAAAAAGTCGCGATGAGTCTCGCTCCACAGCTGCTGGCGATTCTGGTGTGCCCGAAGTGCAAGGGGCCGCTCGAGAACCGTGAATCAGAATCCGCGCTGGTCTGTCCAGCGTGTCGGCTTGCGTACCCTGTCCGGGACGATATCCCCATCATGCTGATCGATGAGGCTTCGCCGCGCTAGACGGCACGTTCGAGCGGCCGCCGTCGCGGCCGTTTTTGCGCTTGGCGCCCCCGGGTTAGCCGGGGCGCAGCGCCCAGCCACCGAGGGAGCGCTGTTTCTGCTCCTGCCGATCGGCGCGCGCGCGGTCGGCGAGGGGCAGGCTGTCGTCGCCGACGAGCCCGGAAGCGAAGCGGTCTGGTGGAATCCCGCCGCAATCGCGCGTGGCGAGAAGCGAGAGCTGGCGATTCACCATTCCCAGACGATCATCGCGAAGGGCGATGCAGTCACGCTCGTGATTCCGTCGGCGTTGCTCGGAGTGCTGGCCATCGGCGCCAATGTCGTCAACTACGGTCGGCAGGAGATTACGGACACTGTCGGCTCGCGCGGGATCCTCATCCCGCAGAACCTCGTGTACGTCGCGACCTATGCGACCCCGATTGCCAAGCGGTTTGCCGCGGGCATCAGCTACAAGATCGTTCAACTCCGGCTCGACTGCAGCGGGGGTTGCTCAGGAGTTCCAACTGTGTCGGCGTCGTCGAGCGCACTCGATGCCGGGGTGCAGGCGCGACTGACTGGCTTTTTGCCGGTGACGCTTGGAATGGCCGTCCGAAACGTCGGTCCGCGTCTGCAGGTAAATGACCGCGACCAATCTGATCCGCTCCCGACGAGGATACAGGCCGGAGTGAGCGTAGACGTGCCTAACGTTGATGGGGTGCCGCCCGAAGTCAAGGTTCGCGTCCTCGCCGACATGCTGAGCGACCTGCACTTCAGCGCGCCGTCGCCTCGTTTTGGCCTCAGCGTCGGGTATCGGGAATTCGCATTCTTTCGCACGGGTTATCTGTTCGATCGGGGTGACGGCGAGGGAGACGGACCGTCGCTCGGATTCGGCGTGACCAGTGGAACGCTTGTGATCGACATCGGACGGGTAGTCCGCGGGCTGTCAGCGGATGCAGGCAAGCCGCCAACGTACATCTCTTTGCGGTACCTCTTCTGATGCGGCTCGCATCGTCAGCAAAGCGTGCGCTGATCATCGCCTGCGTCGCGTCTTCGCCCGTCGGAGCGCAGGCGGGGGTGTCTGCGGGAACGTTAGGCGAACCCCTCCTGCCCGGACCTCGGTACACTCCATCGGGCGTGCTCAGTCGGAGCGGGGATTACACGAACCGGCTGCCCCTTTCGGTGCCGCTGCACTGTCCGGAATCGTTACGCTGCGCGCCACGCGCCAGCGAGGGGATCGCGCGTCACGACTGGTGGGCGCCGATCGCGTCCGCGGGGCTGCCTGGCAGCGGCCAGGCACGCCTCGGCCAGGATCGATTCGTTGGCTACATGGCGGTCGAAGGGTTTCTCTGGATTCGGTATCTCGCCGACCGTCGCGCAGGGATAGATGCGAGAAACGCCTACCGCAACCTCGCCGTCCGCGTCTCGCGCGCCGGATTCCCCGGCCCGAAACCGCGGGGAAACTTCGAGTACTACGAACGGATGGAGCACTGGATCGCCAGCGGCGTTTATAACAGCGACCCGGCCGGCGGCTTCTCGCCGGAAACCGACACCACCACGTTCAATGGGAAAATGTGGAGCATCGCGCGCACCACATTCTGGGCAGACCCGCGAACCCCGCCGCCAGTTGGTTCGCCGGCGTATGAGGCGGCCGTGCGATTCTACAACCAGAATGCCGTGCGACCGGAGTTTCAGTGGTCGTGGCGCTCATCGCCCCTTCACCAGGACGTCTACCGGCGGAGCGTTCGGTCGAGCAATGATGGCTTTCGCCACGCGGCGCAGGACATCGGGGCCGTGATCGCAAATCACGTCCTGAGCACGGTGGACGCGTACATATCGCTCCGGCTTCAACTGGGACAGTCCGGCGAGAACAGCTCGTCGAATGTCGGATTGGGCGCAACGGTTTCGTTCGCGACGATAAGCCGACTTGTCCATCATTCGCCTGCGGCCGCGGGATCGTAATGAAGGTCCTTTACTGGCTACTGCTGCTGGCACCAATCGCGGTAGCGGCAGACCACATGCACGCGTCTCCGCTCGTCGTGTTCACGCTCTCAGCACTGGCGATCATCCCGCTATCCGGCGTGCTCGGATCAGCAACTGAGCAACTCGCCGGTCATACCGGGCCGGCGATCGGGGGCCTGCTCAACGCGACGTTAGGCAATCTTGCCGAGTTGATCATCGCGGGCCTGGCGCTGCGCGCCGGTCTCATCGACTTGGTAAAGGCGTCGATCACCGGATCGATCCTCGGCAATCTGCTGCTCGTGCTCGGTGCCGCGCAGCTCGCCGGCGGGTTGAAGCATCGTGAGCAGAAATTCAGCGCGAACTTCGCCGGCATCAGCGTCTCGCTCTTGACCATCGCCGTCACGGGCCTCGCGATTCCGTCGATTTTCCGGTGGCTCCATCCGGAGCCGGCTCGCGATGTCGCCGTTCAGATGTCCGCGTGGATTGCAGGTCTCTTGATCGTCGGTTACGTGTTGTCGCTCGTCTACTCGATGGGTTCGAATCGAGCGGTGTTCGGAGAGGGAGGCGATGTTGCGGCGGGTGAGGAGACGCCGCACTGGTCCCTTCGCAAGTCGATTCTCGTACTGGCCGGAACAGCTGCGGCGCTGGGCTGGTTATCGGAGTTGCTCGTCGGGAGTACCGTCGATGCAGTAGCGCGACTTGGGTTGTCGGAGACGTTCGTCGGCTTGATCCTCGTGCCGATCATCGGCAACGCCGCCGAGCACAGTTCGGCCGTGATGATGGCGATGAAGAACCGAATGGATCTGTCGGTGAGCATCGCGTTAGGCTCGAGCATACAGGTCGCACTCCTGATCGCACCGTTGCTCGTATTCGCCGGGGTGATCTTCGGTCAGCCGATGGACCTGGCATTCCACACGCTTGAACTGGCCAGCCTCGCGCTTGCCGTCGGCGTTGCTTCCGCGGTGATTCGTGACGCAGAATCGAATTGGCTCGAGGGCGCTTTCCTTCTGATCGCGTACGCAATGATTGCCGTCGCTTTCTGGTTTTTCTGATCGCAAACATCACGGTCGAATCGCGCAAGTTATGCAGCGATGCGCGTTTGACTTCGCTCCGCTCGAATCGTATCTTGCCGGACCCGACCTTCAGTTCGCCGTAACCCCGCCTGGCCACGCCGACCGCCGTACTCTTCTCCCCCGCCGACGAACCGACTCCAGCCGCGCTCGACTCGTGGTTGGAGCGACAGTCGCTTTCGGTCGTTCGGGTAGCCAGCGAAGACGCGCTGATGTCGCTCGCGCTCCGCGGGCGGCCACGGCTGGTCATCTTCGACGGACGTCGGCAGTTGGACGTCTGTGATCACGCGTGCCGCCGGCTGAAAGCGGATTCGTATACCGGTGTCGTTCCGGCCGTGCTTTGGATCGATGGCGACGAATCGCTCGGGCGAGCGTTTGACGCCGATGCGGATGAGGTCCTGCGGGATGACAACAGCGGGGCTGAGGTCGACCAGCGGCTTGGGGTTCTCCTCCGCCGGTCGGATCGGGACGTCCGCGTCCATCCGTCGACGCGGTTGCCGGGAACGATGGAGATCGAGTCTGAGATCGGGCGGCGAATGACGCGAGGCGAAAAGTTTGCGGTCTGTTACGCCGACTTGGATCACTTCAAGGAATTCAACGACCGATACAGTTATTACGACGGCGATCGCGTGATTCGAATCCTCGCGAAGATCCTGCACGACGTCGTCAAGGGTGTGGCTGGCGAGCGTGGATTTGTCGGCCACATCGGCGGCGATGATTTTATCTTCATCATCCCGCTGCCGATGATCGCGGAAGTGTGCGGCGAGATCATCGAGGTCTTCGACGCACTGGCACCGTTTCAATACTCGGAGCAGGACCGCCGCGCAGGTTATTACTTCGGGAAGGACCGCCGCGGCCAACTGCATCGCGTCCCACTGATGACTGTGTCCATCGGAGTGGTTACGAACGAGCGGCGTCATTTTACGCACGCTGCGCAGGTGAGCGAACTGGCGACAGAGATGAAGAGCTACGCGAAGACGTTGCCCGGATCGGTGTACACGATCGACCGGCGGCACGACGCGCCTGACGACGACAGCGGTGGCGCGCGCCGGAATGTTGCGGGCGCCGCGGAGGAAAAATGAACGTAGCGTGTCCTGAATGCCGGTCTGTGTTTCGAGTGGATCCGGCCAAGATCCCCGCCGGCGGGGTGCGAGCGCGCTGCTCGGTGTGCGGTGGTGTCATAACGGTGGCGTCCGAAAATGCGTCGCCGAGCGCCGCTCCTGCAGTCGGCGCGGCTGCTGCGCCGGGGAACTTCTTGCCGGCTCCGCGGCCCGCGCCAAGCGCGGGTGGCCTCGCGCAGTTCGGCGCGTCCAGCGCGACGTCGCTTCCGGCGCAACGCCCACCAGCCGCGGGGGGATCGATCGCGGCGCCGGCTTCTTCACGTCCTCCGTTGGCGGCGCCGCCACTGCCTCCAGCGGTAGCGCAGCCACCGCGGCCGGCTCCGATTGCTGCGCCGCCACCGCCGCGCCTAACGCCAACGGGTGTGCGGCCTCCGGCACCACCTCGCCCGCAGACGTTGCCGGGGCTGCCGCCTATCCCGCCACCACCAGGCGCACGCCCGGCGGCGGCAGCGCCGGCGCCGCTTCCGCCGCAGCCGATGCGGCCGATGGTGCGACCGTTGACGCCACCTGTCGGTCAGCCGTCGGCGCCTGCACTGCCGCCGCGGCCTCCGGTGTTCGGCGCGGCGCCTGGTGCAGCGCCGTCAACGCCGCGCCCCCCCGGGGCACAGCCGCCTGCCGGAGTGCCCGCGCAGCGGCCACCATCGTTCGGCGGCGCGCCGAATCCGATCGCTGCGCCTCGGCCTGCAGGAGCGGGCGCGCCGCTGGCACCTCGGCCGGCCGCGCCCGCGCCGCCCGGGGGCGCCCCACCAGCTCGCGCTCCGATCAATCCTTTCCTGGCGAACGACCCCAACGCAAAGGCAAAGCGGTTGGCTCGCGCACTGGTTTCCGACATCGTCGCGTACCATCCACAAAAGCGCGACGAAGGGGTACGGAACAACACCCTCGCGCAACTTTTCAAGGAAGAGATCAAGAAGAGTTACGAGGAATACGTCGACCAGGTCGGTCGGGAGTTCGCAGACGGCACGACGCATTTTCAGGACGCGTTGAACGACGTACTCGCCGGCGGCAAGAAGATCTTTCCACCCGCGTGAGGATCGAGGGTAGAGGCTCAGGTCGACCAGGCGTATACTTATTCCGGCGAGACATTTGTCATCTCGGGCCGCCCTGCTGCGTCGGGCGGCCCGCTGCTTAGGAGGTTGGCGCAATGGCCGAGAGCGAGCGAGAAAAGCGACTGCGACACTACAGCGGGCGTCTCGCCGAGCTGGGGAGGTATCTTTGACGTCGACGCCAAACGGGCGGAACTGACGCGGCTTGAAGCGAAGATGGGAGAAGGCGACTTCTGGAACGACCAGCAGCGCGCGCAAGGGGTCGTACAGGAGGTGAAGGCGCTACGCAATTGGGTCGAGCCGTACGACGCCCTGCTATCCAAGGTCACCGGAGCAGGGGAGTTGGATCAGTTGCTCCAGATGGAGCCCGACGAAGAGATGTCGGGCGAGGTGGACCGCGACGTCGAAGTGATCAGCGAGGAACTGGAGACGTTCCGTCTGCGCACTTTGCTGCAGCACCCTGATGACTTCCGTGACGCGCAGATCGAAATCAGCGCGGGTGCCGGAGGCACCGAGGCCCAGGACTGGGCGCAGATGCTGATGCGGATGTACGAGCGATGGGCGCAGCGCAAGGGATACGGACTGGACGTACTCGATGTCAGCGAGGGAGAAGAAGCGGGAATCAAGGGCGCGGTGCTCGAGATCCAGGGGATGTACGCGTTCGGGTTTCTGAAGGCGGAATCTGGGGTGCATCGCCTGGTTCGGATTTCGCCGTTCGACGCACAGGCCCGCCGCCACACGAGCTTCGCCTCGGTATTCGTGTATCCGGTCGTCGACGACACGATCAACATCGAGATACGCGACGAGGACCTTCGAATCGATGTGTACCGGGCATCCGGAGCCGGCGGCCAGCACGTAAACAAGACGAGTTCGGCGGTCCGCATCACCCACATGCCGACGGGGGTGGTGGCGGCGTCGCAAGCGGAGCGGTCGCAACACAAGAACAAGGCGACGGCGATGAAGATGCTGAAGAACCGGCTGTACAACATCGAACTGCAAAAGCAGCTGGAAAAGAAGGCGGAACTCGATTCGACGAAATCGGATGTCAGCTTCGGGAGCCAGATCCGCAGTTACGTGTTCCAGCCGTACACCATGGTGAACGACCACCGCACTGAGCTGAAGATCCCCGACGTTCAGAAGGTGATGGACGGTGCGATCGATCCGTTCATCGAGGCGTGGCTGACGCGCGGCACCGACGGTAGCGCAGCATGAGCGACGACCTCAATTTCGTCCAACGGGCGCGGCGTGAAAAGCTGGCGGCGATCGAAGCGTTAGGCGTGGCGCCATTCGCGTATTCGTTCGAGCGGACGCATACCGCGTCGGACGTGCTGTCGCTCGCACCGGCGGGGAGTGAAGAGGGCACCGTCGTCAGCATTGCCGGCCGACTGGTCGCGTGGCGGGGGCACGGGAAGACGGTATTCGCGCACCTCGCCGATCTGTCGGGCCGTATCCAGCTCTACTTCCGCCGCGACCATCTTGGTGATGCTACGTTCGCGCTGCTCGAGCAGCTGGACATCGGCGACCTCGTCGGCGTGCGCGGCCCCGTCTTCCGGACGCGCACTGGTGAGACGACAGTAAAAGCCGACGCGGTGAGCCTGCTCGCCAAATCACTGCGCGCGCTGCCGTTAGGGAAGGAGGAGGTAATCGATGGCGAGACCGTTCGCCACGCCGCGCTGACCGACTCGGAACAGCGGTCGCGCCAGCGCTACGCCGACCTGGCGGTGCATCCCGAGGCCCGGGCACTGTTCGTCGCCCGAACGCGGCTGGTCTCGGCGATTCGTGGCTACCTCGACGGACTGGGCTACCTCGAAGTGGAGACGCCGTCGCTGCAGCCCCTCTACGGCGGGGCGGCGGCGAAGCCGTTCACGACGACGCATAACGCGCTCGACATGCAGCTCTACCTGCGGATCGCCGACGAACTGTACCTGAAGCGGCTGATCGTTGGCGGGATGGAGCGAGTCTACGAGATCGGCCACGACTTTCGAAACGAAGGAATCGATCGCACGCACAATCCCGAGTTCACGATGCTCGAGTTCTACGAGGCATACGCGGACTATACGGTGATGATGTCGCGGGTCGAGCAGCTGCTCGTGCGCGCGGCTGACGCCGTGCGCGCGACTCCGGAGCTGGCGCCTAACGTCCCCCTGTTCGAGCCGCCGTTCGCGCGGATCTCGTGGACCGAGGCGCTTAACTCGGCAATCGGCGGAGATGCGATGTCGATGACCGACGGCGCGCTGGCCGAAGCCGCGCAACGCGCCGGCATCGAGCGCGTCGATGCGATGAACCGCCCAAAGCTGCTCGATGAGCTGTTTGGCGTGCATGTCGAAGCGAATATCGTCGTGCCGACGTTCGTAATCGATTACCCGAAGGAGCTGTCGCCGCTGGCCAAACCGAAACGCGGCAATCCGGCGCTGACCGAGCGGTTCGAGCTGTTCGCCAATGGCAAGGAGCTGGCGAACGCGTTCAGCGAGCTCAATGACCCGATCGACCAGCGGGCACGTTTCGAGGCGCAGGCGCGCCTGCGCGCAGCGGGAGACGAAGAGGCGAGCGGCGTCGACGAAGATTACCTGCGGGCGATGGAGTACGGAATGCCGCCGACCGGTGGGGTCGGGATTGGGATCGATCGACTGGTGATGTACCTGACGGGGACGGCAAACATTCGCGACGTGATACTCTTCCCGACCCTACGGCCGGAATGAGGCAAACGTGATCCGCCTCGAGTGGTCGATCGCATGGCGTTACCTGCGCAGCCGGCGCGGGTCGCGCCTGTTGTCGCTGATCAGTGTGATCGCGATTGGCGGGATCACCGTCGGCGTCAGCGCGCTGGTGGTGATCATCGCGGTAATGAATGGACTACAGAACGACCTGCGCGAAAAAATCCTCGTGGCCAGCCCGGATATCCGCGTCCTGACGTTCGGCGACGACATGCGAATGGACAATTGGCAATCCGCCCTGCGCAAAGTGCGGGCGCAGCATGGGGTCGTTGCAGCAGCGCCGTTCGTCCTGACACAGGCCGTGATGAGCGCAGGCCACGACTACGCCGAAGGTGTGCAGATCGAGGGGATTGAACCGGAGGCGCCGGGCGCGGTCGACGTCACGTCGATCCGCCAGCATGCCTTGCGCGGCAACAACTTCAAGTTCAAGTCGGAGACGGGGGACATCCGCGGCGCCGTGCTCGGCAAGCTACTCGCCGAGCGAATGAACGCCTTTCCTGGCGATCACGTAACGCTGTTGTCCGCTGCGGGCTCGAAATTGAATCCGGTGACCGGCACGCCAGTGCCGCACGTGACGCAACTCGAGGTGACCGGGTTGTTCGAGACCGGCATGTATGAGTACGACAACAGCTTTGTCTTCGTTCCGATCGACGTTGCACGCGAGGTTGCCGGCATCGGCCAGTCGGTCACGGGTATCGAAGTACGCACCGTCGATCGTTGGAGAGCAACCGACGTGGCCAGCGCCCTCTCCGACTCGCTCGGTTTTCCGTATCGGACGCTGGATTGGCAAGCGCAGAATCAGAATCTCTTTCAGGCGCTCAAGCT
>JBKJQR010000057.1:0-6150 GCA_046593895.1 Gemmatimonadaceae bacterium | reverse complement strand
AGCTGCACGCCCTGCTGCTCGAGGTCCGTCGCCAGCTCGTGAAGGTCAACCTCGCGCGAATCATCGTTGCGGTCGGGGCGCACGACGACGTGTCCCTTCGCGTTGATGTCGAAGAATCCCGCGCCCCATCCCTCGATGTTGTAGAGGGCGCGCGCCGCGTCGATGGACCACTCCTTGGAAGCCTCGACCACCGGCTCCGCTTGAACCTTTGTCGCCATGAGACACAAGATAGGCGCAGTGGGGCGCGCGGGGTACCGACTGCGGGGACGGCCGGGAGAACTGCGGCGCCGCGAGTCGTGGTTCGCCCCGGGGGAGAGTTGGTGCAACTGCAGTCTGTGGAGATCACCGAGGAAACCCGAGTCACCGAGGACTGCTCCTCGGGGCTGAGCCGTCCGCACCAGGGTCGAAAGGCTTTTGGGCAACCGGGGCAAGATGGTCTCGCCCCGCTTGCCTCCAAGTAGTTGAGGCTCGTTGCGGACGGCGCCCGCCCCGCTTGCCCCCAAGCAGTTCAGGCTCGTGGATCGCCGACCTTCACCTGACGGGCAGTTCTCGGTGCCTCAGCGGTTCTCGGTGATCTCCGAAGACTGCCGTTACACCAGCTCACCGCCGCGACCACACCCGAACAGCCGCACCGCCAACGCACGCCGACGTCGCGCCACACCCCTACGGGTAGAGCGTATCCACCCGCCACCCAGCGGCGGCGCGCGTGTAGAGGTGCCTAACGTGCAATCGGCTCGGCATGTTCTTCCAGAACTCGATCGCCGACGGCACCAGGCGAAAGCCGCCCCAATTCGGCGGCCGCGTCACGTCCTTGCCGGCGAATCGCGCTTCCACTTCGGCGACGCGGCGGTCGAGCTCCCCCGGCGGTGCGATCACCTGGCTCTGACGCGAGGCCCAGGCGCCGAGCTGGCTCCCCCGCCGTCGCGAGGCAAAGTATGCGTCGCCCTCGGCGTCGGAGGCTCGCTCGACCGCCCCCTCGACGCGCACCTGCACTTCCATCGGCTGCCAGTGGAAGCAGAGCGCCGCCTTGCCGGTCGCGATCAGTTCGCGCCCCTTCCGGCTTTCGAGGTTCGTGTAGAAAACGAAGCCACGCTCGTCCGCACCCTTGATCAGCAGCATCCGCACCGACGGGTTTCCCTCCGGGGACACCGTGCCTAACGCGAAGGCCGTCGGCTCCGGCAGCAGCGCACGGTCGATCGACTTCGCCTCGGCGAGCAGCGCGTTGAAGCGGGCGATCGGATCGGCCGCTGGCGCCGCGTGCCGCTCGGCCTCGATATCCGTCATCCGATGGCCCGCCGCTCGAAGCTGCGGAGGCCGATCACCCAGAAAATCGCGCTGATGACGACCAGCGCAGCGATCGAGATGGGCAGGGGCATGTGTGGAACTCCCGGGGTCAGTGCGCCGCGCATTCCTTCGGCGACGTAGACGAGTGGATTGATAAGCACCGCGTACTTCATGAACGGTACCGCGCTCAATCCCGCCCACGGATAATACGCGCAGCCGAAGAAGAGCATCGGCGCGATGATCACGCTGAACATCAAGCCGATCTGCTGCGGCGAGATCGCGGAGCCGAGCAGCAGCCCGAGCGCCGAGAATGCGCTGGAGCCAAGGATGACGATGAGGATCACCGTCGGGAATAGCGTCAGCGTCAGGCCCGGGATCGGGCCCATGATAAGTCGCGCAACCGGTAGCACGAACCCCGCCGAGACGAATCCCTGCAGCACACCAGCGACGATCTTCTCGGCGGCGATCAGGTGCGTTGGCACCGGGGCGAGCAGGCGATCCTCGATCTCGCGCGTCCAGCCGAAGTCCTGCACCATCGGCAGCGCGACGGCCTGAATGCTCGCGAACGTCAGGCTCACCGCGAGAATGCCGGGGAGCAGCGTCGCCGTGTAATTGCTCTTCATGAATCCCATCTTCGGCAGCAGGTAGCCGAAGACGATGATGAAGAGCAGCGGTTGCAGCGTCGTCCGGATGAGAAAGAACGGCAGCTCCTTGCGGGCGACGCGCATGTCGCGATGCAGCAGCGCGAAAAAGACGCGGGAGCGGCTCACGCGCGGCCGGTCCGCGACATCGGCGATCGCGACGTTGACGCGGCTCATGCGAGCGTCCTCCCGGTGAGCGAGATGAACAGCGTCTCGAGGCTCGGCTCGCGGAGCGAAATGTCCTTCACCGAGCGCTGCACCGCCTCCGCCGCGCGGATGAGCGCTGGAATCACCTCGCCACCGCGCGCCGAGTAGGCGCGGAGCGTCGAACCTTCCGCCTCGGCGCGATCGATGCCGTCGACGCGCTGCGCCGCGGCGGCGGCAGTGCTCGCGTCGCCGTCGAGGGTGAGCAGGATGAGTGTGCCGCCGGGCGCGCGATCCTTCAGCACGGTCGGCGTGTCCAGCGCGAGCAGCTTGCCCCGATCGACGATGCCCAACCGGTCGCAGAGCTGGTCCGCTTCCTCCATGTAGTGCGTCGTCATGACGATCGTGCGCCCGGCGGCGTGCAGCTCGCGGAGGATCTCCCAGAGACCGAGCCGCGCCTGCGGATCGAGACCGACCGTCGGCTCGTCGAGGAAGATGACACTCGGCTCGTGGATCAGCGCGCGGGCGATCATCAGCCGCTGCTGCTGTCCGCCCGACAGTTCGTCGACCTTGGCCTGTGCCTTGTCGCTGATCGCCAGTGTTTCGAGCAGGCGGTTTGCGCGCGCGGTCGCGTCGGCCGTGGGAATGCCGAAGTATGCCGCGTGAAAGACGAGATTCTCGATCGCATTCAGGCTGCGATCGGGATTCGGCCGCTGCGGGACGACGCCGATCCGTTGCCTGACGGCGGCCGCCTGATCGACCACATTCTCGCCGGCGACGGTCGCCCGCCCGCCACTCGGCCGGATGCGCGTCGTCAGGATTCCGATCGTGGTCGACTTCCCTGCACCGTTAGGCCCGAGCAAGCCGAAGAACTCGCCCTCGGGAATCTCGAGATCGAGCCCGTGCAGGGCGACGATCTCGCCGCCGACGTTCATCGCGTTAGGCGGGGTCTGTCCGCCTCCATGCCCGCCGCTGCCCGGTGCCGGTGGTCCACCCCGCTTCCTGGCGCCGCTCGGCGCCGGGTAGACCTTCCGCAGCTCGCGCGTCTCGATCGCCGGCCTGAGCATCGGTGCGATCACCCGCGCCCCGAAACGAAGCGCAGGCAGACCGGTGACCCGAGCGCTACGTGCCGGCCGGTCGCCGCCAGGCGACCGCTCCTCCGGTCGATGCGGAAGCTGGTGATCGTACCTGAGCGCTGGTTGGCAACGAGCATGAACTCGCCGCGCGGATCGATCGCAAAGTTGCGGGGCCAGTCGCCGCCGGTCGACGTGAGCTGCAGCGGTGTGAGCTCGCCGCTCGCGTGATCGATCGTGAACGCGGCGATGCTGTTGTGGCCGCGATTCGACATGTAGAGAAAATGTCCCGACGGATGCACGTGGATGTCCGCCGGCGCATTTGGTGTCGCCACCGGCTCGCTCACGCTCGGCACTGTCTGGATCGCGGTCAGTGCGGCGGTCGCCCGATCATAACGGTACGCGGTCACCGTCGAAGCGAGCTCGTTGGTCGCGTAGACCAGGTGGCCGTTTGGATGAAACGCGAGGTGCCGCGGGCCGGCGCCCGGCGCCGCCGTCGCCCCGCCATCGGCGACCGGCGTCAGCTTGCCGGTGTGGTGATCGAACGCATAGGCAAAGATGCGATCCGCACCGAGATCGGCGACGAGCACGAACCGGTTCGCCGGATCAGGAATGATGCAGTGCGCATGCGGCGATGTTTGCCGTTCCGGATCGGGACCCTTGCCCTCGTGCTGGATGAACGATGCCACCGGCCCGATACCGCCGTCATGCAGGATCGGGAACGACGCGACGCTGCCGCCAGTGTAGTTCGCGACGAGCAGGAACCGTCCAGTATGATCCGTAGTCACGTAGCAGGGATCGGCGCCACCAGTGGGCTGGCCGCTCAACGGCCGAAGTGTCTGTACACCTCGCCGACGCGCGAAGGCACGCACGCCGCCGGTCGGCTGCCCGTCGAGCTGACCGGTTTCGTTGACGGCAAAGACTGTCCTGCCGTTAGGCGAGAGCGCGACGAACGACGGGTTGTTCGCCTCGGCGACGAGGCCGACGATGCGCAGGGCGCCGGTCGCGCGCGACATCCGCATCGCGTAGATCCCCTTGCTGCCGCCCGCTTCGGTGTACGTGCCGACGTAGAGCAGCGGGTCCGCTTCGGCGGCGCTGGCTGCTCCCGGGATCGCGAGGCCGACGACGCCGAGTGCGGTGAGCGCAACGAAGTCGCGCCGTGACAGTGCGGTCTGATTGGTGTCGGTCATGGTTTGATTGAATCGGCTTCCCACATCTTGAGCGGTGCGTCGAGCACCGCCCGCTGCACCGCATCAGCGACCGCCCGGCGCAGCGGCCCGACTTTCGTGTTGTCACGCGACGGATCGACGCGGTTCGTCAGCAGCACGACGAAGAGCTGTTTTTCCGGGTCGGCCCAGATCGAGGTCCCGGTGAATCCTGTATGTCCGAAGCTGCGCAGCGAAAAATAGTGCCCGGAACTCGACGGCGCCGACGGCGTCTCCCAGCCGAGTGCGCGCGCGGCGTCCGCGCGCTGCCGTGCGGTCCAGCGCGCGATCGTCTCGGGGTGGAGCACGCGCACGCCGCTGTAGTCGCCACCGTTGAGCAGCATCTGCGTGAAGACGCCGAGGTCGCGCGCACTCGAGAACAATCCGGCGTGTCCCGAGACGCCCCCCATCGCCCACGCGTTCTCGTCGTGCACCACGCCCCACACCTGGCCGCCGCGGAACTCCTGGATCTCGGTCGGTGCGATGCGCGGCTTCAGCGATGCCGGCGGATTCCACTGCGTGTCGCGGAGGCCGAGTGGTCCGTAGACGCGCTCGGCGAGCAGCGCGTCGAGCGTCCGTCCCGACACGCGCTCGATCACCTGCTGCAGCACCATCATGTTCCAGTCCGAGTAGTCGTACGTCTCGCCCGGCTTGTGGACGAGAGGCTTGGCATTGATGCGCTGCAGGTACGCTTCGCGTCCCTTGATTTCGCGGTAGAGGAACTGGTACTGCTTCATGCCGCTCGTGTGCGTGAGCAGCATCCGCAGGGTGATCGGCGCCTTCTCCGGATCATTGAATTCCGGGAGATAGCTCACGACGGTGCGTTCGATGTCGAGCTTGCCGTCTTCTTCCATGAGCATCGCCGCGGTCGTCGTTGCAACGACCTTGGTCAGGGATGCCATGTCATAGATTGTGCTGTCGTTGGCGAGCGGCGCGCTCGCTGCCCAGTCGGTGTGTCCCCATCCGTGCGTGTAGACGATTCGCCCGTGATGCCCGACCGCGAGTGTGATTCCGGGCGATGCGTGGTCATCGATCGCCGCGGTCATGATCGAATCGAGCTGGCGCGGCAGGGCATCGCTGATCCCCGCGGCGACGAGTGCGCTCGCCGGCACGGCGGCGCTGGTCGGCGCGACCGGCGAGATGGTTCGTGCCGTCGTACACGCCGTGAGCGCGTGGAGGGTAATGACTGAAGTCAGCGCAGCGGCGCGAGTGCGAAGCATTTTTCCTGGCGGCGAAGTCCGCGTGCACGGCGGCGGCGATTTCCTTGCGATGGTGGGCTCGCGAACATAGTCTTGCGGCGCAGCTTCGATCAAGCGTACCGGCGCTTCTTCGGACGCTGATCACGCGCATGATTCCTCTCCACGCGGCCACTCTCGCCATGTCCCGTTCGTACCTTCGTCGGACTCTAACGCTCGCCCTCGCCGCAGTGCTTGGCGGCGGCGCCTCGATCGCAGTGCACGCGCAGGCGCAGCCGACGCCAGCCCCGACGACGGCGATCCTGCTTCGACCGGCGCGCGTCTTCGACGGGACCGACGTTCATGAGGGATGGACGGTACTCGTTCGTGGTGAGAAGATCGAACGTGCCGGCCCCGCGGCGCAGGTCGGCGTACCAACCGACGCGCGCATCGTCGAGCTGCCCGGAGCGACGGTGCTCCCCGGGCTGATCGACGCGCACTCGCACATTCTCCTCCATCCCTATAACGAGACCCCGTGGAGCGACCAGGTGCTCCACGAACCGCTCGCGCTGCGCGTCGCCCGCGCGACAAATCACCTGCGTGCCACGCTCGACGCCGGCTTCACCAC
>JBKJQR010000049.1:0-2946 GCA_046593895.1 Gemmatimonadaceae bacterium | reverse complement strand
ATAATCTTCGGCCGTCTGCTTCATCTTCTGGAGAATCATCGCGCTGAGTTCAGGGGGAGTGTATCGCTTCCCCTGCACCTCGACCGCGACGACTTCATTCGGGCCCGGGACGACCTTATACGGCACGCGCTTCGTCTCTTCCGACACCTCAGCGGTCTTCCGACCCATGAAGCGCTTGATCGAGAAGACTGTGTTCTGAGGGTTGGTGACCGCCTGGCGCTTCGCGACCTGACCAACGAGACGCTCGCCGTCCTTCGTGAAGGCGACGACCGACGGCGTGGTGCGACCGCCCTCAGCGTTGGGGATTACGACCGGATCGCCCCCCTCCATCACCGCGACGACGGAGTTCGTCGTCCCGAGGTCGATGCCGATCACTTTATCTGCCATGTGGAGCCTCGTTCAGAATGTTGTTGCACGCCGTAATTCATCCGGCGTTCGGAATCCGCGTGGTGTTCAGGCAAGCGCGGGGCCGCAAGAAGACGGCCAGAATGGCAGCGAACGGGTTGCTTCGAGCGATCACGCGATGCGGTGGTGTCGAATGGGCCGTCATCGTCCGCCACATTGCTGGTACGGCGTGGCCGCGAGTGCAGGGCCGCGCTATCTTATGCGCGATGCAACTCGCCAGGGTCGTCGGCCGCGTGGTTTCCACCGTCAAGCAGGAGACCCTTGCGGGGGTCGCCCTGCAGTGGCTGCAGCCTGTCGACACGCGCGGTGTCAGCAACGGAAAACCAATCGTCGCCGTCGACCGGATCGGCGTGGGGCCCGGCGAAGTGATCTACTACATCACGTCGCGTGAGGCGGCGATGACGCTCGACAACAGCTTTGCCGCGGTCGATGCAGGCATCGTCGGCAAGGTGGATCATGTCGACGTGGGCGGTGAGCGCTTGCTCGGCGACACGCCAGCGTCAGGCGGACGCTGAAATGTTTCTTGCGCGGGTGGTTGGCGATGTCGTCTCGACCCATCGCCACGCGAATCTCGGGGGCCGCAAGCTGCTCCTCGTGCGGCGGCTCGATCTCGACGACAACGAAGAGGGCGCTGAAGTGATCGCGCTCGATGTGATCGGTGTCGGACACGGCGAGAAGGTGCTCGTCGTCCAGGAAGGCGGCGCCGCGCGGACGCTGTTTCGCGACCAGAAGATTCCCGTCCAGGCCGTGGTCGTTGGCGTAATCGATGAAGTGTCGCTCGACGACAGCGCACGAGCCGGTCGATGAGTCTCGACCTCGACGCACTGGCCCACCGCATCGCCAGCGAACTGGCGAAGGCCGACGCCGCCGTCAGGCCTAACGGCTCGGCCGGACCAGCGAGTTCCTCGACGACTGCTGTCGTCAGCCGGCCAGCGAGCCAGCTCCTGACTCCGTCGAGTGACGCGCCGCCGGGTGTCGAGTTCGTGCGGGCCAACGCGCGGATTGGCGACTTCATCGATCACACACTGCTCAAGGCCGAAGCAACAGCGCGCGAGGTCGAGCAGCTCTGCGCCGAGGCGGCCGAGAACAAGTTTGCGGCCGTCTGCGTCAACCCGGTGTGGGTGAAGCTCTGCGCGCAGCGCCTGAAGGGAACCGAGGTCGCCGTCTGCACCGTGATCGGCTTCCCGTTAGGTGCGTCGCGCAGCGACGTCAAGGCGTTCGAGGCGCAGCGGGCGGTGGACGACGGCGCCGTGGAGCTGGACATGGTCGCGGCAATCGGCCAGATCAAGAGTGGCGATTGGCACTACGTCGCCGACGACATCGCCGCGGTCGTGCGCGCCGCTTCGGCGCGCCTCGTCAAGGTGATCATCGAGTCGGCGGCGCTCACGCCAGTGGAGATCATCAAGGCGAGCGCATTGGCCCGCGAGTCGGGCGCGCATTACGTGAAGACGAGCACCGGCTTCCATTCGACGGGCGGCGCGAGCGCGGAGGCTGTCGCCCTGATGCGGTTGATCGTTGGCGACGCGATGGGAGTGAAGGCGTCGGGGGGAGTGCGCGACTGCTCGGCGGCGCTGAAGATGATCGCCGCTGGTGCCACGCGCATTGGAACGTCAGGCGGGGTCGCGATGGCGAAGTGCCTCGGGCCCGGACCACTGCCGCTCCGCGAACTGCTCGAGAGCCCGCTGGTGCACGGCGAGAAATGCGTTACCTGCTCGGTGCCGTCGGCGGCGCCGGGCGGTCAGGTTTACTAGCTCGCGGTTTCCCCATACACGCGCCAACGCATCTCATGTTCAGCAAGCTAATTCCGCGCGACGAGAAGTTCTTCGACCTGTTTGACGAGATCGCCCGCCGCCTGACGCAGGCGGCGAAGCTTCAGACGAAGCTGTTCGACGATCCGGCACGGATGGCCGAGTACGTTGCATCGATCAAGGCCGTCGAGCATGAGGCCGACGTGCTGACCCATGACGTCATCACGCGCCTGAACAAGAGCTTCGTAACGCCGTTCGACCGTGAGGACATCCACGAGCTGGCGTCGCGACTCGATGACGTGGTCGACCTGATTGACGGCACGGCCCGCCGTGCGGTGATGTTCCGGATCACGGCGGTGCGCGAACCAGCGCGACAGCTCGCGGCGGTCATCGTCCGCGCTGCGGATCGGCTCGAGCAGGCGGTGTTGGCGATCAAGAAGCCGAAGGTCGTGATCGAGCGCGGGCAGGAGATCAAGGCGCTCGAGGAAGAGGGAGATGCGATCTATCACGAAGCGGTTGGCCGCCTGTTCGATGGAGGCGAGGATCCGATCGAGGTGATGCGCTGGAAGGAGCTCTACGATACGATGGAGCGGACGCTCGACCAGTGCGAGGACGTCGCGAACGTGCTCGAGTCGATCGCGCTGAAGAACGCCTAGGCACGGACCGACTCGTGGTTCACTACGTCCTGGCGATCATCGCCATCGCGTTCGTCTTCGACTTCATCAACGGCTTCCACGACTCGGCGAACTCGATCGCCACCGTCGTCGGAACGCGCGTACTCAGTCCGTTTGCC
>JBKJQR010000279.1:0-63345 GCA_046593895.1 Gemmatimonadaceae bacterium | reverse complement strand
CCGTGTTCTTCACGTAGCCGGCGACGAGCTGCTTCGGAAAATCATCGGCGCTGAAGTCGAACGGGTCAGCCGGGTTCGCGTCCATGATCTCGAGATCGGCGTGGACCATGAACAGTTTTCCGATCCGAAGCGTCCCTTTCCTGAAGTAGAGATAGTTGCCTGACGTGTCGGGCGGGGCGTCCGCGGCAGCGGCGATCGGCGCGATCGGTTTGCCTGACGGCTCGGCAAACGTCAGGCGCAGCTCGTCGCCCTCGACCCGGACGTGCGTGACATGCCCATGAATGCGCGGCGGCGGCAGGATGCTGTCCGGCTGCAGAAAGATGTCGTTTCCCTTGAGCCGTGCCCCCCGCGCACCGCGCAGGCTGACCAGCTTGTCCAGCTTGAGCCCGACGAGCCGGAGAACCGGGCCAGCTGGAATTCTTGCGACCTTGATTGACGTCGGGCGCACCCGCACCTCACCCTCCGCCGTCGCGGATACGTCGCCGATGATCTCGACGGGGACGTCGCCTCCCTTGTGCAGCGTCGCGCGCAGTCGAAGCTTGCTACCCGTCGCGGTCAACTTGATGTCACTGAGCGGGGTCTTCTCGTACGCGAACACGTTGCGGTTGAGTACGCGACTCAGGTCCTCCGTCGTCAGCCCGGCATCGGCGGTTCCGATCCGGATGACGTACGATCGCTTGTCCTCGAGGATCACCGGCTGGCCCGGAGTCAGGCTCGCGATCTCGCCCTCGAGCTGCCTGACGTGCAGCACGACACCGGGCGCGACGCGGAGATCCACCCCATGCATCCGGAGCGCGGTCGGTCCCTCAGCCTCACGGCGCGCACTCTCCGGCTCCGTGACGACCGGCATCGATTCCGTCGCGGTGGTGGTCAGCGGTTCGATGATCTTCGTTCGCGTGCGAACGCAGGCGGCGGCTCCACAGACCGAGATCGCGATGAGTAACCGCACCGCGAGACCGATCCGTCGCCGTGTCGAGGCTCCGTGCTGAACTGCTCTTTTCAAGGAATTCCCCTTGGGGGTCGTCGAGGAGTGTGAGGAGTGCGAGGATCGTTCCGTGGGCGAGAACGGCGGCGATCAGCTGATAGCGCGTGGCCGGAGGGAGAGCTTGTCAAAAGATCTGCCCGACCGCAACGACATTGAACCACAGAGAAATGCCGCGAGGGATGGGGTCGGGGTGGCGGATCTCGAACTGCCTGGGGGCAAGCGGGGCGAATCCATCTCGCCGTACGCCCAATAATGCTTTTGCCCGCCAGCGACCGCGAGCTCAAGTGCGCCACGGCAGTGCTCCGTGGTTATTTAGTAGCCTTTGTGTTTAATTCGGCGCCCGCCGGCCGCTCCTTCTTCAGGTAGAACTGCTTGTACCCCGGCGGAAATCCGTCGAACGTCCCGAACAGCTCGTATCCCAGCTTCTGATAGAATGGCAGCGCCTGATACTCGAAGGTGCTCAGGTGCACACCAAGACAGTCCTCGGCCCAGGCGTGCTGCTCGACGATGCGCATCAGCTTCGTGCCCATGCCCGACCCGCGCAGCGTTTTCGGCAGCCAGAGCTTGTCCACGTACAGCCAGCGCCACTTGATCTCGCCGAGCAACCCGCCGCTGACATCGCCAGCATCGTCGCGGACGAACACCGCTACCGGCCGGATGTTCGGCGGACCGATCACCGCGACGTTGAAGGCGCGGAGCCCGTCGAGGACCACCTGCTCCTCGGCGGGCTCCGGCGCAGTCTCCAGCGTTAGGCGATAACTGTCAGGCATCGATCACCGGAAGCGAGCGTCAGGCAGCCCCGACCGACGCCAGCGGACGGATCACCGCTTCCGAGAATCGCTCCATCTCCTCGATCTGCGGGCTGCATTGCAGCAACAGCAGCCCGACGCCGGCATCCTCGAACGCCTGCACCTGCTCGGCCACCTGCTCCGGGGTGCCGACGAGCCCCGCACGCAGGCCGCGGTTGGACACCGAGTAATCTTCGAGCGTGACACGCGACTCGAGCTGCGTGTTGGCGATCCAGTCCTGATAGTTTCCATAGCCCGGCGAGCCGGGCGTCACGTTGGTGATCCGCTCGAGTTCGCGCTTTGCCTCACGCTCGCTGTCACGGACGATCGTGTACGCGGCGACACCGTATTCCATCTCCGGCAGCCCGGCCGCCTCACGGCGGCGGCGCATGTCGGAGATCTTGGCGGCGATCCGCTCCGGCGGATCGCCGTGCATCACATACGCATCGCAGCGCGTCGCGATCAGATTCTTTGCGGTCTCGCTCTCCCCGCCGGCGTAGATCGTCGGCCGTGGACGGCGCAGCGGCTTCGGCTCGAGAATCGTCTCGTTCACCTCGTAGTACTCGCCACGGTGCGAGAACTCGCGCTGCGTCCAGGCGCCATCGAGCACCGTCAGCCACTCGGCGGTGCGCGCATAGCGGTCGTCGTGCTCGTCGAAGCGGACGCCATAACGGCGCGCCTCGTCCTTCCACCAGCTCGAGACGACGTTGAGCGACAGTCGCCCGTTCGCGATGCGGTCGATGTTCGCCGCCTGCTTCGCGAGGATCGCGGGGTTGT
Source organism: Gemmatimonadaceae bacterium (assembly GCA_046593895.1). Lineage (GTDB taxonomy): Bacteria > Gemmatimonadota > Gemmatimonadetes > Gemmatimonadales > Gemmatimonadaceae > JABFXC01. The sequence goes on along the minus strand of JBKJQR010000279.1, from coordinate 60,795 downwards.
GAAAGGTCGGACGGACCGCGACCATCAGCTCGAGCGTCTCGGTCACCGCGGCCAGTGCGGCCGCTGTGCTCCAGGCGTCAAGCGAGGGCGCGTCGATTCCCTTGATGTCGTTGAGAAAGAGCTCGGCGATGAGCGTGAGATCGTAGCCCAGCTGCTCGCTGCGCTGGGCGAGCCGCTTCACGTACTCCCACGACGCATCCATCCCTTCGTCGGGCACGTTGCGCAGCCAGCCCCCGAACACGGGGAGCCAGTAGCCGTAGCGAAGCTTGTCGCTCACGGTCACTCCTCCCCGCGGGCGCGCGCCGCGGCGTACGCACCGCTCGACGCCGGCTCGTGCGAGACGCGGGACATGCCACTCGCGCTGCTTCGCCGCGGCGTTGGACGTGCACCGGCCCGCGCTTCGATGAAGTCGACGAACGGCTGCCAGGGGTCGAAGCCGATCACGCGCGGCGCGTCGGCGACGAAGTTCGACAACGCATTCACGTCGTAGAAGTAGTGCTTGCCGTCGCGATCGTCGACGAGGTACTCGATCCCGCCGATGTCGAGACCGATCGCCTGCGCGATGCGCTCGGCGCCGGCGATGATCGCGGCCGGCGGCGTTGCGCCCTCGACAGTCATCCCGTTCTTCGGAGCATCGATCGCGCAGGCGGCGCGAGCGAGCGATTCGCCGCGCGTCGTCTGGCAGATGTCAGCCGGGCAGAGGTCGAACGAGCCCGCGGCCGGGAAGACGTCGATCGCGTAGAGAAACTTTCCGCCGAGGAGCTCGACGCGGGTGATGTGCCCATCGCGGAGCGGAGCCGCCTCCTGGACGAGCGCCACCCCGTCGATGCCTAACGTCAGGCGGCCTGCGGCCAGTGCGTCGCGCAGCGCGGCCTTGTCGTCATACTTCACGATGCCGGCGCCGCTGCCACCGATGTTCGCCTTCACCAGCACCGGATAGCGAAGCTTCGACGCCGCCTCGGCGACGCGTTCGGCCGAGTTGACGACGAAGCTCTTCGGGAATGGCAGGCCGAGCGAGGTGAGGATGTCGAGCTGCAGCGCCTTGGAGATCTCGGTCTCGTACGGCTTCGACCCGTTGATGACGGGCACGCCGAGCCGCTCGAGGTGGCGCAGGAAGTTGAGCGTATGGAAAGTGGACTGCGCGTGGCCGCGGAGGTACGCCGACGGCGAAGCGCGGTTCACGACAACGGACCAGGGGACTTCGCTCTCGGCGGGGTCGTACGCGTGCGCGGATGCGTCAAGGCGTACGTAGGGGAGCTGGCGACGGTCGAGCTCAGCGAAGAGCGGGCGGAACCAGTCGGGGTGCTCGTGGTAGATCGCGATCGGCTTCATGCTGGAACCTCTCCGGTAGAGTGACGGCGCCGCGGCGGTTGCCATTCCGCGCACGCCCAGATCCGCCCGACGAATTCGGGCCGGTAGTGCAAGATACTCGAGTGAACGGGACGATCAGGCGACGAACAGGCCGTCAACCGAGAGATAGCGCTCGCCGGTGTCGTAGCAGAAGGTGAGGATCCGGCTGTCCGCTGGAACGTTAGGCAGCGTCTGCGCGACCGCCGCCAGCGATGCCCCCGATGATGGACCGATGAAGATTGCCTCTTCCTTCGCCGCGCGGACCGCCCAGGCGAACGCATCTTCCTCGCTCACGTCCACCGCCCCGTCGAGCACCGCGCGGTCGAGGTTCGCCGGGATCATGCCGGTTCCGATCCCCTGGAGCTTGTGTGGGCTGTGCTGGCCGCCGTTGAGCACCGCCGATTTCGCCGGCTCGACGGCGAGTACCTTGAGCTTCGGCATCGCTTTCTTGAGCACCTCGCCGACGCCCGTGATGTGCCCGCCGGTGCCGACTCCGGTGATCAGGTAGTCGAGTCCCTCGGGGAAATCGCGCAGGATCTCCTCGGCCGTCGTCGATCTGTGGATCGCGATGTTGGCCGGATTCTCGAACTGCTGTGGCATCCACGACCCCGGCGTGCTGGCAATCAGCTCTTCGGCGCGGGCGATCGATGCCTTGATTCCGCCTTCGCGCGGCGTCAGCTCGACGCGCGCGCCGTACGCCGCGAGAATCCGTCGTCGCTCGACGGACATCGACTCGGGCATCACCAGGATCAGCTTGTATCCCTTGACCACCGCGGTCATCGCCAGCCCGATGCCGGTGTTGCCCGACGTCGGTTCGATGATCGTCATCCCCGGCTTGAGGACTCCGCGGCGCTCGGCGTCTTCGATCATCGCGAAGCCGATGCGGTCCTTGATGCTTCCGCCGGGATTCGCGCGCTCGAGCTTCATCCACACTTCGTTCTTTGGAAAAAGCCGGCTCAGCCTGACGTGTGGCGTGTTGCCGATGGTGTCGAGAATCGAGTTGGCTTTCATGGCAGGGATGGGGCGGGCGGGGGTCGCGACGGAGGTCACGTATCAATCGGCTCGCGACAACTTTCGTTCCTCAGAGCTGTTCGCGCAACCGATTTCCGCCCGGCCAAGTCAGAAACGAGCGTCCACGTAGAGGTAGACGCGCACCCCGCCGGACGGCCTGATCCCCTTCGCGATGTCGGCCCGGACCAGGCCATCGAGGAAGGACCCGCCGACGCCGACGCCGGCGAGCGGGCGGCCGGGGTGGCGCCAGTCATCGCGGCTGCCCGCCCACCCGAGATCACCGAACACCACTGGCCGGGCCAGCCGCCGGCCGAAGCCCAGCTCCCCGCGGCCGACCCAGAACGCATCGCCGATCGCGCTCCCCGGATCGATCCCGCGCACCGTCTGCGGACCGCCGACGAAGAACAGCTTCTGCACCGGCGGACGCCCGCCGGCCGCGCCGGCGACCGCAGTCAGCGAGCCGGTCGTGCCTAACGCGAGCGGGTGCGATACGGTCAGGTCGAACAGCGCGCGCGTGTAGTCGAAGCTTCCGGCGGCCGCCTCGAGGCGCGAATCGCTGAGCAGCCGCCAGCCGCGCGGATCCTCCCCGAACGTGCGCGCCAGGGATGCGCCAACACCGCCGACGTTCCCGCGCTCGGCGACGATGTTCGGCGCAAACTGTCCGTTGCCGAGGTGCGCCAGTGAAATGTTGGTTTTCGCCGTCGCGTCGCCCTCGTGCTCGGCGAACACCCGCCAGCGCACGCGCTCACCGGCAATCGCAGCGCGGGTCAACTCGACGCCGGAGGCGCGGTAGTAGAAGCCGTCGTCGCGACCCCAGAGCAGTGCGCCTAACGATGCGCCGATGCTGAACGGCTCGCTGTAGTCGCCGGCGACGGCCAGTCGGTGGTAGCCAGTCACGTCGTACACCCGCTGGGCATCGGCGCGAGCGACGCCGATCTCGACGCCGGGATTGAGGTCGGCGAAGCCGAGACGGGCGAGCGCGTGCGCGCTGTAGCCACGGTGCAGCCGCTGCTCGACCCGCGCACCGAGCGAGAGTCCCTCCACGCGGTTGTAGCGCAGCAACCCGCCCCCGATGCCGAAGAGGACCTTCGGCGGTGCGAGCCGGCCCTCGTCACTCATTGCCTGCACCGACATTGCCCACGCCCGCAGCTCGTCACGGTCGGTAGTGCCGAAGACTTCGTCGCTCGACGCGTAGATCGACGGGGGGAGGTCAGCGGAGTGGACGAGGAGCGCGGTGTCGCAGGGCACGACGACGAAGCTGCGCACTCCATCGCGGCGAATGACCTGGAGCCGCGATCCGTGCATCGTCTTCCGGCACTGGTCGCGCTCACCGTGCTCGAGGGAGTCGAGCCCTTTCCGGTAGTGACGCGCCGCGGAATCGCCGAGCGTCTTCCGGAGCACGGCGACCGAATCGAGCATGGCCAGTCGGTCGCGGTAGCGGACGTCGAGCGAATCCAGCGTCGCGTTAGGCATGGCCGTGCCGCGGACGGCGTCGTAGGTGAACCGCTCCTCCCAGGTGATCGGGCTGTGAATCGGCCCCATCTCGAACAGGCCCTCAGCAGTGCGCGAGGTCGGCAGCCACCAGCGGCCGCCCTGCAGCGCAAACTCCTGGGTGACCGCGGTGAGCGACAGCCGCATCGGCTGCAGCGCCGGCTTGAGCCAGAAGGGAATCTCGTCGTCATCGTGCTTCTTGCGGCGCTTGCCGTCAGGCATCGTGTCGGCCGCGGCCTCGGCGCTGACCGCCAGCCAGACGTCGAGCGGTGCCGAGAGCCGGTAGGCGGCGCGGACGATCTGCGCGCTCTCGCGGTCGAGCCAGAGCGATCCGATGACGGCGTTCCATCGTTCGCTGCGCGGGCGCACCCGCAGCTCGACGAGGTGATACTCGGTTCCGCGGGCGATCCGGATGACCACCGAGTCGCCCATCGCGTAGCTGTAGTACGCCTCGGCGCCGGCGCCTAACGGGTGGATGATCTCCTCGTCGTTGACGTCGAACTTGAATCGCCCGACCGGCCAGAGCCGGTCCTCGCCCGGAGCGTAAGGCAGCTCGATCGTCTCCGGCGACGCGGGATCGTCGTCATCATCATCGCCGGCGATCGGCGCGACCACGCGCGCTCCGGTGATGCGAAGGAGCGCACCGCGGTCGCGGTCCCAGGCGATGTGCGCTGATTGTTCGCCGCGCGCGGCGAGCCTTTCGCGGGCGAGCGCCCGCAATGCGATGCCGAGCGAGAGTCGCTGATAGGTGAGCCCTTCGTACGAACGCAGCGTCGAATCCACCGCGAGCCGCGCGTCGCGAGCGCGGAGGACGAGCTGGCGGGTGGCATCGTTCGCGTACGCCGTCGCGAGATGCGCGGGGGTGACGCGAATCCGCTTCGCTGCGCGCCGCGCCGAGTCTCCCTGGGCGACGGTTGCCGTATCGCCGTGGGCCCGGATGCTGAAGCTGACGCTCCGACCTTTCTTCGCCGTGTCTGCCCGCGCCGGGGGAACGCTGTCGCGCGCTGGCGCTGCGGCCGGCTGTTGAGCCGCGAGGACGAGGAGGGCGAGGAGTGGTGAGAGCATGTGCGCGGGGGGACGGGGTAGTCACGGCCGTACGACTCTACCGTTGATCGGTTTCGGTGTTTCTCGACTTTCGGTGTTCCTGGACTTTGTGCAGTCTCGCCGGCGCCTCCTGCTGGCGGCTGCATCCCGGTTGCCGTAAGATCCGGAACTCATTCCAGTGGGGGACCGATGCCGGTCAACGGATTTGCTGCGGACAAGAAGGGCGCGCAACTCGAACCGTACTCGTACGAGCCCGGCCCGCTCGGCGCCAACGACGTCGAAGTCACCGTCACTCATTGCGGTATCTGCCACTCCGACGTTCATCTCATCGACAACGACTGGGGACTGAGTGCCTACCCGCTCATCCCCGGGCACGAGATTGTCGGGACCGTCGCTGCACTCGGCGCGTCGGCCGGCAGCTTCAAGATCGGCCAGCGCGTCGGCATCGGCTGGCTGGCGGGGACTTGCATGACCTGCGAGTGGTGCAAGGCGGGAATGGAGAACCTCTGCTCGATGTGGCAGCCGACATGTATTGGTCGCCCGGGGGGCTTCGCCAATCGGGTGCGAGCGGATGCGCGATGGGCCTTCGCAATCCCGGACGAGATTTCTTCGGCTGAGGCGGCGCCGCTTCTCTGCGCGGGAATCACGGTGTTCACCCCGCTGGTTGATTACGGCGCGGGCAAGGGGAAAAAAGTCGGCGTGGTCAGCGTTGGCGGGCTCGGTCATCTCGCCGTGCAATTCGCGCGTGCGATGGGCGCTGACGTCACGGCGTTCTCGACATCGAAGTCGAAGCGCGACGAAGCGCGGACATTCGGCGCGGAGCGTTTCGTCGACATGCGTGATGCTGCCGCAGTCGCCGGATCGGCGAATTCTCAGGATCTCATCCTCACCACCGCGTCGGCCGACCTGCCGTGGGACGCTCTCATCGGAGCGTTGCGCCCGACCGGCGTGCTCTGCGTACTCGGCGTTCCGCAGAGTCAGGTGAGCATCGCTGCGTTCCCCCTCCTCGCGGGGCACAAGAAGCTGGTCGGCAGCAACACCGGAAACCGGAAGATGATGGAGAAGATGCTCAAGTTCGCGGCGCAGCACCGGATCGTTCCGACCATTCAGCGATATCCGATGACGCGGGTGAATGACGCGATCGCCACGTTACGCGATCAGACCGTGAGATACCGCGCCGTCCTCGAGGCCTGAACGACCGCGGCGTCCGTCGGCTTGATATGCGGGTAGCGCGACTCGCGACACGCGGGGGCGCGTCAGGTGAATCGCGATTGACATGCAGCCAGGCCAGCGGTGGCTTGGCTGCATGTTCGCCATTGTATACCCTTCCGTTTCGCTCCGTTTTGTTGGTCGCCTCCAGCCGTCTCCCGATGCGTCGCCTCCTCGTGCTATCGCTCGCCCTCTCCGCCTCGACCGCGGTCGCGCAGCAACCGGTCGCCCGCGCGCCATCCTCGGCGCCGATCGACTGGAATGCCGTCCGCGACGAGACCGTCGGGATGATGCAGCAGTACTTCCGGATCAACACGACCAACCCGCCGGGCAACGAGTTGCAGACTGCGCACTGGCTCAAGACCGTGCTCGAGAAGGAGGGCTTCGAGACGCAGATTCTCGACACCGTATCGTTAGGCGCGGGGCGGGCGAATTTCTATGCGCGGCTCAAGGGGAATGGGAGCAAGAAGGCGATCGCGCTCGTGCACCACATGGACGTCGTCCCGGCGAATCCGGCATACTGGTCGCACCCGCCCTTCGCGTCGGAGATTGCAGACGGATTCATCTACGGCCGTGGTGCGCTCGACATGAAGGGCGAGGGGATCGCGCACCTGATGGCGATGATCGAGCTGAAGCGGAGCGGCGCGGTGCTCAACCGCGACATCGTCTTCATCGGCAATTCGGACGAGGAGCTGGGTTCGACCGGTGCATTCCAGTTCGTCGAGAAGCATCCGGATCTTCTCAAGGACGTCGAGTTCCTGATCACCGAGGGTGGCGACAATTCGGTGCAAAACGGGAAGCTCGAGTACTGGGGGGTCGGCGTCGCCGAGAAGCGCACGTTCTGGCAGAGCGTCACCGTGAAGGGGACGCCGTCGCATGGCTCGCGTCCGACGAAGCTGAACCCGGTGCCGCGCCTCGTGCGCGCGTTGGCGAAGATCGCCGACTACGAGACGCCGCTGCACGTGACGCCCGGGGTCGCGAAGTATTTCCGCGACATTTCGGCGAACTACAAGGGCGAGCAGCGGAAGTGGCTGGCCGACGTCGAGACGGCACTGAAGAATCCGCGCGCACGCACTTGGATAACCAACGATGTTTACTGGAATGCGACGCTGCGGAACACGATCTCGCTCACCGGGCTGCAGGGGTCGAACAAGACCAACGTCATCCCGCCCGAGGCATCGGCGAAGCTCGACATCCGGCTGCTCCCCGACCAGGATCCGGCCGACATGCTGGCCGCGCTGAAGCGCGTGGTCAACGACACCTCGGTGCATTTCGAGAACGAGCTCGCGCCGAAGGCGCCGCTCGAAAGCCCGATCAACACCGACCTCTTTCACGCGATCGAGCGGGCGGCGCACGACCGTGACCCGCACGCGCTGGTGACGACCCCGATGTTGACCGGCGCGACCGACCGGCCGACCTACCGGAAGATCGGGATCATTACCTACGGTCTCGATCCCTTCATGACCGACGCGGCTGACGGGCAGAAGGGGGTGCACGGCAACGACGAGCGCCTTTCGGCGACCAACGCGGGCTTCGGCGTGCACTTCCTCTACGACATCCTCCGCTACGCGCAGTGACGCTGCGCTCACCGATGCTGCACGCAGCGACGGCGGGCGGGAGCGATGAACGTTAGGCAGCCGGCGGGTGCCCCCACCCTGACCGACGCCGATGGCGGGTTGGTCGACCTGCCGCCGGAGGCGTTTGTCCGCTACGGGAAGCAGCTCGTCGACTGGATCGGCGAGTACCTGGCGAACGCCGAGCAGTACCCGGTGCTCTCACGGGTCGCGCCGGGCGAGATCTCGGCGGCGCTGCCCATGGCGCCGCCTGACGCGGCGGAATCGCTCGACGCGATCCTGAGCGATTTCGAGCGGGTGATCATGCCGGGGATCACGCACTGGAATCACCCCGGCTTCTTCGCCTACTTCGCGAACAGCGCCTCGGTGCCGGGGATCCTGGCCGAACTACTGACGGCTGCACTCAACGTCAACGCGATGCTCTGGCGGACCTCGCCGGCGGCGACGGAGCTCGAGCTGCGGAGCACCGACTGGCTGCGCCAGCTGATGGGACTTGGGGACGGCTGGCACGGGCACATCAACGACACCGCGTCCATCTCGACGATGCTCGCGTTGGCCGCGGCGCGGGAGGCAGCGGCACTGGATGTTCGCGAGCGCGGGATGGCTGGGCGCGCCGACCTGCCGGTGCTCCGCGTCTACTGCTCCGAACACGCGCATTCGAGCGTTGACAAGGCGGCGATCACGTTAGGCATGGGGCACCAGAACGTCGTGCACATCCCGGCTGACGCAGAATTCCAGATGCGGCCGGCGCTGCTCCGCGAACGCATTGCGGCGGACACTGCGGCCGGGATGCGCCCGCTCGCGGTCGTCGCAACCGTCGGAACGACGAGCACGACGAGCATTGACCCGGTGCGCGAGATCGCGGCGGTGCTCGGCGACCAAGCCGCGACGAGCGGAGTGAAGCCGTGGCTGCACGTTGACGCGGCGTATGGCGGCAGTGCAGCAGTCGTCCCCGAGATGCGCGGCGTGCTCGATGGCGCCGATCTCGCCGATTCGCTGGTGGTCAATCCGCACAAGTGGTTGTTCACGCCCGTCGATTGCTCGGTGCTGTACGTAAAGCAGCCGAACATTCTGAAGCGGGCGTTCTCGCTCGTGCCCGAGTATCTCACCGCGCGCGATCACACCGACGCCGTGAACCTGATGGATTACGGCGTACAACTCGGTCGTCGCTTCCGCGCACTCAAGCTCTGGATGGTGATTCGCGCCTTCGGCGCCGAGGGGCTGGCCGATCGGATCCGGGCGCAGTGCGAGCTGGCGCGCGAATTCGCCGCGTGGGTGAGTGCCGAGCGCGATTGGGCGGTGATGGCGCCGGTGCCTTTCTCGACGGTCTGCTACCGTTATGCGCCGACCGGGACGAGCGAAGCGGAGCGTGAGGCGTTGAACGCGACGATCCTCGAGCGCGTGAACGCGTCAGGCAAGGCGTTCATTTCGCACACGAAGCTCAACGGTGTGTACGTGCTGCGGCTGGCGATCGGGAACATCCGTACCGAACGCCGGCATGTGGCCGAGGCGTGGCGGTTGTTGCGGGAGGCGGCGAGGGCCCAGCAATAGCTGGGAATCGTGCTCGCAGCGGGAATCCGTAGCGCGTGCCGCCTTGCCTGCACCACGGTTAGGCGGCAACTTGGCGCTTCACATGCCAGCCCCCGAAGCCCTCGCCCGCGTCGAGATCGATCGCGCTCTCAACCTGGCTGGTTGGGTGGTGCATGACGTCGATGCGATCAACCTGCAGGCCGGGCGCGGAATCGCGGTGCGTGAATTCCCACTCGCGACCGGGCACGGATTCGCCGATTATCTCCTCTACGCCGACGGTCAGGCGGTCGGCGTGATCGAAGCGAAGAAGCAGGGGTCGACACTCACGAGTGTCGAGCTGCAGAGCGAGAAGTATGGGGCGGGGCTGCCGTCGGGAGTGCCGGCGCCGATCCGGCCGCTTCCATTGCTCTATCAATCCACCGGCGTCGAGACGCGCTTCACGAACCGCCTCGATCCGACGCCGAAGAGTCGCGAGATCTTTGCTTTTCATCAGCCGGCGGCGCTCGCCGGTTGGGTCGCGGCTGATCCGCTATGGCTGCCGCAGCTCGATGGTCGGCCACAACCCGCGTCGCAACGTCCTGCTAATTTCCGCACCCGCCTGACGGCGATGCCATCGGTCGACGAGCGCGGGCTCTGGCCGGCGCAGCTCGGCGCCGTGCGATCGCTCGAGACTTCGTTCGCCGCGAACAGACCACGCGCGCTCATCCAGATGGCGACGGGGAGCGGCAAGACGTTCACCGCCGTCACGAGCATCTACCGCCTGCTCAAGTTCGCCGGCGCGAAGAAGGTGCTCTTCCTCGTCGACCGGGCCAATCTCGGGCGCCAAGCGCTAAAGGAATTCCAGAGCTATCGCGCACCCGACGATGGGCGGCTGTTCACGGAGCTGTACAACGTCCAGCTGCTGAGCAGCAACCATGTTGACCCGGTGGCGAACGTCGTGATCGGGACAGTGCAACGGCTCTACTCGATTCTCAAAGGGGAACCGGAGCTCGCGCCTGACGCTGACGAGCTCTCGGCCGGCGGCCTCGACGCGCTGCGCAAGGAGCCGCTCCCAGTCGTCTACAACCCGGCGCTGCCGCTTGAGCTGTTCGACGTCGTCTTCATCGACGAGGCGCACCGCTCGATCTACACACTCTGGCGGCAGGTGGTCGAGTACTGGGATGCGTTTCTCGTCGGCCTCACGGCGACGCCGTCGAAGCAGACGTACGGCTTTTTCCATGGCAATCTCGTCGCCGAGTACGGACATGAGGCCGCGGTCGCCGACGGAGTGAACGTCGACTTCGACGTCTATCGCATCCGGACGAAGATCACCGAGCAGGGATCGAGCGTCGATGCCGGCGCGTGGGTGGACCGCCGCGATCGTGAGACGCGCGCCCGCCGCTGGGAGCGGCTCGACGAGGACCTGAGCTATGACTCGGCGGCGCTCGATCGCTCGGTCGTCGCGCCCGACCAGATCCGCACGGTGGTGCGCGCCTTCCGCGACCGCTTCCTCAAGGAGGTGTTTCCCGAACGCAAACACATTCCGAAGACGCTGATCTTTGCCAAGGACGACTCGCACGCGGAGGACATCGTCAAGATCATCCGCGACGAGCTCGCGTTAGGCAACGATGCGGTACAGAAGATCACTTACCGCACCGGGACGGCCCGCATCTCCGAGCGGGCGCTGGACGCCGAGGGCCGGGAGATCGAGCGCATCACCTACAAGAGCAGCGGTGTGCGACCGGAGGACCTGCTGCAGAGCTTCCGCAATTCCTTCAACCCGCGGATCGCGGTGACCGTGGACATGATCGCCACGGGCACGGATGTGAAGCCCCTCGAGATTCTCTGGTTCATGCGGTCTGTGAAGAGCCGGACGCTGTTCGAGCAGATGAAGGGGCGCGGCGTTCGCGTCATCGGCGCCGACGACCTGAAGGGCGCGACTCCCGACGCCTCGGCGAAGACGCGGTTCGTGATCGTCGATTGCGTCGGCGTCTGCGAGGAAGACCTGTCGGACTCCCGGCCGCTCGAGAAGCAGCCGACCGTCTCGCTGGAGAAGCTGCTCCAGGCGGTGGCGATGGGGAACACCGAGCCGGACGTGGCGTCGTCGGTCGCGAGTCGCCTGACGCGACTTGACTCACAGCTCGGACGCGAGGAGCGCCTAACGGTCGCCGACGCGGCCGGTGGGCAGTCGCTGCGATCGATCGCTGGTCAGATCGTGCACGCGCTCGATCCCGACGCGACCAGCGATGAGCAGCGCCATGCGGCGATCCGCGAGGCGCTTGTGCCGATCGCGACGCGGCCAGACCTGCGCCGGGTGCTCATTGATCTCAAACGCTCGAAGGAGCAGACCATCGACGCGGTGAGCGTGGATGAGCTGCTCGAGTCGGGATTGTCGAAGGAGGCGCGCGACCGTGCGGCGTCACTGGCAACAAGTTTCGAGCAGTTCCTCGCCGCGCACCGCGACGAGTTCGTCGCGCTGCGGCTGCTCTACGGATCACCGACCGGGCGGCGGATCACACGTGAGGCACTGGAGGAGCTGCGGGTGAAGTTGCTCGAGCAGCGGCCGCCGCTTGCGACTGATGAGGTGTGGCGCGCGTACGAGCTGCTCGACCGTCCGCATGTGCGCGGCGCCGCGGCGAAGGTACTGACCGACATGGTGTCGCTCGTGCGCTTCGCCTCGCATCAGCGCGACGAGCTCGCGCCGTGGACGCAGATCGGGCGTGCGCGTTACGAGAAGTGGCTCGGTGAGTGCGAAACTAGCGGTCGTCGGTTCAATCCGGACGAGCGCGAATGGCTGGACCTGATCGCCGAGTATCTGGCGGCAAACGTGGAGATGACGAAGGACGATTTCGAGTATCCGCCGTTCGTGATGAGGGGCGGGTTGGGTGGAGCGTACAAGATTTTCGGGGAGAGGCTGATGGCGATCGTGGATGAAGTGGCGGGGGTGGTGGCGGCGTGAATGGGGAGGCATCGACGGGTCGCTGGCCCGTCCCATCGTCATGGCAGTGGGTGAAGGCAGCGGACATCGCGGATATCGTCGGCGGCGGCACGCCGGATACGACCAGGGCCGAATATTGGACGGAGGGGGCAATCCCGTGGGTCACGCCTGCCGACCTTTCGGGTTACACGGAGAAGCGAATCGGTCGCGGCTCGAGAAATATCACCGAGAAGGGACTCGCTCAATCGGGCGCGAAAGTGCTACCAGCGAGTGCCGTGTTGATGTCGTCGCGCGCGCCGGTTGGCTACGTCGCGGTGGCGGCGAACCCACTCGCAACAAACCAAGGCTTCAAGAGTTTTGTACTGCGCGGCGCCGCCCTGCCAGAGTATCTCTACTGGTTTCTCTTCGGGAATCGAGAGTTGCTCGCCTCACTCGCAAGCGGGACGACATTTCCAGAACTTTCTGGTCGCCGAGCTGGAGAGATTCCAATCGCGGTTCCGCCGCTCGCCGAGCAGCGCCGCATCGTCGCCGCGCTGGACGAGCGCCTCTCGGATCTCGACGCGGCTCTCGGCGCGCTGGTGACGGCACGAGCGAAAATTGCACATTATCGGCGCGCGCTGCTCGACGCTGTGATTACCGATTTGAAGTCGGTCGGCGAGCCGCATCAACCCCGCCTCGGGGATGTCGTAGCCTCATTGGACCAAGGATGGAGCCCGCGGTGTGAGAAGCGACCGGCGGGAGATGGCGAGTGGGCGGTAATCAAGACAACCGCGGTTCAAGGATTGACCTTTCTTCCGCACGAGAACAAGGCGCTTCCAAGCCTGCTGAGACCGCGCCCCGCTCTTGGTTTGGAAGCGGGAGATATTCTCATCACGCGCGCCGGCCCGCGGGGTCGGGTTGGTATTTCGTGTGTGGTGCCGGAGAACTACGCGCAGCTTATGGCTTGCGACAAGGTTTACCGCGTCCGATTGAACACTCGCGTTGCTAGGCCACAGTTTGTTGCACTCGTCCTTAACTCGCCTTTCTATCTGCGAATTCTCGATGAACTCAAGACGGGCATCAGCGACAGCGGCGTCAATCTGACGCAGGAACGTTTCCTCGACCTCCGCATTCCCGTACCGTCGCTCGATTCGCAGCGTAACATCGAACAGCGCGTTGATGAATCGTGGCACGCGACTGATCGCGCCGCAGCTGACATCGACGTCCAACTCGCCCGCGCCACTCGTCTGCGTCAGTCAATCCTCAAACACGCCTTCGAGGGAAAACTCGTCGCGCAGCACCCGGACGACGAACCGGCTGCTGTGCTCCTCGAGCGAATTCGGCAAGAGCGCGCGAACGCGCCCGCTACACCAGCGCGCAGGCCCACTCGTCGCAAAATCCCGCGATGACCCGCACCCGAACGACACATGCCTGACGTTACCTGGCGCCGAAACGGTGAACTGCTCCATTCACTGTTCGAAATTCTCCACGACCACTCGGACGGCGTCCCCGCCGCTCAGGCAATTCAACGCGTCGAAGAACGGGTCACGCTCACGCCACACGAAGCGGGACTCTACCCCAACGGTGTCCGGCGCTTCGTAAAGATTATTCGCTTCGCAACGATCAGCTGCGTGAAAGCGGGCCGGCTGGTGAAGGAGCGCGGCCGGTGGTTCCTCACCGATGCAGGGTGGCAGGCGCACAAACAGTATCGTGAGACGGAAGAGCTGGTGCGCCGCTCCGTTGCGCTGTACAACGAGTGGAAGAAGGGGCGGCCTGTCGGGATCGACGATGAGGAAAGCATCGACGTCCCGGAGGAACGCGCGTCGGCCACGATTACCCTCGAAACCGCAGACGAGCAGGCGTGGGCCGAAATCGAACGATACCTCCACGCGATCGAGCCGTATGAATTTCAGAAGCTCGTCGCGGCGCTGCTCAGCGCGATGGGATACCACGTCGCGTGGATCGCACCGCCGGGAAAAGACTTCGGCACGGACATCGTCGCCTACAACGATCCGCTTGGCACACGTCCGCCGCGTATCAAGGTGCAAGTGAAGCGGCAGGAGGCGAAGGTGTCAGTCGACGGGCTCCGATCGTTCATGGCGGTGCTCGGCGCCGATGATGTCGGAATCTTCGTGAACGCGGGCGGCTTCACGAAGGACGCCGAGGACGAGGCGCGCACACAGCATACGCGACGGATTACGCTGATCAGCCTCGGGCGGCTCGTCGATCTCTGGAAGGAGCACTACGCGCGTCTCGATGAGGCGAGCCGCCGGCTGCTCCCGTTGCAGCCCATTCATTTTCTCGCGCTCGAGGCGTAGGCGGGGTAATTGAACCGGAACAACGCCCAACTATCAGCGAACTATCAATTCGTCTCAAATTGATAGTTCGCATCCTTCCGCGCGCTGCGTCCTTCCGTTGGCCCCTCAGGGTTGCGTTTATTTCGTTTGTTGCGTATATTGCGTTCACTCGTCTTGACTGCACAATGACTGCACTCCAGGATCTACCAACCCCAGAGGCCGCCGAGCAGGCGCGCGAAGCATTGCGCGATCTCGCTCCGCTCGCGCAGGACGATCTGTCCGAGCGCGTGCGGATGCACGCGAAGCGTGGCCGCCGGGAACGTGATGCCACCATCCCACGTCAGGCTTTCGATCTGCTGCTCGAGATCCTCGGCCAGCTCGCGAACGGAAACGCTGTGACAATCGTTCCGGTGCAGGCCGAGCTGACGACGCAGCAGGCGGCCGAGCTGCTCAACGTGTCGCGACCACATCTCGTCAGCCTGTTGGAGAAAGGGGAAATTCCTTTTCGGAAGGTGGGCTCACACCGCCGCGTTTCGGCCCAGGCGATCTTCGCTCACAAACGCCGTGACGACGCCAAGCGGCAGCAGATCATGAACGAGCTTACGGCGGAAGCACAGCGTCTCCGGCTGGGCTAGCCAGTCAGATTGGGCCGCTTGTTCGACAAACATCGATCTGACTCAGGTTACTTCGTGTCAACCTTCGCCCGACGCAGCCATCTCCAGAATGCTCGCAGGTCGATGCTAATCCCCCATACGCTTGGCTTAAGCTCGAAGATTTTCTCGTCAGTAGACGCTGCGTCAGGCGGGGCGATTTCCGTCGGCACGTTCGGGACCGCACGCAACATCTGGCAAAGAAGTATCGATGCATCAATGACGCGGTCGATCGAACCGGCGTAGATGAGCGCGGCTTCTCCGCCTGCAGCGGTTTGTTCGCTGATCAAGCGCACTTGGTAAAGCCCCGTGCGTTCCTTCAGCGCGCGGTACCATCGATCGCGCGCGCATCTCTCGGCGGCGAGTTCCGGATGGTCGCGCGTTGCAAGGGATTCGAGCAGCGCAGCGCCTGCAAGCTCTGCAATCGCTTCGAACTGACGGAGCACAACGGGATCGGCTCCGCCCGCGAGTCGCCAGTATTCACCGGCGGCGCCCCCTTGAAAATCCAGGCGTTCGAAGCGGAGCGGTGCGCTGAGTGCTTGAAACTCGGCCTGAAGCGCTGCCCAGTCGACAATGCCCATCGAGCCCTCCATGTCGAACGCTGCGTGAGTTCGCGTACGAGCGCACCAATTGGCTCGCCCATTGTAATGGACCGTCGTCAATAATAATGGACTGGATATCGAGCCTCGGAACGCATCGCGCGCTATGCCCGTTGCGCTAAACGCGAGGCTCGATTTACCGCTCCCCAATCGAGTCGCCGTGTCCGACGAGCGAGCGCCCACGAAGGTTGCTCATTTTTTTGTCGACGAATCGGGTGATCTCACCCTGTTCGATGGACGGGGACGCATAATCGTCGGCGAGGAAGGTGTATCGCACACCTTCATGCTCGGCGTCGCCGAATTGCCGGACCCCTTCGCGGTCGCTCGCGATCTCGACGAACTGAGAGCGAGATTAATGGAGGACCCGTACTTCCGCGGCGTTCCCTCAATGCGTCCAGAAGGCGGGAAGACTGCGTCAGGCTTCCACGCGAAGAACGACCTGCCCGAGATCCGGCGCGAAGTCTTTGCATACCTCGCAAGCCAACCCGCGACCGTTATCGTCGGGCTTCGGCGCAAGCGGCGGCTAGCTGAGGAGTACAGCGCCAGTTTTGCGCGAACAGGACAAAAACAATCTCAGCACGCGATCTACAGCGATCTCGTGAAGCGTCTCTTCGAGGAGCGGCTTCATCTCGCGGACGAGAATCACATCGTGTTTGCGCGACGCGGCAAGTCAACACGAAACGTTGCGCTGTCTTACGCCATCGGCCAAGCGAAGGCGCGCTTCGAGGCGAAATGGAAGAAAGGGATCGACCGTCCGACCACAATCGGCTCCTCCACGCCCACTGAGGCAACGTGCCTGCAAGTCATCGACTACTACTTGTGGGCTCTGCAGCGGATGGTCGAGCGGCGCGAGGATAGATACTTTGCGCTGCTGGCACCCAACTATCGGCTCGTGCTCGATCGCGATGACGTTCGCACCGCGCCCTACGGCGCCTACTACAGCTCCAAGAATCCGCTGACCCTCGAAAAACTGATGCCCGTACTCTAGGCTAGGTTCTGGGCCGAAACCCTGAACACACGGCATGAAGCCGACGTTCACCTGGAGCACGGGCAACTGCGGGAATCTCGACTTCCGCGCCTCTGTACGCAAGGTCGCAGGTAACACACGATGAGTCATACCCCGAATCATCCCGAAAGGATCGAATGACCGCCCAGCAAATCGTCCAGAAGCTCTGGAACTACTGCAACATCTTGCGCGATGACGGACTCTCCTACGGAGACTACGTCGAGCAGCTCACCTACCTGCTCTTTCTCAAGATGGCCCACGAGCGGACGCAGGCGCCGTGGAAGGAGAAGTCGATCATTCCTCGCGGCTACGACTGGCCGGCACTGCTCGCGAAGGAGGGCGACGAGCTCGAGGTGCAGTATCGTCGGACACTCGAGGCGTTAGGCAGGGAGAGCGGAATGCTCGGACTCATCTTCCGCAAAGCCCAGAACAAGGTGCAGGACCCGGCCAAGCTTCGCCGACTGGTCGCGGACCTGATCGGCCGCGAGCAGTGGGTCTCACTTGACGCCGACGTGAAGGGCGATGCCTACGAAGGACTGCTCGAAAAGAACGCGCAGGACACCAAGGGCGGTGCCGGACAGTACTTCACTCCGCGCCCGCTGATTCGGGCAATTGTCGAATGCGTCGCGCCCTGTCCGGGTGAGACGATCTGCGATCCGGCCTGCGGGACCGGGGGATTCCTCCTCGCCGCCTACGAGCAGATCATCAGGGCACATCCGAACCGGAGCCCGAAGCAGAACCGCCAGCTCAAGCTCGAGTCGCTGCACGGAGTCGAGCTGGTGGACGGCGTTGCCCGACTCTGCGCGATGAACCTGATGCTGCACGGCATCGGACCGACCGGAGGTGAGGACGTCGAGCCGCCGGTGGAAGTCAACGACGCGCTCAAGTCCGACCCGAAGGATCGTTATGACATCGTCCTCACGAACCCGCCATTCGGCCGCAAGTCGAGCGTACGGATGGTCAACACCGAGGGCGACGAGGAGCGACAGGACCTCACCGTGGTCCGCGATGATTTCTGGGTGAGCACGAGCAACAAGCAGCTCGCTTTTGTTCAGCATGTGAAGACGCTGCTGAAAGTGAATGGGCGTGCTGCCGTAGTCGTCCCGGACAACGTGTTGTTCGAAGGGGGCGCCGGGGAAGTCGTCAGGCGGAAGCTGCTCCACGAGTGCGACGTCCATACCCTCCTCCGGCTGCCGACCGGGATCTTCTATGCCCAAGGGGTGAAAGCCAACGTCCTTTTCTTTGACAAGCGATCGGGGAGCGACCAGGCGCAGACGTCGAAGCTCTGGATCTACGACCTGCGCACCAACGCGCACTTCACCCTCAAGGCAAACCCGCTCAAGCGCTCCGATCTCGACGAGTTCGTGAAGTGCTACAGCCCAGCCGACCGCCACTCGCGCAAGGCAACGTGGAGCGAGAAGAAGAACGCGGATGGCCGCTGGCGCGCGTACTCGTACGACGAGCTCGTCGCCCGTGACAAAGCCAGCCTTGATATCTTCTGGCTGAAGGACGAAGCGCTCGAGGCGTCGGCGAATCTCCCCGCTCCGTCCGTAATCGCGGCGGAGATCGTCGAGGACCTGCGTGCCGCGCTCGCTGCGTTCGAGGAGCTGGAGGCATCGCTCGCCGAGCGACCGGCGCAGTAGACGCTTGGTGTCTCCCACGTCCCACGTCGCCCTGTCGCAAGCCAGTCCCGGCGCCAAGCTCTACTCGTAGCGCAGCGCCACGATCGGATCGAGCGCCGCCGCCCGTCGTGCCGGCCAGACGCCGAAGATGATCCCGACCGCGGCTGAGAAGAGGAGTGCGACGACGACCGACATCGCCGAGACCGACGTCGTCCACGCGGCGAGCTTGCTCATCAGCACCGCACCGCCGGCGCCGACGACCACGCCCCCGATGCCGCCGAGCAGGCAGAGCACCACCGCCTCGATCAGGAACTGGAGGAGGATGTTACGGCGCGTCGCGCCTAACGCCTTGCGGACACCGATCTCGCGCGTCCGCTCGGTGACCGAGACGAGCATGATGTTCATGATCCCGATCCCGCCGACGAGCAGGCTGACCGCGGCGATGCCGGCGAGCAGCGCGGTGAACACCTGGGTCGTCTCGCCTAACGTCGCGAGGAAGTCGGACTGGTTGAGGATCCGGAAGTCGTCGTCGGCGCCGGGGCGCAGCTTGTGCTCGCGGCGCAGCACCTTCTCGATGTCGGCCATCGTCTCGGGGATCTGCGCCTCGCTTGGCGCCAGCACGTTGAGGGCGCGCAGTCGGTCAGTGCCGAAGGCGCGGAAGCGCGCGGTGTTGATCGGGATCAGCACCTGGTCGTCGGGATTCTGGAATCCACCGGTCTGGCCCTTCGAGGCGAGCACACCGACGACGGTGTACTGCAGCCCACCGATGCGCACCGCCTGGCCGATCAGCGATGGGCCGGCCGCACCGAGGTTGTCGGGGAGTACCGCGCCGAGCACGACGACGCGCTCGCGGCCGCGATCCTCCGCATCGCTGAACATCCGTCCGGCGGCCACGGTGTACTTCCGCACCTCGGGGTAGTTCGAAGTCGTGCCGATCACCGAGGTGCTGGCGTTCTTCGTCCCGAACTGGACTTGCAGGTCACGCGTCATCTCGGGCTCGACGGCATCGATCAGCGTGCCCCGGGCGACGAGGGCGTTGGCGTCGTCGAGCGTCAGGCGCGCGCGGTCCGATCCCGACGCGACACCGCGGCCGAACACCTGGCCGGGAATGACCGTCAGCAGCGTGGTGCCGAGCGCCGAGATGCGCGCGTTCACCGACTGCTGGGCGCCCCGGCCGAGCGCGACGACGGCCACCACTGCCGCGACGCCGATGATCACGCCGAGCATGGTCAGCAGCGAGCGCAGCTTGTTGGCGCGGAGTGCGCCTAACGCGACGGAGATCGTTTCACCGAACAGCATCTCACGGCCCTCGCCCGCCGCCGCCACGCGGTGCGCCACCGCCCGAGGTGAGCGGCCCGGTCGTCGCACTGCGAATGCGCGCCTGCTGGTCGGTGCGCTGCTGCTGGAGGTTGGCCGATGCGAGCAGCGCGACCTGTTCCCCTTCCTTGAGCCCGCCGAGCACCTCGGTGTAGTCGTAGTTGGTGACACCGAGACGGACCATCCGTGGCGTGTAGCCGGTGCCGTCCTTGACGAATACCAGCTGCGCGCCGCCGCGGCCACCAGTCGATGCGCCGCCACCGAAGCCGCCACTGCCACCGAAGCCACCGCCACCAGCACCACCGCCCGCGTTGCCGTTAGGCGCGGATGCCGAGCGCGACCGGCGCCCGCCGACGGCGACATCCCCGGCGGCGCTGTCGCGCTGGCCCGCGCTCGCCCGGCGGGCAGCCATCGCCGTCTTGAGCTGGGCCTGCACGGTGTCGGGGTTCATCCCTAACGCGCGCGCCGAGACGGCGAGATCCTTCATCGCCCGGACTGCATCGGCCGGAATCGCGAGCACACCCGTCTTGTTCTGCACGGTCATCGTCACCTGACCGTTCATCCCGGGAAGCAGCTTGCCTTCCTTGTTGTCGAGCGACACGAGAACCGGAAACATCGTCACGCTCTGCTGCACGACCGCCTGCGGCTCGACCTTCTCGACGACGCCCTGAAACCGGCGGTCGGGAAACGCGTCGACCACGACCGTCGCCGCCTGCCCCGCCTGCACGTTCCCGATGTCGGTCTCGTTGACGAGCGCACGCATCCGCACCTTGCTCAGGTCGGCCATCTGCAGAATCGTTGTGCCGCCGCTCGGGCCCGATGTCGCCGAGGTGATCACCTGGCCGAGCGACACCGGCTTGGCGATGATGGTGCCGGCGACTGGCGCCTTCACGGTTGCGTCCTCGAGCCGTTGCCGCGCCAGGTCCATGTCAGTACGCGCCTTCACCAGTTGCGATTGCGCATTTGCGTAGGCGAGCGCTGCGGTCTCGTGTTCCTGCGGCGTGATCACTTCCTGTCCAAACAGATCGTCGGAGCGTTTCTTCTGCGCCGACGCGACGCTCAGTGATGCCTGCGCTGCCTGCTGCGCGGCGACGGTCTGGTCGTATTGGTTGCGCACGTCGCGCGTATCGATCTGGACGAGGAGCTGGCCCTTGCTGACGACACTGCCGATGTCCACCGGCATCGCGGTGATCAGTCCCGACGCCTTCGATTTCACCTCGACGACGTTGACCGGTTCGACCGTCCCCGTTGCTTCGGCGTTGGCGACGATGTCACGCCGCTCGACGGGTGCCGTCTGGATCGCGATCACCGCGGCCGGCGCTTTCTGGCAGGCGCTTCCGGCGATCGCGACGAACAGCGCGAGCGCGACGGAGGACAAAATGCGGGCAGTGCGTAGCATTGAAGACGGAGTTGGTTCGTGATGGCGCATCATCGGGCGGCTGGCGACAGGCGCTGGCCGATGAGCGCTTCGAGCCGGGCACGGGCGACGCGCGAGTCGTACCGCGCCTGGATCAGCGCGGTCTGCGCCTGGCTGAGCTGATTCTGCGAGGTCAGCACGTCGAGCAGCGTCGACGCACCGGCGTTGTAGCGGAGCTGCTGGACGCGAAGGTCTTCCTCGGCGGCGATGACCGAGACCGACTGCACACTCGTGCGCTGCTCTGCGGTGCGGAGGAGGTCGACGTTCTGGACGAGCAGCTGGCGGGCAGCGAGCGTGGCATCGCGCAGCGCGGCGCTCGCGTTTTCGGCGGCGACATCAGCGCGAACGACCTGGGTCTCGCGCGCGAAGCCGTTGAACAGCGGATAGGAGAGCGCGAAGTTGAGTCGCCCGCCATAGGTGTACGGGTCGCTGCCGAAGCCGAACTGGGCGACGCCGCTGCCGGAGCGCGAGTAGCCGGCGGTCACCGTCGGCAGGTAGGGCGCGCGTGATGAGCGGCGAGTCGCCCGCGCCGCGGCCAGCGTTGCCTGCGACTGCCTAACGGCGGGACCGTTCTCGGCGAGCCGGGCGAGCGAGGCGGTGTCGAGCGCGATCGAGTCGAGCGGAGGGAGGATCGTGTCGGCGGGCGCGGCGGTCACCGTGACGTCGGAGCCAATGATGCGAGTGAGCGCGGCGTCGGCGGACCGGAGGTTCGTCTGCGCGGTGAGCAGCGCGAGCTGCGCGTTGCCGAGCTGGATGAGCGACCGCAGTGAATCGGATTTCGTCGCGACACCGCTCCGCACCCTGATCCCGGAATAGCGGAGCTGTTGCACGGCGAGCGCGAGCTGGGCGCGGGCGGCATCCTCGGACTCACGGGCGGCGAGCGCGTTGTAGAACTGCTGGCTCACGTCGAGCGCGACCTGAAAGTCCTGCGAGACAGCGCTTGCTTCCGACGCCCGCACGTTCGCCTTGGCGATCTGGATGTCGTAGAGGCTCTGGCCACCGTTGAAC
Organism: Gemmatimonadaceae bacterium; assembly: GCA_046593895.1. Classification (GTDB taxonomy): domain Bacteria; phylum Gemmatimonadota; class Gemmatimonadetes; order Gemmatimonadales; family Gemmatimonadaceae; genus JABFXC01. The sequence continues at coordinate 38,774 of JBKJQR010000279.1, read as the reverse complement.
AGCGTCATGTTGAGCGACAAGCCGTCGCTGTACGACCAGGGCGAGAGGGCCAGCGTCTCGGTGGCGCCGGTCTGCGGATTGATCCGCGTCCGGCTGTTCGGGTCGGTGAACTGGCGCGCCCCGCCGATGTTGACGCTGACGTTAGGCAGGAGCGCGCCATACGCCGAGCGCACCGCGGCGCGATTCGAGCGCTCGCTGCCGCGCGCCTGAATCGACGCCGGCGCGCTCTGGCGCGCCCGGCGAATCGCCTCATCGATCGTGATCGGGACCGCCGAGTCGGCCGCTGTCGCGGGTGCCTGCGCGCGGGCGCCGAGAGGCGCCGCGATGACGAGCGCCGCGTAGCACACGCGGAGAGCGGCGCGTTCGAGCGCGGTGATTGCGAATGTCATTGGAGTCGGATGCACGACAGCTACTACGGATTGCCCGACGCAAACGCTGGGTCGCGCCGACGTGCAGTTGCGCTGGCCTAGAACCGAGACGGTCGCATTCCGTCGTGGGGCATCGAATCCCCTGGCGGATGTTCGCGCAGCATGCGGGCGTGCATCTTCGCACGCTGCTCCGGAGTCAGCACGGAATCGATCTGGCGTCGCGTCTGGTCGATGATCGCGCGGATCGCCGGTCCGGATGCAACGCGCGCCGAGTCGATGGCGGGCCGATGGCGGGCGAAGATCGAATCGATCGCCAGCTCCTGCCGCGGCGTCAGTCCGAGATCACGCCCGAACCGCGCGTGCATCGGGCCATGCCGGCCGCTGTATCCGCGCGGTCCGCCGTGCCCGTGCTCCCAGTGGCGCGCGAGGACGCGTCGCTCGAGCACGATGCCACTGGCAACACCGGCCGCGGCGACAAATGCCAGGCCGGTAACGAGGAGAGCGATCACGCGGCGACGGCCAGGCCGCCGCAGCGGGGCGATCTCCGGATCGTCGCCCGGGGTGCGCGTCGCGTCGGTCATCGCGACTCCGACAGGTGCGCCGCGGCGGTCGCGTTCCAGAACCAATCATCGTCCACCGGTCCGGCGACCGCGGCAGCCGCGCCGCTGCCGTTAGGCGCGACGATCGCGTCGGCGACCGCGTCGCGACTGTCGGTGGCGGCCGTCGACACGGTCGTGGCCGCGGTGGCGCTGGTCGGCGACTGGCGCGGAGTCACCATCGCCAGCGCGAGCGCGGCGGCAGCAGCCAGTGCGCCGAGCGGCAGGAGGCGGCTCGCCCATGGCGTGACCTGCTCCCACCACGGCGCGACGCGCGACGCAGCGCGAAGCCGGAAGAGTGCTGCCGAGCGCCCCCGCTGGCTCATCGCCGCCCAGTCGACCGGCGGCAGCTCGCCGAACGCGTCGACCAGCGCGGCGCGCAACAGCGGATCGGGCATTGGCTCGGAGTGCACCTCGCGATCGTCGGTCATCAACCCTGCTCCTGCCGCCGGAGCGGCCCTAACGCTTCGCGGAGTATCCGCCGCGCCTCGTGCACGTGCCAGCGGACCGTGCCATCGGCGATTCCTAACGCTGCGGCGATCTCGTTGCTCGTCCATCCGTCGATCTCGAACAGCTGCACGATCAGCTGCTGGCGCTCGGGCAGCGCGGCCACCGCTCCGCGCAGCCGCGACCGCAGGTCGGCACGCTCGGCCGATACAGCCGGGGACTCGTCCGCTGTCGCCGTATCGTCGGGGATCTCCGAGACGGTGCGCAGGGCGCGCGACTGCCGTGCGTTCAGCCCGCGATTCGTCAGGATGCGGAAGAACCACGGCGCGAACGGGCGCTGTGGATCGAAGCGGTCGATCTTGTCGAGTGCCTGGATGAAAGCGTCCTGCACGAGATCCTCCGCGTCCTCACGATGGCCGAGCAGACGAAACGCGACAGCGTGCGCGCGGCGCATGTGCCGTTGCACAAGCTCATCGTACGCGGCGACATCGCCGGTACGGACGCGCTCGACCAGAGCCGCATCCACCGCGTCATCAGCGGTCACGCAGCGCGGTCCTCGATCGGGTCACCATTCCCCCGCAACGAGTGTCGCCTCCCGTGTGTCCGTACAGCCACCCCGCGCCGGGCGTTGGTCAGCGCGCGTCCCGGATCGCCTGGGCCTGCGTCGCGAGCCACTCGCGCCAGCTGCGGTCCAGGGTGTCGATGTCGCGCGGCACCATCCGCGCGCCAGCCAGCACTTCGTCCATCGACGCGCCGCCCGTCAGGGCGCGCGTCGCGCTGCCGACGAAGGGGCGGCCCTCGCGCGTCGCGAGGTAGTTGGTGATGCTCAACGCTTCGGCGTCCCAGAGCGCGCCGCCGCTCAGCGCGGGAATGTCCTTCGGATTCCGCCGCGCGGCAGGAGCGTCGCGCCGGTTGCCGCGGTCGTCCCGACCGAAGTTCTCGTTCAGCGGATCGTCGGCGCGGCGATCGCGGCCGGCGCTCGAATCAGTTGCTGGCCGCTGCCCGGAAAATACCGAGCGGAGTCCGATGATCCGATCGGGGTGCATCCCGATCTGCGCCGACACGATATCGGCGTCGCTCCAGCCGCCGATGAGCGCCGGGATCGACACTTCGAGCCAGCGCGGGACGCCAGCGCTCGATGTACTGGCTGCGGCGCTCCCCGCCAGCGGGGCACTGGCCATCGCACTGACCCACGCCCGCACCACCGGCGCGACCGAGACGAGATCGGGCGCGGACTGGCCGACACTCATGCCACGCCCCTGGTCGCCGAGGCGGACGAAGACCGGAATCGCGCCGGTCGCCTTGATGCGCGCGAGGAGCGCAGTGTCCGGACGCTGCCCGCGCTTCGCCTGCAATGCGACGATGTTCACGGTCGGTGGGTCGCCGACGAAGTAGGCGCGAAAGTCGGCCGCCGCACCGTCGAGCGCGACCTGCACGCTCGGGAGCAACGCACGCCTGGTGCTGGTCAACTCGTAGCCGGGACCGGTGAGCGCCCAGCTGGTGTCCTTCCCCTCGATGCGTGCCACGCCAACGGTCGGCCCGATCGGGGTGAAGACATCCTCGTGCGAGGGAAACATCGAGCCGAAGCTGGCACAGCCAGCGAGCAGTGCGGCGGCGGCGGCGGGTGCGAGCGAGCGAAGCGTGGGTCGCATGGGCGGGTGGCGAAGACGACGGGGGCCGGCGGTCATCGCCGGCCCCCGTCAAATTACCCACAAGCCCCCGAAATGTTGGCGCCGGGGTCGGGGAGATCATCCGCCCCGATCGTGCGGTCAGTCGCCCGACTCGCCAAGCGCGGCCGTGCCGGTGACCGGGATCCGATGCTCGGCGGTCTTCTGCGACGGCTTGCGGCCGAACAGGTGCGCAACCTTCTCCCGCATGTCGTCCATGATCTCGTAGACCGTCGGGATGACGATCAGGGTGAGCATGGTCGAAGTCAGCACGCCGCCGATGACGGCCACGCCTAACGGTTGCCGGAACTGGGCCCCCTCGCCGCGGCCGAGGGCGACCGGGATCATCCCGGCGATGAGGGCGAAGGTGGTCATCAGGATCGGGCGCAAGCGGATCGCCCCGGCCTCGATCAGTGCCTCGCGGAGCGGCATCCCGGCTTTCTCCCGCGCCCACTTGGCGAAGTCGATGAGGAGGATGGCGTTCTTGGCGACGATGCCGGCGAGCAGGATGATCGCGATCATGCTCATGATGTTGATCGTCTGGCCGGCGATCGACAGCGACAGCATCACGCCGATCAGCGACAGTGGCAGCGAGACGAGAATCGCCAGCGGATCGACGAACGAGCCGAACTGGAGGACGAGGATCAGGTACATCAGCAGCACGGCCGTGCCTAACGCGGTGAAGATCTGCCCGAATACCTCATTCTGGTCCTTCGACTCGCCGCCAATGGTCACCCGAACGCCGCCGGGAAGCGCGACCTTGGCGAGCCGCTTCATGATGTCGGCAACGACGTCGCCGCTCGCTCGGCCGGCGGTGTTCGCCTCGACCGTGACCACGAGATCGCGATCGAGGTGGTCGATGATCGCCGGACCGGTGCCGCGCTCGATCGACGCGACCTGCCCGAGCGGGATGGTGGTCGGCGCGCCGGCCGGTCCCTGCATGACCAGTGGGAGTTGCTCGAGGTTGGCGATGTTGCGTCGCGCCTCGGGCGCGAGACGGACCTCGACGTTGCGGGTCTCGCCGGTCGGATCGACCCAGTCGCCAGCGTCGATCCCGGCGAACGCCGGGCGCAGCGACTGGGCGACTTGCCCGGCAGTGATCCCTAACGTTCCGGCGACGCCGCGATTGAGCTCGACCGTCAGCTCCGGCTTCTGTCCCTTCGTCGACAGGCCGACATCGACCGCGCCGGGCACCTTGTTCACCTCAGCCATGACGAGGTCGGCGGCCCGGGTGAGCGTCGCGATGTCGCCGCCGCGGAGCTGGAACTGGAGCTGCTTCCGGCCGCCGCCGAAGTCGGTGGTGAACACCGACGGCGTAACGCCGGCGATCGTGCGCAACTCGCCGCGCAACTCGCCGGCGATCGTCTCGATGCTCTTGCTCCGCTCGCCGCGCGGGACCGTGCGGACATACATGTTGCCGACGTCCACCGAGCCGGATGCGGCATCGCCTAACGTTGCGTAGGTGTAGCGGACTTCCTTGTGCCGCTTGACGACGCGATCGATCTCGGCGGCTTTCTGCCGGGTGTACTCGAGGTTCGAGCCAGCCGGTGTCTCGATCGCGATGATGAACTCTCCGCGGTCGTCGACCGGGAAGAATCCGAAGCCGACGTTGCGGAAGGATGCCGATTGCGGAATCATCCGCGGCGCGACGAAGAACGCAATTGCGCCAAGCACGCCCACCACTACCCGGACAGGCTGCGCCAGCCCGCGATGCACCATTGCCCAGACGACAATCGCCAGCAGCAGCAGCGCGACCGCGAGCCCGGTCAACCCCTTGCTCGGAATCGTGAATGACGCGAGAAAAGTACCGATTGCGATCACCATCATCGCCGCGCGGTGATCGAGCGCCCAGGCAATCACCTTCTTGTAATTCTGTGCCTGACGGTTGAACCAGTGGTTGAACTGGTCGAGCTTCTTCGTGATCCACCACTTCTGGTCTTCCGGCCGGTGCGGATCGGGCCAGTACGCCGAAAGCATCGGGTCGAGCGAGAAGGAGACGAACAGCGAGACGAGCACCGAGCTGGCAATCGTCAGGGCGAACGGCTTGAACCACTGTCCCCCGACACCGGGCATGAAGCCGATCGGGACGAACACGGCGAGGATCGAGAAGGTCGTCGCCGCGACGGCGAGCCCGATCTCGTCGGTGCCCTCGTGCGCCGCCCGCAAATGATCCTTCCCCATCTCGACGTGCCTGACGATGTTCTCGCGGACCACGATGGCGTCGTCGATCAATATCCCGATCGCCAGCGACAGGCCTAACAGCGACATCGTCTCGAGCTTGAAGCCGAGCACGAGCACCATGATGAAGCTCGCCAGCACCGACACCGGGAGTGCGAGCCCGGTGATCACCGTCGAGCGCCAGGAATTGAGGAAGAGGAAGACGACGAGAACCGTCAGCAGCGCGCCCTCGATCAGCGCTTCCTCGACGTTCCTCACCGCGGCCGTCACCTTGACGCCGGCGTCCTTTACGACCTTGATCTCGGTGCCCTTCGGCAGTCCCTTCTGCAGGTCGCCGACCTTGGCGCGAATGCGGTCGCTCACATCGGTCGTGCTGTAGCCGGGCGACTTCTTGATCTCGATGCCGACCGCGTCGGTGTTGTTGTAGAGGGCGAGCGAACGTGGTTCCGCCGTCCCGTCGCGGGCAACAGCCACCTGGCCGAGGCGGACGAGCTGTCCACCGCGCTCGGCGACGACCATCTGCATGAAGTCCTCGGCGTTCTGGAGCCGACCCTTGAGACGGATCGAGCGCTCGTCGAGGGCGCCGGTGACGCGGCCGACTGGTGTCGCCAGGTTCTGCGCCTGCAGCGATTGCACGACCTGGGCGACGCTCACTCCCGCCGACTGGAGCCGGTCGGGCTGCAGCTCGACTGTCATCTCGCGCTCCACCTTGCCGAACACCTGCACCTCGGCGACACCGCCTAACGATCGGAGCTCGCGCGTGATCTTCGGGTCGGCGAGCCTGGTGAGATCGGCCTGCGTCAGGTTCGACGACGTCAGGGCGAGCGAGACGATCGGCCGATCGGTGTCGCTCACCTTCGTGATGACCGGTTCCTTCAGCTCGACGGGCAGGTCGGCGCGAATGGAGGAGATCTTGTCGCGGATCTCCTGCGTTGCGTCGCTCATGTTCGTGCCAAAGGTGAACTCGATGATGACGAAGCCGTAGCCGTCGTAGGCCTTGCCATGCACCGTCTTCACGCCGCTGATCGCGGTGATCGCCTCCTCGACGGGATCGAGCACTTCCTTCTCGACACCGTCAGGCGAGGCGCCGGGATAGATCAGGCCGACCGAGGCGAGCGGCGGCACCACTTCCGGGAATTCGTCGGTCTTCAGCTTGAGCAGCGCGAAGATGCCGAAGATGACCAGCGCCACCATCGCCACGATGGTGACGAGTGGCCGCTTGATCGCAAAATCCGAGATGAACATGGTTATCTCACTCCGACTGCGAGGGCTGGTCGCTGATCGCGCGCACCTGGATCACCGTGTTCGGCGCGATTCCCTGCGCGCCACCGACGAGGACCGTGTCGCCGACAGCCAACCCCTTTGTGATCTCGATTGTTTCGTTGCCGCTGTCCTGCAGTCCGATCCCGACCGCGGCCTTCTCGGTGCGGCCCTGGCGGATGCGCGTCACCGTCGGCACGAAGTCATGCTGGTTGACCGCGCTCGCCGGAATGATGATGCCCGTCCGCGCCTCGCTGGCGACGTGTCCGTCGGCGAACAGTCCGCCGACGAGCGCATTGCCATCGTTGGGGATCGAGGCGAGGATGCGCACCTGTCGCGTCGTCGGGTCGGCGACCGGGTTGATGCGGGTGATGTGCCCGGTGAACGACCGGCCGGGATAACCCTGTACGGTGAAGGTGACCGGCATGCCTAACCGTACGGAGGAGACCTGCTCGGCGGGCACGGACCCCTCGAGCCGCATGCTCGTCGGATCGACGACGGTGAACAGCGGCGCGCCCGGCGACGCGAGATCGCCCGCGCTCACCGAACGCACGCTGACCACGCCGGCGAACGGCGCCCTGATGGTCGTCTTCGCGAGCTGCTGTTCGGCCGCCGAGAAACGGGCCCGCGCGTCGGCCAGCTGTGACTCGGCGGCGATGCTGGCGCGCCTTGCGTTCTCGACGTCGCGGTCGGCGATCGCGCCGGCAGCGACGAGCTTCTGCGCGCGCTCGGGCTCACGCTTCGCGACATCGGCCGAGGTCTGCGCCGAGGTCACACCTGAACGCGCCGAGAGAAACGCGTCGCGGATCGCGGTGTCGTCGAGGCGGGCGAGCACAGTGCCCGCGCTTACGCGCGTGCCCTGATCGACGTAGGTCTGGAGCACTGCACCACTCACCTCGGCGCGGATCGTCGCATCGCGATCGGGGGCGAGCGAGCCGGACATCGAAGGTCCGGTCTCGATGCGGCGCTCGCTGATGACCGTGATCTCCTGCGGGCCGATGACGATCGCCTTCTCGGCGCCGAGTGTCTCGGCCGACGCGTCCTTCTTCTTGCAGGCGGCGGTGGTGGCGAGCGAGCCGGCGAACAGCAGCAATCCGATCGCCGCGCGGTGCGACACAATCCTCTTCGTGATCATTCCTGCTGTCCCCCGGTCGAGTTCGTAGTGTTCGCGCCGCGCGCGCCCTGCGCCTGCGACGATGATTGCTGCGCCTGTGGTTGACCGCTGCTGCTGCCCGCCCCGGCACTCGTTCCCTGCACCGTGCCTAACGGCAGGTCGCGAATGAGCGCGAGGCGGACCTGCGCGACCTTGAGGTTGCGCGCCGCGCTCGCCCGGTTGGCGGCCGCCTGCTCGAGCAGCAGTCGCGACTCGGCGAGCTCGAGCTGCGTCGAGATCCCTTCGCGGTAGCGCACCTCGGCGATGCGGTACGCCTTTGCCGCCTGCTCCGACGTTCCCGAACTGGCGCGCCAGGCAGCGACCGCCTGCTCGAGATCGGCGGTCGCCGAGCGTGCATCGAGCGCGGCGAGCTCCTTCGTCTGCTGATAGTTCTCGCGCGCCTCGGTGAGGTTCGCGCGGGCCACCATCTCGTCGCCGGTGATCCGGCCGCCCGTGAACAGTGGCACCGACACAGTCGCGGTGACCGTCCAATTCGGATAGAAGGCATTGAAGGCGGGAATGCCGGCCGTCGGGTAGGCGATCTTTCCGTACTGCGTGCTGAGCGACAGCGCGGGCAGCCGCTGGGCGCGGGCGATCCGGAACTGGTTTCGCTGCACGGTCACCGCTTCGGCGACCTGGCGAACCTGGGCACGACCGTCGGCGCTGGTGTCGGCGAGTTGCGCGTCAGGCAGCGCGACGTCGGCCATGGCGACGCCGGCGATCGTGCTGTCGGTGAGCGCGCTGGCGAGGGCGATCGGCTCGTCGGCGGGAATGTCGAGCAGCTGCTTGAGCCGGAGCAGCGCGATGTCGCGCTGCGTGCGGCGCTGGATGACGGATGGGCGCTGGTTGTCACGGGTGACCTGCGCGCGGAGCAGCTCGAACTCCGATGTGTTGCCGACGTTCTTCGCCAGTGTCACCTGCGTGAGCGTGCGCTCGCTTTGCGCGAGCGACGAGTCGGCGATGGTCGCCAGCTGGTCGGCGAGGCCGGCGTCGTAGTAGGCCTCGGTCACCTGCAGCTTGAGGGAGGCCAGCGCGCTGGCCAGCCCGATCTCGGCGGAGCGGCGAGCGGCGCCGGCGATGCGATTGGCGGCGAGCAGCCGTCCGCCGGCGAAGAGGTTCCACTGCCCGTTGACGCCGAGCGTCAGCGTTTGCCGCGCGGCAAAGATCTTGGCGATCGGGCTGTTGGCGAGGCTGTTCGAGCTGGTGTCTCGACCTCCGCCGCCCAGTTTCGACAGCGCGTCGAACTGGGACTGGATCGTCTTGACGAAGGCGACCGAGCCATTGAACTGCGGGAGATACTGGCTGCGTGCCTGGAACTGTTGCCCGCGGGCGCGGAGCACGCCAGCGCGCGCGATGCGCACACCTTCGCTTCGCTCCTCGGCGATGCGGAGCGCTTCATCGAGGGCGAGCGGGCGCGCGGCGGGCGTTGCGGTCGGCGTGGCCGCGGTTGCCTGCGCGGCGAGCGCTGGAGCGACGCCGAGCACGGCGCCGAGCAGCGCGGTGGCGGTGGCGGTGGCGGTGGCGACGGACAGCCAGCGGTGCGGGGGGAATCTCTGTGTCATCGAGTGGTGATGCCTGGTTTGTTCGTGGTCCGGCGGCCGTTAGGCGCGTCCGCTGCGGTTGCTGACGCCTTTGCGGGGTGCGGTTTTCGCAGTCCGGCGGCGCGGAGGAAGAAGCGGGCATAGGCGCAGCCGGCAGTGGCGACCGGGCGCGGGAAGTTCTCGGGCATCATCTCGCGGCCCATGGCGTCGCTGAAGATGGCGCCCATCAGCATCGCGATCCCGGTATCGATGTCGGTCTTGACGTCGATCCAGCGCCGCTTGACGAGTGCCGAGAGGTAGCGCTTGAGCTCGCGGTGCGCGCACTGTGGCCCTTCGCGAATGCACTCGAGGAGTTGCGGCCGCTCCTCGATCTCGCTCATCGTCCGCCGGATCAGCGAGCGTCGCCCGCGGAGGAACTCGAGTTGGGCACTGACCCAGGCGGTGAGCTCGGCCTCGGGATCGACCGGTTGGTCAGTGAGGACGCAGACCTCGCGCCGTGCCGCGTTAGGCCTGACGGCCTGCTCGAGGAGCGACTCCTTGCTGCCGAAGATCCGGAAGATGGTGACTTCGTTGACCCCGGCTGTCTCGGCGATGCGACGGGTCGTCGCGCCGCGGAACCCGTGCTCGGCGTAGACGCGCTGCGCCGCGTCGAGGATCTTTGTTCGGCTGTCCATGGCGCGAATGCTACTACCGGCGGGCGATTCAAGCAAGTAGGTACTTACATACTCCATCTGTTTATGACGGGGGCGGGATGCACGACGGACTCGAAACAGCAAGGAACGGGGTAACGAGAGTAGGAGATGGGGCGTGCTCGATGAACGAACCGGAAAAACGGCGAAACGGCATCGCGGGGTCCACCCTCGATGCCGCTCGCTGACTGCTGCCCTGCTGGCGCTTCCGCCCGCCTAACGGTGGGCGATCGGCCTGACGGTCAGGGACGGCCGCTAGGTGCGGTGCCAGGCGTCGCTTACAGGGCTGCGCGCTTCGTTCCATTCCATCTTCGAGGCACCGCGCGCCTTGTCCCAGCCCTTCTGCAGGTCGCCGACCACGGAATCGAATTCCTTGCCGCCATGCCTGGCGCGGGATTCCCAGCCGTACTTGTAGGCGGGCTGGTAGTACTCGTAGCCGCGATCGGCGGCGGCGTAGGAGCGCTTTGCGTAGTTCTCGCGCCAGAATCCGTCTTCGATGGTCGGATTGATTGCTTCGGCCGCGCCCTTTCCGGCGAGACCGCCGGCCACCGCGCCGATCGCACCGCCGACCAGCGCACCGACCGGCCCCCCGATCGCGCCGATCGCCGCGCCGGCCGCCGCGCCGCCCCCAGCGCCAAGCCCTGTCCCTACGGGATGCGCACCCGGCGCGCCGCTGATCGGATCGCGATTCGCGTCGCTATGCGAACTGCCGATCGTCTTGTCGCCGCGTTCGCTCTTCTCGAAGCTGTCCATGTGCTGCTCCTCCGCCTTCGGGTTGTCCGTCTGGGTGAATCCTCCCCGTTATAAGGCAGTCGCCGTGCCAGCGTGCTCCTCTCATATCGATAAGTCCGAAGCCGTCAGCCTTCAGCCGTTGGCGTTGAGCAACGGCGGGCGTTGCGACACCGAGCGCCGCCGAGCAGCGTGTACCGCTAATGGCTGACCGCTAATGGCTAGTAGCTGCTCTTGTCGCCTAACGGCGAGTCATCGAGGCGGGCCAGCAGCTCCGCCGGGTTGGCGTAAATCGCCAGCGCGCCGCCCAGGGGCTCGTCGCCCCAGCCGCCGCAGCGGAGCGCAATCGTGCCGACGCCAGCCTTTCGCGCGGCCTCGACGTCGTAGGGCGTGTCGCCGATCATGATCGCGTCGCCGGGTGCCGAATGCGCCTTGGCCAGCGCGGCGAGAATGATGTTCGGATCGGGCTTGGACTTGCCCTTTGCGTCGTCGCTGGTCGTCGCGCGGGTGATCAGGTCGGCCACCCCGGCGCGCTCGAGCAATACGGCCAGTTCGTCTTCACCGGCCGAGGTCGCGATCACGCGCTTCAAGCCGCGATCGCGAAAGATCTCGAGCAACTCCCGCGTCTTCGGGAAGGCGCGGATGGTCGGCGCATACGCGGTGAGGAAATGCTCGCTGCGCTCGGTGCTCAACGCCTTGCCGCGCGCCGAGTCGGCCTCGATCCCGATGACCTTCGGCAGGAGCTTGTCACCACCCATCCCGATCAGCGGGAGGATCGCCTGCCAAGTCACCTCGTTCCAGCCGTGCGCGCGCAAGGTGTCGGCCCATGCCCGGGCATGCGCCTCGTTGCTGTCGATCAGGGTCCCGTCGACGTCGAGCAGCACGGTGCTGATCATCCGTCGACGGGCTCCACGCTCGACATGCGTAACGTGATGGTCGGCGCGCCGCGGTCAGGTCGCCGGAGTCAGCATCTTCTGGATGTCCTTCGCCCGATCGAGGTGCTTCTGGACGCCGGGGGTCGCCTTCTCGATCAACGCCTTGAGCGCAGCGTTCTGGGTCTCATCGTGCGCTGCCTTTGCGTTGTTGAGCACTTCCTGATGATCGGCAACTTCAGCGTCGATGTACGCCTTGTCCCACGCGGCTCCCTTGGCCATTGATGCCATCGACGACATCATGTGCTCGGCCATCTGCTTCGTCGTGTCGCTGGCGGCGGGCGCCGGGGTGATGTTCTCCTTCTTCGCCAGCGCCATTCCGTCCATGCGCCATGCGTGGTGGTCGCGCACCATCATCATCCCGTAATCGCGTACCGCCTTGTTCGTCCCCTTCGTCGACGCGACCTTGCCGCCGGAGCTGTCGGCCATGTTCACGGCATCGAGATAGGCTACGATGTTCGCGTCGGCCATCGCGGGAGTGGCGGCGGGCTTGTTCGCCATCATCGCCGACGAGTCGGTCGGAGTCATCGCGCCAGCCGCGCTGTCGGTGGTCGTGCTCTTCTCCTTCGCGCACGCCATCATCGCGAGGGCGCCGCCGACCAGGGCAAGGCGATTCATTCGGGTGCTGAGCATTTCGTACCTCCTGCGGGGATCCGGGGTTGGTGGGTCCAGCCCGGTGACAGGGGGCAAGAAGCGTACACGCGACAGTGCTCGGCTCGCTACAGCATCGCTGCGTGACGCGGCGCTAACGCGCTTCGATGAGGTCCTGATACTCCGGATGGTTTTTCACGAAGGCGGCGACGAACGGACAGGCCGCCCGGACACGCAGGCCTTCGCTGCGGGCGTAGTCCAGTCCCACCTTGGCGAGTGCGCTTCCCACTCCCCTTCCCTCCGCCTCGGGGGGGACGCCGGTGTGGGTGAAGGTGATGCGCTGTCCGTTGCGGATATACTCGAGCACCGCCTCGCCGGCGTCGGTGCTGGTCGCGAATCGGGATTGCGCGGCGTCGTGATGGATTGCTGGTGTGGTCATTCGACGATGGCGGTTTCGGTGGAACGCCGGAGCACGATCGCCGTGACCGCGGGCCGGGCGCCGATCCGGAATGGTATTCCCCAGTAGCCCGTTCCCGGATGGACGTAGAGCAGCGACGTGCCCTCACGATACGCGCCCATCGCGTGCTTCAGGAACGGGGTGACCAGGCTCCAGCCGAAGCCGGGAAGGGCGAACTGTCCCCAGTGTGTGTGTCCGCTGAGCGTGAGGGCGACGCCGGCCGCGGCGAGCTCGGGCCAGAGCGCGGGGTTGTGGGCGAGCGCCAGCACCGGCACGTCGCGCGGCGCGGCGGAGAGGGCCCGCGGGACGTCGGGCGCGACGCGCGACATCCCACCGCCACCGGGTCGCCGCCCGCGACCGGCCGGGTCGCCGACACCGGCTACCGTTAGGCGCGCGCCGTTTCGCTCGACGACGCGCGACTCGTTCACCAGCACGATCATCCCGGTCTGGCCGCGCAGCTCGCGCTCGACGGCCTCCAGACCGGCGTACACGTCGTGATTCCCCGCGATCGCGAAGACGCCGAGCGGCGCGCGCAACGATCCGAACGCAGCGGCGTAGTGCACGACGTCCTCCGAGCGGTCGTCGATCAGGTCACCGGTCGCGGCGATCAGGTCGGCGCGGAGCGCGTCCACTGCCCGACGCACGCGCGCGAGAAACCAGCGCGGGGTCTGCGGTCCGACGTGGAGATCGGAGATCTGCACGATGCGCAGCCCGTCGAGTCCCTCGGGGAGCGACTCGATGCACGCCTCGATCTCGCGTACGGCGAGGGTGAGCGACCCGATGTAGCCGGCAATCAGGATGATCGCGGCGAGCGCGAATGCGACGGCAGCGGCCCATCGTCCACCGGCCAGCGGCGCGTGGACCAGCGCGCCAGCGGCAATGCCGAGCAGCGCGGCGCCTGACACGATCGGCAGCAGGAGTTGCGCGTAGATCACGGCGCGCACGACAAGGATCCGGAACAACGCGCGGGGATAGAACGGCCAGCCGCGCCAGCGGAAAAGGAGTACCGCCGGAACCGTCACGTACGCGCAGAGCAGCAGCACGCCAATTGTCGCGAGCGGGCGCCTGATGGTCAGCGCGAGCAGCGTCAGCCAGGCCGCGATCTGGTAGGTGAGAAACCGCTGGCCGAAACGTCCCGGGCGCGGTGCCGGTGCGGTGCTGCTGCGGGCGCGGTTGGACGAACTGTTCGCGGTGTCTGCCATCAGGCGGTTGAATGTAACGCGACTGTCGGGCGTTCCCGCGAGCCGCAGGATGGGGGAATGCGGAGCGGCACGCGGCGTGCCTTACATCGGCGCCACCAGCGCGCCGGGGCCGGCGTGCTCGATTGCCTTCGAACGCTCATCAACCGAATCGCACACCGATGTCCATACTCATCGTTTCGCCTGCCGACGGAAGCAGCAACGGGCCGCGCGCCGTTCCTGACAATCGTCGCACCCGTCACCACCTGCGTGAACTGTGCGACGAAGTGCTCGCCTCGTATCGCGCCGCCAAGGCACACGAGCTGTTCGCCGACGACGAGCGCAACGAAGCGCGTGTCATGCTCGCGCGCATCGTCCCGATCGCCGGCCACTGACGTCGCGACCGGCGAATAGCCGGCAAGGCACGGCACTCGAGTACATCCCGATCGAGGGCGCAGCGAGCGGCAAGCGTCCCACACAGCTGGAACGGATCCGATGAGTCTTCCGATTCCGCGGAGCTATCCGCCGATGGAAGCGCGCCTCGTCGAGGCGCTGCCCACCGGCAAGCAATGGCAGTACGAGCCGAAGTGGGATGGTTTCCGCTGTCTCGCCTTTCGCGACGGCGACAAGGTGGAGCTGATGTCGAAGGCGGGGAAACCGCTCGCCCGCTATTTCCCCGACGTCGTCGCGCTACTGCAGTCGCTGAAGGCGAAGCGCTTCGTGCTCGACGGTGAGATCGTCGTGACCGTCGACGGCGCGATCGACTTCGACCAGTTGCTGCAGCGCATCCACCCGGCGAAGAGCCGCGTCGAGATGCTGGCCGCTTCGCACCCGGCCACCTTCATCGCCTTCGACCTGCTCGTCGACGCCCGCGGCAAGTCGCTCACCGGCCTGACGCGCGACGAGCGGCGCAACGCGCTCGAGGCGTTCATGACGCCGCTCGTCACAAAGGGTGGTCGGCTTCGCCTGTCGCCATCGACATCGTCGATGGCGACGGTGAAGAAGTGGTTTCGCTCGGTGGGCGGTGGGCTCGACGGTGTCATCGCGAAGCGGCTCGACCTTCCGTACCAGAGCGGCACGCGTGTGGGGATGGAGAAGATGAAACACCATCGCACCGCCGAATGCGTGGTCGGCGGCTTTCGCTACGCATCGAAGGGAAAGGTCGTCGGCTCGCTGCTGCTCGGCCTCTACGACGACGGTGGCCTGCTGCACCACGTCGGTTTCACCTCGAACATCCCGGCCGACGAGAAAAAGCCACTGACCGCGAAGCTCGAGAAGCTGGTCAAGGCACCGGGGTTCACCGGCCAGGCGCCGGGCGGGCCGAGCCGATGGAGCACTGAGCGCAGCAGCGAATGGCAGCCCCTGGCGCCGAAGCTCGTGCTCGAGGTGCGCTACGATCATTTCTCCGGCGGGCGCTTCCGGCACGGAACGTCGTTCCTCCGCTGGCGTCCCGACAAGGCCCCGCGCCAGTGCACCATCGCCCAGCTCGAACAGGAAGGCCGCTCGGCGATGAAGTTGCTCCGTTAGGCAGCGGCGCTGCTGCCTTACGTTTGACGTCGTTTGGCGAATGACGGCTGAGTGAGCAGGGGAGATGGTGCAACTGCTGCCTGGGGAGATCACCGAGTACTACCGAGACACCGAGGACTGCCCGTGAAGCTGAGTTTTTCGCACCATGGTCGAACTGGTGGGGGGTAAGTAGGCGAGATCGTCTTGCCCCGCTTGCCCCAATGCAGTTCACGGCCAGGCCGGAGCGGTGGTCGCTCGAAGAGCAGTCCTCGGTGTCTCCAGACCTCGGTGCCTCCCCAGACAACCACGCCTCTGCCGGGATGCTGACAGCACAACGAACGACCCGGGCCGTGGTTACGCGCGGTTCAACAGCAGTTCACGCGGGGCTCAACGCTCACCTGCCGTGCGCGGCCAGCAGCGGGAACGGGTTGATCGGCGTTCCCTTCCACCAGTCGCGGATGTCGGCGGCGCGGGCCAGCGCGAAGTGCAGGTGTGGCACGTCAGGCGGGGCGTTGCCGGTGGTGCCGACGTAGCCGATGATCTCCCCCTTTCGCAGCGTCAGGCTGTCGGTGAGTCCGTCGGCGTAGCGGTCGAGATGCGCATACATGAGGATGAATTTCTCACCGGCGTCAGCGGCGTAGATCATCAGGCCGCCGTCCTTGCTCGAATATTTCCGCAGCACGTGGCCATCGGTGGCCGAGAGCACCGGTGTCCCGCGGGGCGCCGGGATGTCGATCGCCTGATGGCTGCGCGCACCGCCGCCGCGCGGCTCGCTGTAGCTGTCGCGGAGGGCGGAGGCCGGTATCCCCTGCACCGGGATCATCAGCGCCGCGCCTAACGCTGCGATCTCGACGGGCGTGGCTGCGACGGGGGCCAGGTCGCGCCGACCGGGCCGATCGTCGATTCGCGGTGCCACCGCCGCGACCTCGTCGGGGGTGATCGGGGCGATCGAGTCCATCGCCATCGCCTTGCGCACCGAGTCGCTCATCCGCTGCACCGCGGCCGAGTCGCGGGCGAGTTGCATCGCGGCGCGCGCGGTCGCCGCCGAATCGGCTGGCGCCCTGTCGGCGCGGTTCGCGCTGTCGAGGTCGACCACCGCGACCGCCGCGGCCGACGAATCGTTTGCATCGCCACTGACGACGACGCACGCGTTAGGCACGATCGCGAGGAGCGTGACAAGCGCGATCGCAGTCGCGCGCCAGCGCCGTCGTAGCGAGTCGGCGGCGTGCGTCAGAGAATTCCCCATTCTTCGAGATCGCGGCGAAGCCCGGCCGCGTCGATGAAGTGGTGCGTCTCCCAGCCCGCTGCCGCGGCGGGAACGAGATTCTGCTGGCGGTCGTCGATGAACAGCACGTTGGCCGCTTCCGCACCGGCGATCGCCAGTGCGCGCTCGAAGATCATCCGCGACGGCTTGCGCACCCCGAGCCAGCAGGACGACAGAAAGGCGGAGAACAATCCTTCGAGACCGAACTTCGCGATCCGGTGCCGGTTGAGCTCATCCGCCTCGTTGTTGAGCGTCATGAGCGTCACCTTCCCGCGCACCGCAACCTCGCCGACGATGGCGATCGTTCCGACGAACGGCTCGCTCTCGTCGAACATGAAGGCGGTGAACTCCGCCTTCGTGAAGGAGCGTGGCGCAAAGAAGACCGCGCTGTCGAGATATTCGTCGAGCGTCAGGCGGCCGATTTCCCAGTCGCCAACCAGCTCCTGGTGGCGCGCCTCGAACTCGGGGCCGAGTGCGAAGCGGTCGTCGGCGCGCGCGCGCTGCTCGTGGTCCCAGCCATTGCTGCCGAGGACACCGCCGATGTCGAAGAACAGATGAGTGAGTGCCATGTGATGGTCGCTATCTTTCAAGGATCATGCGCGCATTCGTCGTCTCGCTCCGCCTCCTGCCCTTCGTCCTCTCGTTTCTGCGCGATCGGCGGCGCTGGATCGTAGCAGGCAACCCGCTCGTCCGCTCGCATCTCTTCCACCAGCGCCGCGCCGACCGACTGGTCGCGCTGATCGCCGCCCTCGGCCCGACCTTCGTCAAGCTGGCGCAGGTGATCGGTGCGCGCGCCGACCTCGTCCCCGAGCCGTACCTCTCCGCACTCGGTACACTGCACGATCAGGTGCCACCCGTCCCGTACGAGGCGATCGAGCGCACGATCAACGAAAGCTACGGTGCGCCGCTCGAGACGCTGTTCGAGCGATTCGATCGCGTTCCGATCGCCGCGGCATCGCTCGGGCAGGTGCATCGAGCGAGTCTCGGCGGTGTGGAAGTCGTCGTGAAGGTACTGCGCCCGCGCGTCGAGGAAATGGTGGCGATCGATGTTCATGCATCGTCGCGTATTCTCGCCGCGGTGGCCAGACGGTGGCCGAACCGGCATGTACTCGCGCTGCAGGGGGCGATCGGCGAGTTCGCGGTGCGCGTCGGCGACGAGCTCGATTTCCGGAAGGAGGCCGCGGTCGCCGACGAGATCCGGGCCAACTTCGCGGGAAACAGTCGGGTGATCGTCCCTGCGGTCCACCACGAGATGACGCGGCAGCGGGTGCTCGTGCTCGAGTACGTGGACGGGCGCCGCATCGACATGCTCGCCGACTGGGTCGCGTCGGGACGTGTGCGCGGCAACGAGGTGGTCGCGACCGTAATGGAGATGTACATCCAGATGATGCTGATCGATGGGCTCTTTCACGCCGATCCGCATCCGGGCAACCTGATGGTCGCGCCCGATGGGCGACTCGTGCTGCTCGACTTCGGGATGGCGGTGCGCGTCCCCCGCGAGCAGCGGCTGCGGCTCGTCGAGACGGTGTTCGCGGCGATCCGCGGCGACGTCGACGGGATCGTTGGCGGGTTCGAATCGTTAGGCGTGCTGCTCCCGGGCTCCGACCGCGCGGTGGTCGTCGAGCTGGTGCGCAAGCTCCTGCTGATTGCCGGCGAGCGTTCGATCACCCGCGAGCGTCTCGAGCGGCTGCTCGCCGATCGCGTGCTCGCCGAGCTGTTCGACGCCCCGATCGTGCTGCCGAGCGACCTGGTGTACTTCGCGCGCACCGCATCGCTGATCGAAGGTTTGGGCACGCGCTACGATCCGCATTTCAACGCGATCGAATTCGCCGGTCCGATCGCGCTGCGGCTGCGCGGGCGGATCATGACGTCGCTGAAGGGCGACCTCCCGACGCGGTCGACCGGCGACTGGGTGGTGGAAATCAGCGGCCTGCTCGGCGACGTCGCGAGCGTGGTGCAGCGCGCCGGGAAGGAGATTGCGACGTTGGTGGGGGGGCGGTTGCTGACGGGGGGCATCAGCCTCGGCGCCAACGGGCGTTAGGCGGGAGGCGTCAGGCGTCAAGCGTTAGGCAGGAATCGTCAGGCGTCGACCGCCCGGTGCTTCTGACCGGTCAGGCGGAGGCGACCAGTGGGTGCGAGCTCGGCGGTATCACCGGTCTTCAGCCAGAGGCCGTCAGCGGTGAACGCGGCGCGGCTCGCGTTAGGCTTTTCGTGATACCCGGCAAAGGTCAGCGCCCCGCGGCGGACCAGCAGCTCGCCGTCATCGGCGATTCGCAGCTCCGTTCCCGGCATCGGCGGCCCGGCGGTCGTCGCGTCGTAATCGTCGGGCCGGTGCATGGCGATGCAGAGATGCTCCGCCTGGCCGTAGCTGGCAAGGACGGTCAGGCCCGCCGCGTCGAGGTAATCGGCGGTGTCGGCGGGCAGACCGGCGCCAGCCACGGTCGCCAGGCGCACGCGGCCACCGAGTAGCCGCGATAGCGCGTTGCGACAGCCGGCGCTGGCGAGACGCCAACGTGCTTCGAGCAGGTCGGGGACGCGCTCGTTGCGCTGGCGAAGGGTCGCCCGCTCACGACCGAGCGTCATCGCTTCATCCCAGCGATCCCGGTCGGCGTCGCCTAACGCGCGATGGTGGGCGAGCATCGACTCGTGCAGCCCGGCGAACTGCTCCGGCCGGCCGCTGAAGAACGTCGGCTCGAAGGCACGGGCCGCGGACTCGATCTTCTCGCGCCGTTCGACATGACCGATCGACATCCCGCAGAGGATTTGCGTGTAGAGTCCGAAGACACGTTCACGTGCATCGCAATACGGGAGGAAGCTCAACGAACGATCGGAATCACCGAGGCCGACCACGGTGCGCAGCGATGCCGTGCTCGCCGAGAGATAACGATGCGAGATGCGCGCACCCCGCGGCTCAGCTGCTGCGCCGCCTGGATAGATGAGGAGCGCGATGTCGTCGGGAGTGGCGCGCGGCAGTGGAGCGCCGCCAGCCATTGCGTCGCCGAGCCACTCCCCCCACCACCGGGCGCCGTTCGATGGGCCATCTTCGCACACGATCAGCTGGAGTGCGGGAAGTTCACCGCGCGCCTCGAACAGCTGCGCGAGGTGCTCGGTGCTGTCGACGATCGCCGCGACCGCGCTGCAATCACTGAGCTGCGCGACGACCTGCTCGACCGGGCTCGCCGGGTCGACGCCGACGCTCACTCCGCCGGCCATCAACACTCCGACGTCGGCGATCGGCCAGATGTTGCGATTGCCGGCGACGATGGCGACCGCGTCGCCGGGCTGCACGCCGTCGCGGAGCAGGGCGCGTGCGACGCGGCTCGACAGCTCGTGCCAGTCACGCCAGGTGAGCCGGACGTCACGGCGCGCACCGCCTGCCGCAAGCTCTTCGAGCGCGAGCCGGTCGGGATGTCGCGAAACCCGCGCGGTGAAGACGTCGAGAAGCGTGGTGCCGTCGTCCATCAGTTGCCCGGCGCGGCGGGCGCGGCGGCCGGCGGAGCCCCAGGTGGACCACCGGGCCCACCCGGGCGCCGCGGCGACGGCAGGCTGACGAGAATCGCCGTGATCAGCAGCACGATCCCCGCGGCCACCAGCTCGCCGCTCGCCGAGCGGCGAACAGCGTAGGCACCGGTCTCGCTGCCTAACGTTGGCCGGACGCGACGCCAGTTCCAGCCGCCCAGCGCGAACACCAGCGCGACAACGACGAGCTTCGTCATCAGCGCCCAGCCATACGGCGTCGTCCAGAGCGACGACAGTGGATTGAGGTGCGTCCATGCGGTGATGAGCCCGAACACCACGACAAACCCGCCGCAGGCCAGGGCCAGCGGCGAGAAGCTGTTGATCAGCGCGGCGGCGATCGGTCCGCGTCGCTCGGCCGGCGTGTCACCATGCAGCGCGAGGGAAAGCCCGACGATGACGATGACGAGCAGCGTCCCGATCCAGAGCCCCGCCGAGAGCTTGTGCATCGGGTTGATCAACTGCGCCCATCGTCCGACCAGCGCGCCGCGAAGGGTGCCGACGACGAGCCCGATCGCGCCAAGCAGCCAGCCAATGGGCAGCCTGACGCTCGCCAGGATCAGCCCGCCGAGTGCGAGCACCGCGCAACCGACGAGCAGCTGCGCGCCGAAGTCGGTCGCCAACAATGCACTGGTGGTCGTGTGCGCGCGTGCTGCCATCGACGGAAGGTTCTGCAGCGCGCGGCCGAGCATGATCGCCGCACCGGCGACGCCGAGCATTGCGGCGCGTTGCGCGGCGATTACGTACACCGCCGCGTCGCTCGTCCCGCCGTCCGAGCGATCGCTCGCCAGTCTCGCTCCGCCGGCCACGCGCCGACCGATCCTGCCCCGCAGTGACGAGTAGCGGAAGCCGACGGCGCCCGCGGTGAGGAAGAGCGCGATGAAGTCGATGAGCTGAAAAATCGGCTCCGGCCATTCAATGAGAGGGGCGGCTTGCACGTGTGACTGTTCCGGTGAGGGGGATGCGTCAGCTGCGTCGGTGGGCGCGCGGTGAGCGTACAGACTGCGCGCGGAATCTGCTGGGTCGGCCCATCTGGTAATCGCGGTCACTCGTGGTGTGGTGGCTCGGGTCACATGTTCTCGCACCCGGGCGTGGCTCGCACAACTGTCGCCTTCGCTATCACGAAAACCTAATGGCGATTCCCACAAAAAACCGATCACGTTGCGGCACAATCAAATGCTGCGTCTGTAGAACGAAGTTCGTTCGACCCGGGTTGAGGACGTGGCGGTTGCCACCGTGCCCGGGGCCCCAGAAGCAAGGAGTACCGATGTCACGCACCGTCGCGCTCGTGGCGATGGCGCTGCCCCTGACCGCCGTGCGCACCAGCGCCCAGGCGCAGGGTACAGACAGCCATCCGCCTAACGTCCTGTCGACCGTCACCGTCACGGCGGAAGCGCCGAGCAACAACATCGTCCATCGGGCCTGGCACATGAACGAGGACCGTGCACAGGTCGTCGCGATGCAGCAGGAGAATCGTCGCCTCGCCGCGCAGCTCCATGGCTACGATAAAAAGATCGTGACGCTGGAGACCCGCCTCGTCGTCGTGAAGGCCGAGCACGACCGCAAGGTCGCCGGCATCACCGCCGTCGAGGATGAGGCCGCGGATACACGTCGCCGGCGCGCGGAGCTCGAAGAACGCCTGCGGAGGGCTGAAACGTCGGCCGTCGCCGATGCCGGAGTGTTGCGGTAGAGCAGGACAACGCGCCGCCGCTGCCGGTGTCCGACTGTGAGCGAACGGCGTCGAGGTGCCAACCCTCGACGCCGTTCGTGCGTTATCCCGCTGGCGTACGGGCCACGGATTAGTTTTCGCGCACGCGAACGGCAGTACTTCAGCAATGGATCCGGGATGCACAGGCGCTATACGAGGTTTGCCGTCGTACTGCTATTGATCGGGGGAGCGATGTTCGCGCTCCGCTGGTTCGGCAACTGGTCACCAGCGTACAAGCCGCTGCTGCCACCGGTCTACATCATCCTCATTGGTGTCGCGGTCTGGTTTTCCGCAGCGTGGCTGCGGCGACGCACCAAACATGAGCGGCGCGAGGGCGACCGCCGCCACGACAAGCGGCGCGCCTAACTCGTTTGCGGTAGCCTGACGACGAAGGTTGCGCCCTCGCCTTCGACGCTTTCGACGGTCAGCGTTCCGCCGTGTGCCCCGACGATCCCGTTCGTGATGAAGAGCCCAAGGCCGGCACCGGCGCGACCCGTCCGCTTTGCCTGCCAGAACCGATCGAAGAGATGCGGCAGGTGCTCAGCAGGGATGCCGCCGCCGCTGTCCTGGATGCGATACTCCACCATCTGGTTGACGACGGCACCGGTCATCGTGATGCGCCCGCCGCTCGGGGTGAATTTCACCGCGTTGCCGATCAGGTTCGAGAACGCCTGAATCAACCGGTCGCGATCGCCGGGCACCTGCGCTGGCTCGCCGGTCCAGGTGCCCTCGAGCACGAGATGCTTCTCCTCGGCGATCGGTCGCAGCTCGACGATGACCTCGTCGACCACTGACCGTGCATCGAGTGCGCCGCGTTCGACGGCAAGCGTTCCCGATTCGATCCGGCTGACGTCGAGCAGGTCCTGGATCAGCGCGTTGGCGCGACGGCTCGCCCGGCGAATAACCGCGAGCTGACGGATCAGCAGCTCCTCCGGATCGGGGTAGAGCTCCTGGAGCAGCGCGGCGCTCATCTGGATCGTGTGGATCGGGTTGCGCAGGTCGTGCGACACGATCGCGAGGACATCGTCGCGCGCGCTCGTCGCGGCCTGGGCCTCGGTGTAGAGCCGCGCATTGTCCATCGCCAGTGCCGCCCGTCGCGCCAGCTCGACGGCCAGCGCGCGCTCCTCGTCGCCGTACGGCCGCGCCGCGTTGGTCGCGACGAAGGCGACCGCGCCTAACGTTTTCGCGCGGGCGACGAGGGGCACAGCGATGACCGCCCTCGCGTTGAGGGCGCGCACCGCGGCAAAGTGCGCGTCGGTTGGCGCCAGCTCGCGAATAATCGTGTCGTCGATCTGCCCGATGAAGACCGGGGCGCCCGTGCTCACAGCGCGGCGGGTGAGGGCCGACACTCCTATCTCTTGGGTGATCGCGCGCAGCGCGCCCACCGCGCTCGCCGCCGCCGGATCGCCATGGGTCACGTCGACGCGGCGGAGCGATCCGTCCGGATCGACGATGTCGACCATGCAGATGTCGGCGAGCGCCGGGACGCTGAGCCGCGCCAGTTCGCGCAGCGTGCCCTCGACGTCGAGCGACGCCGAAAGCCGTTCGCCGGCGGCGGCGAGGAATCGCGCCCGCTGCTCGGCGGCGCGCACCGCCTCGCTCGTGCGAACGAGGTCGCCGTAGCTCGAGACGAGAAGGTCGAGAATCTTCTCCTTGCTCGCATTGATCTGGAACGGCGTGCCGAACAGGTCGATCACCACCGGCGCGCTGAGCGGAAACGGAGTCGCCACTTCGCGCGTGAGCACCTGTCGGACGCGGGCGACGAGGCGCTCCGCATCGTAAGGCTTGGTGACGTAATGATCGGCGCCACTGGCCAGCGCGCGGACGATCGCGATCTGGTCGGTGAGGCTGGTCAGCAGCACGACGGGCAGGTTCGGGAGCCCGAGGTCCACCTTGATCCGCCGGCATACTTCGTAGCCGTCGATCCCCGGCATGACGACGTCGCTGAGCACGAGGTCGGGGACCTCGGCGCGCACCATGTCGAGTGCCTGCTCGCCGCTGCGGGCGATGCGCGTCGAGATGCCATGCTCCTCGAGCAGCATCGACAGCGCGCCGGCCTGCGTCGCACTGTCGTCGACGACGAGCACGCGGGGCAGCGGAGCCGCGGTGTCGGTGCGCGACCGCGACGCCGTCATGCGACGACCTGCATGAGATGCCCGGCGATGTCGCCTAACGGCGCGATGATGTCGACGACACCGGCCCGTACCGCTTCCCGCGGCATCCCGTAGATCACGCAGCTCGCCTCGTCCTGGGCGATGACGCGGCCGCCGGTGCTGCGGACGACGGACAGTCCGCGGACGCCGTCGTCGCCCATCCCCGTGAGGATCACCGCAGTCACCGCCGCGCCTGCCGCCCGGCCCACCGATTCGAAGAGGTGCGTCGCCGAGGGACGGAAGCTGCCGATCGCCGGTGCCTGCGACAGCGCGACGCTGATCGCGCCGCCGCGACCCGCGACGACACCGAGATGCCGGTCGTCGGGAGCGATGTACACGGTCGCCGGTCGGAGGACATCGCCTTCAGTGGCGACGGTGACCCGAAGCTGGCCGGCGCCATCGAGCCAGTGCGCGAGCGCCTCGACGAACCCCTTCGCGATGTGCTGCGCCACTATAATCGGCGCCGGGAAGGTCTTCGGCAGCGCGGCGAGGATATCGCGCAGCGCCGCCGGTCCCCCGGTCGATGCGCCGATCGCGATGATCTCGCTGCGCTTCCGTGCATCCTTACGGTCCGATATGCGCGGTACCGACGGCGGTGTCGGGGTAGCGACACCAGTCGAGCTCCAGCGGCGCACCACTTTCACCTTCGACATCGCCTTCGCCATCGTCACAAGCTGGTCGCGCTGTGCGGCGAAGCCGGGTGAGGCGGGACCGACCGGCTTCGGAAGGACGATCAGCGCACCGGCGCGCGTCGCCTCGAGCGACAACTCGGCCTGGCGGAGGTCCGCCTGGCTGGAGACGATGATGATCGGCGTCGGGAAGCGCGACATGATCGCCTGCGTCGCGGTGAGCCCATCCATCAGCGGCATCTGCACATCCATCGTGATCAGGTCGGGGCGCAGTCGCTCGGCCATCTCGACCGCTTCCACGCCATTCTTCGCCTCGCCGATGATCTGCAACTCGGGATCGCTCGCCAGCATGCTGACGATCAGCGTGCGCGCGGTCGGCGAATCATCGGCGACGAGGACGCGAATCATGCAGACCGTCCGATCAGCCGTTCGACGAGCGCGATGAGCTCACCCTGCTCGAAGCTCGACTTGGTGACGTAGGCGTCAGCGCCGGCTTCCATTCCGGCGGCGCGATGTTCGGGGCGATCGAGTGAGGAGACGATGATCACGGGGAGTGATGCGTTGGCGCGCGACGCCCGGATGCGCGCGCATAGTTCGAGTCCGGTCATTCGCGGCATCTCGACGTCAGTGACGACGAGGTCGATCCCGCCCGCTTCGACGATGCGCAGTGCCTCGGCGCCGTCAGGCGCGGTGACGACGTCGTAGCCGGCGGCCGCCAGCACGTTCTCCTCGAGCGTGCGCGTCGTGAGCGAATCATCGGCGACGAGAATGCGCGACCGTCGCGCGCCAGCTGCATCATCGCTGACGCGCGCGGCGCCGCGGTCGCCGGCTTCGCCGATCACGCCGGGCACGTTGAGCACCGGCGCAACTTCGCCATTGGCGAGCAGCGCGGCCCCGACGTAGCGCGCACTCACACTCGGCGCGTACTCGATCGGGCGGACGATCACCTCGCGCTCCTCGATCAACTCGTCGACGACCAGCGCGAGGCGCGTACCGGCGGCGACGACAACGACGACCTGCAACGGCTCGCCATCGTCAGGCGCCTCCTCGCGGCGGACGCCGAGCAGTCGCGCCAGCGAGGCAAGTCGAAGTGGCGCCTGGCCGCTGGCGAGCACGCGTTCTCCACCGACGACACGTGTCTGGTCCGCCGGCGCGCGCTCGACGCGCTCGATGAGCGCCGTCGGCACGCCGATCGGGTGACCTCCGACGCGAACGAGCAGCGCGCGCATCGTGGCGATGCTGAGCGGCGCGTCGAGAATGAACGCCGTGCCCGCTCCGCGCGTCCAGCGCACATCGAGCGATCCGCCGATCCGCTCGACCGCCGCGCGGGCCGCGTCGAGCCCGACGCCCCGCCCGGAGATCTCGGTCGCCACGGCCCGCGTCGAGAGCTGTGCGGCGAGCAGCGAGCGGGCGACCCCCAGTTCGTCGTTAGGCACCGGCCGGCCCTTGCGCGCCAGCGCGGCGCGGATGGCGGGAATGTCGAGCCCCCGTCCATCGTCGCGGACCGTCACCGTCAGGCGATCACCGCGGAGCGCGGCGTCGATGCGGACCGTGCCCTCGCGCGGCTTGCCGGCGCGCTCGCGGTCCGCCGGCAACTCGAGCCCGTGATCGACCGCGTTGCGGACGAGGTGCATCAATGGCTCACGCAGCGCCTCGAGCACGGTCCGGTCAGCCTCGACCCGTTCCCCACCGATGACGACGCGCGCTTCCTTCCCCGTGCCCACGGCCACGTCGCGACCAACGCGGGTGAGCGGCTGGGCGATGTCGCCGAATGGACGCTGGCGGATGTGGCGCGCGCTCTCGAGCAGCCGCTCGCTGATCGTATCCGCTCCACGCGCCTGCTCCTGGATGTCGCGCTCGAGCACGCCGATGGTCTTTGCGACTTCGGTGAGCAGCGTCTCGACCGCCGCGATGTCGGCTTTTCCCTCGCGCTGCCACACGGTCCGCCAGCGGAGCAGCTGGGCGCGCATCTGCCGCAGTTCCTCGGGCCAGTTGCTCACCGTCCCCGACATCTCGCGCAACTCGGCGACCGCGGCGGTCAATCCATCGAGACGGCGGACACCGATGCGCACCTGCTCGTCAACCGCTTCCTCGCCGTGGGCGGTCGCGGCAGGCGACGAGACTACCGCCAGCGGCGCGGTCGGCGCGTTGGCATCGGCCGCGGCGACTGCGTCGCCCGCG
This sequence comes from Gemmatimonadaceae bacterium, assembly GCA_046593895.1. Taxonomy (GTDB): domain Bacteria; phylum Gemmatimonadota; class Gemmatimonadetes; order Gemmatimonadales; family Gemmatimonadaceae; genus JABFXC01. The sequence goes on along the minus strand of JBKJQR010000279.1, from coordinate 12,031 downwards.
AGGACCGCGGGGACCGTTGTGCCAGGTCCACCGTTAGGCAGTGGCCGCGCGTCGGACGTCACGATGGTGACCGGCCCGGAGCGCCTGGTCGCCGTTTTCCCGTCGCCCGCCGGCTCGGCGAAGCGACTCGGCGACCGCGGCATTGGCGTGCCGCTGCGGATGGCGAGCAGCATCGCGTCGTACTCACCGGCCGGGATGGTCTCACCGGCGCGCAGTCGCCGCGCCGCATCGGCCAGTGCATCGGCCGCGGCGAAGCCGTGAACCAGCTGCGCCGCCGCCAGCGGATGCTCACCGTCGCGCGCCTGCGCGAGCTCGCCCTCGAGTGCGTGGCAGAGTTCCTCGAGGGGCAGGACTCCCGCCGCCCGCGCCGCCCCCTTGAGGGAATGCACGCTGCGGAACAACGATCGCAGTCGCTCCGCGTCCCCCGGCGTACGCTCGAGCGTCAGCAGGTCCTCGTTCATCACGCGGAGCTGCTCCTCGAGCTCCTCGACGAACATGGCGAGGAGGCGCGCCGCGAGCTCGTCGGAGCGCATGGCTGGCGTCAGACCCCTCGCCTCTTCGCGCCAACCAGTTCAACCATCTTCTCGCCGAGCCGGTTGAGATCCTGCGCCGCCGTTTCCGACTGACGCGTGGCGACGAGGTGCTGTTGTGTCGCGTCGTGAATGTTCGCGATCGCCTGGCGGATCTGCTCCATCCCGATCGCCTGCTGTCCGGCCGATGCCTGGATCTGCGCCGCGGCCTGCGCCGATTCGTCGGCGGCCTCAGCCAACTGGGCGATGACTTCACCCGCCTGCGTGACCTGTCGTCCAGCGGCGGCGACCTGCTTCGTGCCCTGCTCCGTCGTCATCACTGCCGCGTTCGTGGCGCGTTGAATCTCGCCGAGGATCTGGCGGACCTGCACGGTGGACTGCTTCGCCTGCCCGGCCAGGCTCTTGATCTCGGCGGCGACGACCGCGAACCCGCGGCCATGCTCGCCCGCACGTGCGCTCTCGACCGCCGCGTTGAGCGCGAGCAGCTTCGTCTGTTCGGCGATGTCGCTGACCGCCGTTATGATTTCACCGATCGCCTGCGCCTGCTCGGCCAGCGAGACGATGCTGCCGGCGATCGAGCCGACCTGTGCCTCGACGGCGCGGATCGCCGTCATCGTATCGTCCACCGCGCGCTTGCCGGTGCGCCCCCGCTCGGCCGCGCGCTGCGCGGTCTCCGACACCGCGCGGGCGCGGAGCGCCGCCTGGTTCGCCGTCTGCGTCACCTCGTCGACGGTGGCCACCGTTTCCGAGACGGCCGCCATCGATTCGTTGGTGCCCGCCGCCTGCTCCGTCGTCGCGGCCAGAATCTGCGCCGCGCTCGACGCGAGCCCGCTCGCCGCCTGCTGCAGCGGCCGATTCACGGCGCGACTGAGCAGGTACGCCGAGATGATGCCGGCGAGCAGGGCGACCAGCGCGCCTAACGCGAGCCCGGTGCGGCCGCCCTGCGCGGTCTCCGTTCCCTGACGCGCGATCGCTTCCGTCCTCCGCTGCGTTTCCAGCGCCAGCGTGCGGAACTGCGCGTCGAGCTGGGCGCGCAGCGGTTCGTTCACGTCGTGCCGCAAGCGGTCCGCTTCGACGCGGTTACCAGCGACCGCAGCGTTCGCGGCGGCGACGCTCGCATCGCGCCACTGGGCCAGCAGGCGCGAGATCGCCAGCCAATCGGTTGCGGCAGTATCGGCGCCGGCGGTGGACCGCAACCGGTCGAGCGTCGCCGAGGCGGTGGCGATCAGGCTGTCGCGGCGCGTGAGGTATTCGGGGCGCGCATTCAGCTGGAAACGGAGATTATCGACATTCGCCGCGCGGATATCGGATTCGACCAGCAGTGCGGGTGCGAGAACGTCGCGCCGGGCGCGCAGCGCCGCTTCGTACGCCACTTCGCTGCGACTCATCGCCCGCCATCCGATCGTGGCAACGACAAGCAGCAGTGCGAGTGAGACCGCGTACCCGAAGATGATCCGTCGATTTACTGTCCACACGATATCAACGCTCCGCTGAAGATGTTGTCATTCGATGTTCGTCCCCACGATCCGGTCTTCGCCCGGCAGTGCGCATCAGCCGAGGCTTCCCTGGAGCAGCTTGTAGCCGATGAGGGTGATCGCGTCGCTGGTGACACCTGTCGCATAGGCCGGTCGATGGCTCGCCGCGGTCGCGTCACCGTCGGCCGAGAGCGGACGCGCATCTTCGAGTTCGTCGGCGATGATGGCGAACGCGGCGCGTCCCGAACCGGCGACGACGAGGTGATCCCCGTCGCTGCCGGCCTCGGGGTTGAGGTCGACCACCGTCAGCACCCGGCCACGCCAGCCGGCGAGGCCGACCACCGGTGCCGCGGCGCCAGCGAGCGGGGTGACCCGCGCGCGCCGCGAGATCTCGACCACTTCGGTGAGCGGCAGCGCAAAACGTTCGCTGCCGCGGCGGAAGACCATCGAGTCGATAGCGCCCGAGCCGTCGTCCACTCCTCCGACGTCAGGCCTAACGGCAAGGAGGCGGGCCCGCTCGTCGAGGCGCGCGCGAACGAGGGTCGCCGGATCGCCGGTCATCGGGCGCCGCCTGTGGCCAGCGCGGCGAGGTGGTAGGCGACCAGCTGTCTGAGCCGGCCCGCCGTCTCACCATCAGCCGCGCTCACTGTCGCCTCAGCGGGGAGACCGGCGAGCGAGGCAGCGGCGGCGCGTAACGCGCGCTCGGCGCCGCGCCCGTCGCCGATTCGCGTCATCGCGTCGGCACCGACGATTTGCGCCATGATCATCGTCGAATCGAGGTAGAGTGCGCGACGCGCCGCGACGACCGCGGCGCCGAACTGGCCAGCGCGGGCGAGCAGCGTCGCCTGCAGCAGGTGGAGCTCGGGCGATACGGCGAAGGCGTCGAGCGCGTTCTTGCAGGCGGCGCGCGCGTCGTCGAGACGGCCGCGGTTGGCGAGCGCGCGGACGTGCAGCACGCGCGTCCGCTCATCGTCGGAGCCGGCAGCAGCGCGCGCCGTCGCGATCTCGGCGGCGCGATCGTAGTCGCCCGCAGCGTAAATCGATTCGAGCGTCGGAAGGTCGGCGGCCGCTGGCGCGGCCGGTAGCACAACGACGGCTTCCCGTGGCGCCGCGCGCACTGGCGCGGCGGCGACCGGCAATGGATCGGCCGGCCATGCAGCCGCAGGCTCCGCGCGGGTCGTGCGTCCCGGCCGATCGCTCCGCCGGTAGGCAAGGCCGGCTGCGGTCGTCACCGTTTCGCAGCGTACGAGATCGGTGAGCGGTGGATCCGATGCGCTGATCAGCAACCAACCGTCAGGCGCGAGCGCGGCGAGCAGCCGCTCGGCGACCAGGCCCACCGTCTCCATCGAGAAGTAGATCAGCACATTGCGGCAGAGCACGAGATCCATCGCCGACGCGCCAGCCGCCGGGAGGTCGAACCCGGACGTCAGGTTCACCGCTCGGAAGCGGACCATGTCGCGCACTTCTCGGCGGATCAGGTACTGCTTGCCCGTCTGCTCGAAGTACCGCTCGACCATCGGGCGCGGCGTGGCTCGCATCGCCCACTCCGAGTAGCGGCCGCGCCGCGCGGTAGCCAGCCGCGGAATCGAGATGTCGCTGCCGAGGATTTCGCTGCCGTGGCGCCAGCTCGCTTCCCGCAGCAGCATCGCCAGCGAATACGGCTCTTCGCCGTTCGAGCAGCCCGCGCTCCACATGCGCAGCGCCGTCGGCGTCGCGCTGGTACGGCGCTGCTCCGCCCACGCGGGCATGAGATCGCGCGCGACGAATTCCAACTGCGCGGGTTCGCGAAAGAAATACGATTCCCCGATGGTGAGTTCGGCGAGCAGCGCGTCGCGCGCGTGGCCCGGCTCCTCGACGGCCTGCCGGAATGCACCGACGTCCTCGATGCGCAACGCGTTCATCGCCCGACGGATCCCCTGCTCGGCGCTCGGAACCCGGTTCGGCGAGAAGATCAGGCCGGCCGTATCGCGCGCGACGCCGGCGATCAGCAGCATCTCTGCGCTCGACCAACCTCGCGGCGCAGCGGCTGCAGTCGGCGTCGTCGCATCGAGCAGCGTCACGCGTTGCCCGACGAGGCCAGCGCGGCGTCGAGCGCGTCCGACTCCCATCGCGAGAGAAAGGTCTCGAGATCGGCAATGACGACCGCTCCGTCGGGTAGTGCGGCGACACCCGCGACATGGCGGGCCGCAGCGGTGAGCGCAGCTGGTGCGACAATGTCCGCGTCACTGACCTCGATCAGATCCTCCGCCTCGTCGACACGAAAGGCAGCATCGCGACCCGCACTGCTCGTGATCACCAGGTGATGGTGAAGCGCAAGCGGCTCGGCGGGCAGGCCGAATCGCGCCCGCAGGTCGAGCACCGGCACCACCTGGCCGCGCACGTTGATCGCGCCTTCGACTATGGAGCCGGCGGCGGGAAGCGGTGCGATGGAAACGGCACGAACAATCTCACGAACGTCGGACGCGCGGAACGCGAAACGACCGTCGGCGAGTCGGACGGTAAGCAGCTGCATCAGGCGAACTGGAGAGCGAGCGGTCAGAGCAGCTGGAACAGTGCATTTCATGCGCCGCGATGTGTCGCTGTCCATTTCTTCGTCGCGCCCCTGCCGCCCGCGCTCCGGGGGACACCCAAATGTCGATGCCGGAAATGAGAGGCACGGTTCAGGGTGAGTCGAAGGGCCGCGCCCGGAGGAACTGGCGCTCGAGATCGTGCGCCGAGAGCGCTGCGACTTCGTCGTATCCCAGCACCGAGGCGACCGCGAGACCATCGTCGCGCACGAACAGGCGCGTCACTGGCACCGTGTCGCCCGCAACGTTAGGCAGTTCTTCCTCCGCCGCCAGCGGGTGGCGTCGTTCGCTGCCCCGGCGATCATAGACCGTCCAGCGCCGCCCGGCACGATCGACAAAGCACAGCCCGCCCCCCTCTGCCCGCTCGGCCGCCGGCAGCAGGCGCCGCTCGCTGCCGCGCAGCCACCACTCCGTCGCCGCCGCCGCGTTGATGGCGCGAGTCAGGTTTTCCACGTCTACCGGCAGCTCGAACCAGGGAATTCCGCGCTCGCCCATCACTTTCAACAGCGCGCCGCTCGATCCTTTGCCTGGAAAGACTGCCAGCGCAATGCGCCGCTGCGCTGCGCGCGCAAAGAAGAGGTCCGAGCGGGCGACAGCGCTCGTATCGTCGAGCAGGACGACGAGCAGCGGCCGGACACGAGTGATCGCGTCGTCAGCCTGCTCCCCCGGGGCGGCGAAGGCCGGCGCGAATCCGGCCAGCTCGACCAGCATGCCGACGAGCGCGAGCGTCATCGCGTCGTCGGACAGCAGGAGTACGGTCGGTCGCGCGGTCACGACAGCGTCGTCATGTTGATTCGGGCGAGGGAAACCTCGATTGCGCATCAACATTCGGGCCAGCGTGATTCCCGGGACGCGGCCTGGCCCGCCTAACGCTAGCGCGCTTCGGTCAAGCGAACCGTGGTGCCCCACGGATCGAGCACGGCCGCATCACCGCCCGCCCACTCGATCGCGGCACCCTGCCCCGCCAGGCTCGTCGCAGCGGCGGCCACATCGCTCGCGCCGGGCAGGACAATCTCCCAATCGAGAAGCCGGGCGTCACGCCCCGTTGCCGGCACCGCGTTCCGCGCCCAGGTGTTCGTACCCAAGTGGTGGTGGTAGCCGCCTGCCGAAAGAAAGAGCGCGCCCGGGTAGCTCCAGACGACCTTGTCGAAGCCGAGGCCGGCGTGGTAAAACTCTTCGCCCGCCGCGAGATCGCCCACGAACAGGTGCACGTGGCCGATCCGCGTGCCCGCTGGCATCCCCTGCCAGGGCGCGCCGCCCGCCGCGGCCACGACGCTGCCGACATCGAGCGGCTCGGTCGCCATCAGCAGCTGCCGCGCCTCGTGGCGCCACGCTGCACGCGGTCGGTCGGCGTACACCTCGATGCCGAGTCCGTCGGGATCGGTCAGGTAGATCGCTTCGCTGACGAGGTGATCGGACATCCCGGCCCGTACGCCGGCCGCGCCGAGGTGCGCGATGAGCGCGCCTAACGCTGCACGACCGGGCAGGAGGATCGCAACGTGGTAGAGCCCGAGTCGCCCGTGGTGAGGCACCGCTGTCGCCCCGGCAAGCTCGCGCAGCTCGACGAGCACGTCATCTCCCTCGATCGCACCGAGGGTGGCGGTCGCTGGCCCGCGCTCGATGACGCGCAACCCGAGCACCCGCTCGTAATACGCCAGCGAGCGGGCGAGGTCGGCGACCTGCAGCCGCACGCGCCCGAGTCGCGTCGCCGCCGGCAGGCGGTAGCCTGCCGGTGCGATTCCGTACGCGTCCTCCATCAGCGGCCAGCGCGACGCTCGGCCATCACGCGGTCGGTCGAGTAGTAGCCGCCACCGGCAATTGCGATGGCGACGTTGGCGGCGAGGAGCGTCAGCGCATATTCGTAGCCCGTCGGCGCAAAGAAGCCGCCCTTCAGGTGGACGATGAGGATCGCACCGAGCATGTCGATCGCCAGGCCTAACGCTGCGAGCCGGGTGAGCAGGCCGATGATCAGCGCCCCACCGGCGAGGAACTCGACGAGTGCCGTCAGCGGCCCGGTGAAGCCGGGCAGCGGAACACCCATGTTGCCGAAGGCGCCGGAGACTCCGCCGAAACCGAAGACGAACAGCTTTTGCCCGCCGTGGACGAGGAAGACGATTCCGATGGCGACGCGAAGAACCAGCAGCCCGGTGTCGACACGGCGCGAGAAGTTAGTCGAGTTGGCGTAGCGCGAATGCATGGTGACCCTGAGGGTGCAATGGAGGCGACGGTGTCACGTCGGGAGTGAGGCGATTTGCTGGAGCGCCGCTTCACACATTTTCTGCTGCTCCTTGCCGCGCGTCGGCAAGCAGGTCGATCAATGTGCGCAGCCGCGCCGGGCTGAGATGGCCGAGCTGCTGCCGGTGCAGCCGCGCCACCGGCTCGTCTGTGCGGGCGAGCAGCTGCCCACCCTTGCGAGTCAGCCGCGTCAACACCATTCGCCGGTCTTCCTCGCCGCGTTCACGCTCGACCAATCCCATTTCTTCCATCCGGTCGAGCAGCCGGGTAACGTCGGGAACCTGCGCGACCAGCCGGTCGCGGACCTCGTTGCGACACAGCCCCTGCTCACCGGCACCGCGCAGGATGCGGAGGACGTTGTACTGCGTCGGCGTGATCTCGTAGCGGCGGAGCGCATCGGCGACGCCGTGCGTCAGTACCGCCGCCGTTCGCTCGATGCTGAGCAGCGCCTCCTGTTCGAGACTGCGAAAGGGCTTCGCTTGCTTGAGCTCCTCGTGCAACGCATGGGCAGCGGACATTCCGGATAATACGTGTTATGACACCTTCTGTCAATTGTCCGACGCCGGCGTTCCTGCCTAACGGATGGCGGGCACTTCGCCGGTCGCCCGCTCGGCGAGCGCTCCGCCTCCGACGTTGGCGGACCGCGGGATCGTGACGACGAATCGCGATCCGCGGCCGGTGCCTTTGCTGCTCACCGAGATCTCGCCGCCCATCCCGCGCGCCAGGTCGCGGCTGATGGCGAGGCCGAGCCCGATGCCGTCGCGGGTCTTGGTCAGCGAACGATCGAGCTGCACGAATGGCTCGAAGATCTTGTCCTGCTCCTCGGGCTCGATACCATCGCCGTTGTCGCTCACCGTGATCGCGACGGTGCCCGCGTCCAGTGCGGCCGCACTGACCGTCACCCGTCCGCCTGACGGCGTGTAACGGATCGCGTTCGAGAGCAGGTTGAGCAGCACCTGCCGCAGCTTCTCGCGGTCGGCGAGGGCGACCAATGGCTCGCTGCTGCGCACATGGTCCAACGTCAGCGCCTTCGCCGCCGCCTGCGGCGCGACGAGGCTATCGAGCCCCGCGAGGAAGTTGTCGACCGGGATCGCGACGACCTCATAGCTCACCCGCCCCGCTTCAATGCGACTCAGGTCCAGCACCCCGCTGATCAGGCCGAGGAGGTGCTGCTGGCTGGTGCGGATGCGGGACAGGTCGCGCAGCTGAGCCTCGGTCACCGGTCCCCGCAGCCCGAGCTCGAGCAGCTCCGTGTAGCCGGCAATCGCGTTGAGCGGCGTGCGCAGCTCGTGGCTCATCACCGCGAGAAATTCGGACTTCGCCCGGTTCGCGTCCTCCGCCTGCGCACGGGCGCGATCGAGATCGACAGCGACCGCTTCCGCTTCCGCTGCCTTCATTGCGAGTTCGCTGTGCGTCGCCCGGATCTCGTCGGCCATCCGGTTGAAGCTCGCCGCCAGGCGGACCAGCTCTTCGTCACCGCGGGGCGAGACGCGCACGTCGTAGTCGCCGCGGGCAATCGTTTCCGCGGCATTGGTGATCTCGGCCAGCGGGCGTGTGATGCGCCGGCTGACGATCCACGCCGCCGCCGCCCCGATGATGAGCAGGAAGACACTGACCATCGCCAGTCGCGCGACTGCGGCGCGGGTCGCGGTGAGGATATCTCGTTCCGGAATCTCGATCGTCAGGCCAAACGGTCCGCCGGTTTCCTGCTGCTCGGCGGCGATCAACCGGCCGACCCGCGGACGGGTGACGCGGATTCCGTCGGCGCTCGAGTCGCGGCTCGTCGGGGGCGGCGCGATTTCGCCGCCGAGCGTCGCCCAGAGCGAGCCGTCGTTGTTGCGGTAGTAGGCGGTAACATCGCGGCCAGCCAGTGCTTCGATCGTCGCGTCGGCCGACTTGCCGCCGGCGATGCGGTATTCGCGGGCGATATAGCCAATGCGACGACCGCCGTCGGTGACCGGGCCGACCATCCAGAAGTGCGGGTGCCCCTCGTCCGCGTAGAGCGCGCTCGTCCGCACCGAGTCCTCCCTGCCCGGTAGGCGGAGACGATCGGGCAGCACGTTCACTTCGAAGTTGTCACGCTCGTCGGGCGAGGGCAGCGGAATATCCCGGCCGGCGAAGGCAACGCGGCGCCCATCGTTCGACCACAGCTCGACGGCGACGTTCGTATCGTTAGGCGTGAGCAGTTTGCCGAGCCGCGTTTCCGCGGCGGCGATCGTCGCCGGTGACGAGTGCGCGATCGCCGTGCGAAGCGTGCTGTCGCGCCCCGCCGTGGCGACAATGCCGCGCAGCCGCCCCATCGACGCCTTGGCGAGCGCGCCAAGCTGCAGCGCCGATTGCTCGAGGCGTTCCGAGGTGAAATCACGCGCCGAATCGGACAGCGTCGCGTAGGTCAGCACCAATGTGGCGGCGAGTACCGCGGCGAGCAGCGTCGTGATGAGCAGCGGCAACTTCCGCTCGAGCGACTGCGCTTTGTCTTTGTGGGGCACGTTGTACGATCATTGGCGCGACACGCCGGGGCAAGCGGTGATTCCGCGGCGGTGCGTCGCGGCGTGATCAATCAGCGTTGACGCCGCCGCTGCCAACATCGTACGCTTCGATGTGACTGGAACGCATCATCACCATCATCATGGACCGGCGCGGTACGACCGCGCGTTCACGGTCGGCATCGGGCTCAACCTCAGCTTCGTCATCGCGGAGCTGATCTTCGGTGCGCGCGCGCATTCGCTCGCGCTCACCGCCGACGCCGGGCACAACCTCGGCGATGTGCTCGGGCTCGGGCTGGCGTGGGCGGCGACCGTACTCGCCGCTCGCCGTCCGACGATGCGGCGCACCTACGGCCTGCGCCGTTTCTCGATTCTCGCCGCGCTCGGCAATGCCGGCTTCCTGCTCATCGCGGTCGGGGCGATCGCCGTCGAGGCCGTGCGACGCGTGCGTCATCCCGGTCCGGTCGCCACGACGACGGTGATTGTCGTCGCGCTCGTCGGCATCTGCATCAACATCGGCACCGCGCTCGCTTTCATGCGCGGCCGCCATGAAGACCTCAACATCCGCGGCGCGTTTCTCCACATGCTCGGCGATGCCGCCGCATCGGCGGGCGTCGTCATCGCGGCGTTGGCGATCGCGTTCACTGGATGGACGTGGATCGACCCGGTGGTCAGCCTCGTGCTCGTCGTGCTGATCACCGCCGGCAGCTGGGGGCTGCTGCGCGACTCGATGAACCTCGCCCTCGACGCGGTGCCGCCGGGGATCGACACCGAGGCCGTCACCGCGTATCTCGGCTCGCTGCCCGGCGTCACCGACGTGCACGACGTGCACATCTGGGGGTTGAGCACGACGCACGTCGCGCTGACCGCGCACCTCGTCGTTCCCGCCGGCGGAAACACCGATTCGCTGATCGCCACCGCCTGCACGCAGCTGCACGACCGCTTCGGCATCGAGCACGCGACGATGCAGATCGAGCAGCGGCATCTCGCGCACGACTGCGCCCTCGGCGGCGCGGCGTAGAAACACACACAACTTGATGAACAGAATGTTCAACGCCTCGACGACCCGCCGCGTCGGCCCGACCACATTTGCGACCGCGCTCTTCCTCGCGGCGCCGCTTGCATTGCCGGCGCAGACACGACTCGCCGACGAGGCAATGATCATCCGGGTTGCCAGGCAGGCGACGCCGGCGGTCGTCAGCGTCACCGATCCCGGCGTCGGACTCGGCTCCGGGGTGATCATCCGGTCCGACGGGATCATCATCACGAATGCCCACGTCGTCGGGACGGCGACGCGCGTCGACATCGGCCTGGCCGACGGACGCCGGCTCGTCGGGCAGGTGCTCGGCCGCGACCCGGTGGTCGACATCGCGGTCGTCCGCGTCGCGCTGACGGGGCTGCCCAGTGCGCCGTTAGGCAACTCCGACCAGATCGAGGTCGGCCAGACGGCGATCGCGATCGGCAATCCGATCGGCCTCGATCGTACGGTCACCACCGGCATCATCTCGGCGATCAACCGGAGCCCGCGCGGGTTCGAACTCGGTGGGTTGATCCAGACCGATGCGGCGATCAATCCCGGGAACTCCGGCGGACCGCTCCTCGACTCGCAAGGTCGCGTCATCGGGATCAACAGCGCGATCCTCCAGGGGACGACGGGCCTTGGCTTCGCGATCCCGATCAACCTCGCGCAGGACATCGCCAACCAGGTCCTGACCACGGGCCACATCATCCGGCCATTTCTCGGCATCAACACCGCCGATCTTTCACCGGAAATCGTCGAGCGCTTCCGCCTACCGGTGCGCGAAGGCGTGATCGTCAGGCAGGTCGGACAAGCCACGCCGGCCGATCGCGCCGGATTGCAGCCCGGCGACATCATCGTCGCGCTCGACGGCGCGGCAACGGCCACCGCGAGCGAATTGCTCCGCGTGCTGCGGTCGAAGAAGCCGGGCGATACGATCAGGATCTCGCTGGTCCGCCTCGACGAGAACGGGCGGATGGCTGGCCGGCCGACGATCTCGGTACGACTCGGCGCGGCACCGGTCGAATAGCCGAGGCCTGCCTAACGTCAGCCGGGAGGTGGCTCCCCGCCTTCGGCGAGCCAGCGCACCGTGTCGAGCAGCCACGGGATCGGGATCGGTTTCTGGCGCACACGCCAGCGACCGGGCGCTTCGGAGAGCTGCCAGAAGTCCTCGGACCAGCCACTGACATAGAGCGTCGGCCGCTGGCCAATGCGGGCCGCGATATCGCGGGCGACTTCGGAGCCGTCCGCGTCGGGCAGGCCGATGTCGAGGATGAGCGCGTCGACCGCGCCGGAGACCCGTTCGACCGCGGTGAGCGCATCGGCCCGACTGCCCGCGGTGACGACATCGTAACCAGCGGCCGACAGCACTTCGCTGTAAGCGCGACAGATTGCCGGATCGTCATCGACGACAAGAACTCGTTTTTGCGGGGGAACCGTCATGCGTGGGTGCCGGGAGTTGACGAAGCCTCCGGGAAATATGTGACGAGGCACCACGCGCCGCACCTTTCCCGGTCTCGGCGCGGCGCGAACTGCTTGAACCACCGAGAACGGCCGTGGCGATCGAGGGCTCGCGGTCGCGAGCGGGCGGTCAATTCTTTGACCTGGTGCAGGATCATTTTGTTCGGCGTGCCTCGTTGCAGTTTGAGGTTCGGCGTCCCGAGCTTTCTCGCCGCGGCAGTTCTCGGTGGTTCAACTGCTTTTTTCGATTGCATGGAAA
>JBKJQR010000185.1:0-5100 GCA_046593895.1 Gemmatimonadaceae bacterium | reverse complement strand
CAGTATCGTTTTTTTCGCCGTTATGGCCTCGAGGATCCGACGACTATTCGCTTGAATGGTGTGCTGCTGTTCGTCGTGCTGTTCTTCGTCTATCCCCTCAAGTTCCTGACGCAGGCGCTGACGGATTTCTTCTTCAGCGGTACGTTTGCGGGCCTGCGCCCGGGCATGCTCACGCGTGCGCTCGCGGGGGGCGGGTTCGATCTGCTGCTGATGTTCTATGCCGGCTTCGGCACGGTCTTCCTCGTCCTCGGGCTGATGTACTTGCACGCCTATCGCCTTCGCCAGCAGATAGGGCTGAATGAGCTCGAGTCGCTCGATACCCGGATCACCTGCGAGCGCCTGATGCTGCCGCTCCCGGTGTTTCCGCTCGGCGTCGGGTTGATGTGGTTGGCGTCGCTCGACAAGGCGACGCTGACCTCCGTAGTCGGAAGGCGGACCGGGATTGCTCTTGTGCTGCTTAGTGAGGCGGCGATGTTCGCGTACCTCGGCTGGGCCTTGTGGCGTACGAGGAAACTGAAGAGCCGTCGGAACGCCCTGGAACAGGCGATGATCGACCGTGACCACGGTGACTCGGGGCACATCCTCCCGGTGGCGGTGTAAGTCCGCGCCCAGTCGGCGCCGGCGTTAGATTTATCCCGGTGGCGCGCCGCCGCTCCTGACTCGCAGCCGTTCGAGGAGATTCTTCGTGACATCAGCGCAGATTGACCGCAGCGCAACAGGGCTGACGACGACGAAGGCAGCCTTCATCGAGCAGGCGCAGGCCAACGGGCAACTCTACATCGAGCAGCCCTACGCGCTCTATAATGCCGACAACCACGAAGCGTGGCGGCGTCTCTACGAGCGGATGGCGCCGCGCTGGGCGCGCTACGCGAACCACCGGTTTCTCCAGGGGATCGAGAATCTCTGCCTGAATCCGGCACAGGTGCCGCGCCTCGAGGACGTCAACAAGTTCATGGCGCCCCTCACCGGATTCCGCGCCAAGCCGGTGAGCGGTTACGTGCCCGCTTACCTGTTCTTCGACTGCCTGCGCCAGCGCGAGTTCCCGACCACGATCACGATTCGCGACAAGGCGAACATCGATTACCTCCCCGAACCCGACATCTTCCACGACATCGCCGGCCACGTCCCGATGCACACGGACAAGGCCTTTGCCGACACGCTGGCCCGCTTCGGCGACGCAGCACGAACAGCCGCCGAGATCGTGGCCGGGGTGAAGGATCGCGACGAACGAGTGCGGCGAGTGACCAGCATCTTCAAGGCACTCGCCCGATTCTTCTGGTTCACGATCGAGTTCGGGTTGATGAAAGCGCAGGATGGGAACGGTCTCAAGGTCTACGGCAGCGGACTGCTCTCGAGCTACGGTGAGATTGCGCATTCGATCGACAGCCCCGAGGTGCAACGCTTTCCATTCCAGCTCGAGTGGGTGGTCAACCAGTACTTCGAGATCGACAAATATCAGCCCATCCTCTTCTACGTGGACAGCTTCGATCATCTCTTCCAGCTGGTGAACACGCTGGAACAGTGGATGAAGGAGGGAAAGCTGGACAACGTCTCGCCGGGTGAGCCGAGCATGAGCACAGCGGACGTCGACAGCTTCCTCGAGGCGGGCCTCGCAGCGTGAGACGACCGGCATCGCCTGACGATGCCGGCCGCTGAATTGAACAGCGCATCGCGATCTAGAACCGGGTAAAACCCTGGACGGAGTGATTATGGCGACGACGATCGAAACCGCACCGACCGCGGCACCGGCGACCGATACTTTCCCGATCAACGGGACGGACTACATCGAGTTTTATGTCGGCAACGCGAAGCAGGCGGCGCACTTCTACCGCTCGGCGTTCGGCTTCCAGCTGGTCGGCTACCGTGGGCCGGAGACAGGCGTGCGCGACCGCGCCAGCTACCTGCTCCAGCAGGACAAGATCCGCTTCGTGATGACGACGCCGATTCGCCCTGACATCAGCGAAGAGTCGAAGGTGATTGCCGCGCACATCGACCGGCACGGAGATGGCGTCCGCGACCTCGCGCTCTGGGTGGACGACGCGCGCGATGCGTTCCAGAAGGCGGTCGAGCGCGGCGCGGTGCCAGTGCACCAGCCGCGGGTGCTGAAGGACAGCGATGGTGAGATCGTTATTGCCTCGTTCAAGACCTATGGCGAGACGATCCACTCGCTTGTCGAGCGGAAGAACTACAAGGGCTTGTTCATGCCCGGCTTCGTTCCCATGAAGCCCTCTTTCAACCCCGCGCCTGTCGGGTTGAAGTACGTCGACCACTGCGTCGGCAATGTCGAGCTGGGGAAGATGAACGTCTGGGTCGAGTTCTACGCGCACGTCATGGGGTTCCGCAACCTGCTTACCTTCGACGATGAGGACATCTCGACGGAGTACTCGTCGCTGATGTCGAAGGTCATGGCCAACGGCAACGACCGGATCAAGTTCCCGATCAACGAGCCAGCGTCAGGCAAGAAGAAGTCGCAGATCGAGGAATACCTCGACTTCTACAGCGGACCCGGGGTGCAGCACATGGCGCTCGCCACCGACGACATCGTCAAGACCGTGACGCAGCTTCGCGACCGCGGCGTCGAGTTCCTCTCGGCGCCGACGACCTACTACGCTGAACTGCAGCAACGCGTCGGGAAGATCGACGAACCGCTCGAGGTGCTCGCATCGTTAGGCATCCTCGTCGATCGCGACCCCGACGGCTACCTGCTCCAGATCTTCACCAAGCCGGTCGAGGATCGTCCGACCGTGTTCTACGAGATCATCCAGCGAAAGGGCGCGAAGAGCTTCGGAAAGGGGAACTTCAAGGCACTGTTCGAATCGATCGAGCTGGAGCAGGCGAAGCGCGGGAATTTGTAGCCGTCGAGGCTGACATCGTGCTCGTCACCTTTGTCCGGCCCGGCGGTGCGCGTGGCGGCGTCGGCAGCGGCGAGAACGCCTGCGTCGGGCTGCTATCGGCGGATGGCGGACGGGTGGCCGACCTGACCGCGATCGGAATGGAAGATGTCTTCGCGGCGCTGCCTCGCGTGGCGCAACTCGAGCGGCTGCTCACGCACCTGACGGCAACACCGGGCGCCGTATCGTACGATGTCGGGAGCGTCCGGCTGCTCGCGCCTGTGCCCTATGCCCGCCTCGTCCGCGACGTGGCAGCGGTCGCGCCTGACGGCGCCGATGCAGCGGCACTGCGCTTCGGCGATCCGCGAGAGATCGCCGGGCCGGGCGCACACATCGCGGTGAATGGCAGCGAGCTGCTCGCCGTCGGCGTCATCGCGGCAATCGGTACTGGCGGGCGCGACATCGCCGCGGACGAGGGCGTCGCGCACCTCGCCGGCGTGACGATGTTCGCCGAGTGGCGGAGCGCCGATCCCGACGCCGAGGTGGCGAGCGACCGCCTGCTCAGCGGGCCCGCACTGGCGCCGATGACTGCGTTGAGCGACGAGGCCGAGTTGCTGGTGACGGTGCCGCGCGAGAGCGTCCGCCGTATACCGCTCGCCGGCGCGAGGAAAGCGTTAGGCGTCGCGGTCGCTGCGGCGTCTGCCCGCTACACGCTGCGCGCCGGCGACCTGTTCCTCCGCGACGCCGGCGTGATCGACTCCCTGCTCGGCGCACGGGAGGCAGCCGAGATCACCATTGATGGACCGTCAGGCACACTGTCGCACACCGCGACGCGATCGAATTGACGCGCGGCGGCCGCGGCGCGCTTGCCGCAACCGGGACGAAGCGGACTTACCCAAGGAACACGACGCCATGCCATTCTATCACACGTTAGGAAAGATTCCCCGCAAGCGGCACATCGCTTTCCGGAAACCGGACGGCGGCCTCTACGCCGAACAACTGGTCGGCCACGAGGGATTCACCGGGACGTCGGCACTGCTCTACCACACCCATCCGCCGACGACCATCAGCTCGGTGCGCCGGGTGAAAGAGATGCCGTTCGTCGCCGATGAGGACCAGACGCTGCGCCACCGGCATTTCCGCACCGCGCAGGCGAAGAAGGGGGGGAGCGCGACGCTCGACCGCATTCCACTGCTCTTCAACGCCGACGTCGCGATGCTCTATGTCGAGCCGGATAAAGTCGACACTCATTTCTACCGCAATGCTCAGGCGGACGAGCTGGTTTACGTCGCGAAGGGGAAGGGAGCGCTCGACACGCAGTACGGCGAACTCCCGTTCAGCGAAGGCGACTACCTCGTGATCCATCGCGGCATCATGCACCAGTACCGTTTCGAGAAGGGCTCCGAACAGGCGAAGCTGCTCGTCATGGAGAGCCGCGGCCACATCCGCTGGCCGAAGCGCTATCGGAACGAGTTCGGGCAACTCATCGAGGGCGCGCCATTTTCCGAGCGTGACGTGCGCGTGCCGACCAACCTCAAGACGCACGACGAGAAGGGTGACTTCTCGATCTACGTCAAGCAGTACGACGGGATCAATGAGCTGGTACTCGATCATCACCCGTTCGATGTGATCGGCTGGGATGGATATTTCTATCCGTGGGCGTTCAACATCCGCGACTTCGAGCCGATCGTGGGGCGCGTGCACCAGCCGCCCCCGGTGCACCAGACCTTCCAGGGCGACGGATTCGTCGTCTGCTCGTTCTGCCCACGCCCGTACGACTTCGATCCCGAAGCGGTGCCCGCGCCGTACAACCACAGCAACGTCGACTCCGACGAAGTGCTCTACTACGCGTCGAGCGAATTCATGTCGCGCAAGGGAATCGAGTTCGGCAGCATCACGCACCACCCGGACGGGCTGCCTCACGGTCCGCATCCGGGCCGCGCTGAGGCGAGCATCGGCGCCAAGTTCACCGACGAGCTCGCGGTGATGATGGATACCTTCCGCCCGCTCAAGGTCGCGAAGCAGGCACTCGACTTCGAAGATCCGAAGTACCACCGAAGCTGGATCGACGCACAGCACATGCAATTCAATCCACCGACGTCGTGACGGAGTTGGCCGACGTCGACCGCCGTCGAGCAATTCCGACCTTCACCGCGAGCGCCTGACGCGTGCCACGCCTGACCGACCGCTTCAACAGTCTTCCCGTCTACGCGCTCGCGGCCATCCCGCAGAAGAAGCGTGACTTGCTCGCCCGTGGCGTCGACGTCAT
>JBKJQR010000132.1:0-2969 GCA_046593895.1 Gemmatimonadaceae bacterium | reverse complement strand
GGCGCCATTCTCGGAGTGCTTGTGCGTCCGGCCATGACACTCGGCGGCGCCGCCCTCGCTCGAGTGGCAGTCGCAGTCGGGATCGCTGCACTCGCCGTGCCCCTGGCTGAGCATCGGGGCGAACTCGGCCGCGAAGCGCCGCGCCGCCTCGCGCCGCCCGGATTCCGTCAGACGATACTCGGCTCCCCGACTGACGTCCAGTCGAACATCGCCACGCGCCTCGAGCCGGTCGAGCGTCCGGCGAACGAGCGGCTCGGAGAGGTTGGTGAAGCGGATGATTCCCTCGATCGACGCGACACCGCCAAACCCCTCGCCCTCGAACCAGTAGAGCAGCTCGAGCAGCTCGTCCTCGCGGGCGATGTCGCTCCCGGCGGTGTCGGCGCCTAACGGTTCGGCGGCGAGCGGGCGCGCGGAACCGAGCAGCTCCTCAACCCGCCGCACCGCCTCGTCCACTGCGGCCGCCACCACCGGGGTGAACTCGGTGGTCAGCTCGTCCACCGATTCCGGCTCGCAGCCGACCAGGTAGATCTCGGCCGGCAGCGGCCCGAACGCCTGCGCCACCTCGAGCGCGCGCGATGGCACCGTGGTGTGCATGTCGATCTCGCGCGTGGGCAGCACGCCGTCAACGATCAGGCAGTACACCGTCCCCGGCGCGCTCCCCCGCGTCGCGGCGTCGATGATGATCAACCGGTCGTACGGCGTGATCAGCTCCTGGGCGAGGCGCATTCCACCGGTGCCGACATCGAGCAGCGTGATCGTGTCGCTGGCGATCCCGCGCTCGCCGAGCCGGCGGAGCACCTCGACACCGAAGCCGTCGTCGCCGCGCAGGACGTTGCCGAATCCCGCGATCAGCGTGCGCGTCATCCGTGTGACTCCGACGCCGTCACCCGGGCGGTACCGACCACCACCTGCACCACTCCGTCGTTCACCCGCACCGGCAGCACGGAGAGATGATCCTCCTGCGTTGCACCGGGCCAGTCGAGCCGGTGCCCGGTGCGCACGTCATAACGGCACCCGTGCCAGCTGCAGCGCAGCTCGGCCCCGTCGAGCGTGCTGTAGTCGAGCGGCAGCGGACTCTCACCGCAGGCGTTCTTCACCGCGAACAGCTCGTCCTCCAGCCGCACGAGCAGCACCGCGACACCGTCCACGATGACCCCGCGCAGCGTGCCCGGCGCGAGTTCGTCAAATGGCACCACGTCGCGATAGACGGGACGGAACGCGCGCTGCAGCGATTTCAGCGGGAGGAACGTCGAATCCGCCGCCGGACGCGTCGCTTTGCCATCGTTGATCTCCAGCTCCTGAAAGCCGAGCAGTCCTTCGCGCAGCGCTTCGTCGATGTCGCGGATCACGCCGGCATAGGACGCGTCGTCGGGCTTCACCCCGTGAATCCGCACCGACACCACTCCGCCCAGCACCTCGACCAGCTCGACGTCCACGCCGTGCGAGTGGAGGTGCCCGCGTACTGCATCGAGCGCTTCCTCGCAGAGCGTCCGCCGGTCCACCGCGAGGAGGTCGTACGACATCAGCAGCAGCCGGATGGCCGGGTCACCCGTCAGGCGGTTCACGAATGCATCGCCGGCCATCGACTGGATCGCGCCCATCAGGTGGCCGAGCGCGGTACGGTGCACCGCGTCGATCCGCTCGAGCAACGCGTCCGCAGCGGCGCCGACCGCGGGGTCCGGATGCGCCGCGAGCGTGGCGATCAGCTGTTCTGCCTCGGCGAGCAGGTCGGCCGACGCGCGCTCCGGCGCACCGGGGGTGGTGTCGGTCTCGTCATCCGGCGCCAGCTGACCCTGCATGGCCGCGCCCTCGCCGATCACGCTCCGCTCCAGCGCGACAAGAATGCCGGCCAGCCGCCGCCTAACGGCGCCACCGGAAGTGCATGGATCGCCGCTTCGTCGGTCGCATAGTGCAGCGCGAGCCGCCGCACTTCGGCGTAGGCGTCGGCCACCGCAGGACTCATCTCGTCGCCGAAAGCGTGCTCCAGCGGCTCCACCTCAATGACGATCGCTTCGGGCGGCAACGCCTTCATCCACTCGACGACGATGAGCGTGTTGTCGAGGAGGATCACCCCGGTGACCGCGTCCACCACACAGCGCTGGATCTCTTCCTCCGAGGGGAGCACGCGATCCCACTGGTAGGCACAGATCGTCCCCGGCGGGCGGCCATCCTCGCGAGCGATCGCCGTGATGAAGACGGCGCGGGTAATCGGCGCCTCCCGCGCTTCGTCGAGGAGCCACTGCCCGATGGCGACCGGCCCATAGCACAGATCCTCGACCAGCAGCTGCGGTGGCCGGGCGAGGGGCTCGAGCTCGTCGCTCATGACGATGCCTAACGAGTGATCGCGCAGGTTGCGATAGCCAACCCCGCCGATTACTGCTCGCATCGCCTGCTTCGCTCGCGGACTCGCCGGGCGGCTTGCGCCGTTAGTCGTCGAGCCCACAGGCACAGGTGTTGACCTCGCGCGTGATCATCCCCGCCTCCGACTGGATGTGCGTCGTGCACGGCATGCAGGGATCAAAGCTGCGAATCGCGCGCAGGATGTCCAGCCCGCGGAACTTGGCCGGGTCGGTCGATTCCTCGAGCAGCGGCGTGTTCATCACCGCCTCTTCGTACGGACCCGGCTGTCCCCACTTGTCGGTCGGCGACGCATTCCACGTCGAGGGCGTGACGATCTGGTAGTTCGACACCGCGCCACGATCGAGCACGAGATGGTGGGTGAGATAGCCGCGACCTGCGCCCCAGAAGCCGACGCCCATCTGCTCACCGCGTTTCGGCATCTCGAACTTGGTGGACGTCTTCGTGTCGCCGTCCCGCAGAATCTCCATTGCCTGCATCCACGTGTTCAACGCGATCATCGCCGTCCAGCCCACGCAGTAGGCGCGGGCGCGGTTGCGCTCGAACGCGTTCCAGACGTCAGGCACCTTCCACTCGATCTCCGTCTCCGGCAGCTTGCCGCGCGGCAACCG
>JBKJQR010000017.1:0-3931 GCA_046593895.1 Gemmatimonadaceae bacterium | reverse complement strand
TATTGCGGTCGTTCCGGCTAAGAGTGAACCCGCGCATGGCGGTGATATCGGGCAGTTGAGCCCGGAGTCTGCCCAACCAGGGTATGGAGCTGACCAGCCGGTGAACAGTTGGGCTCGTCGCTTCGCTCCTCGAATCCACTGTATTGCCGGCTGGCAGCTCATGCGCCGAGACGTTAGGCGCCCCCCAGATCTCGATTTACGCCCTCTCAGCCTTCCTTTCGGACCCGCTGCGCGACGGCGTTCCCCTTCGGTGTTTCCTCCGCGAGGCGCTGCGGGCGCGCGTCGTTCCGCCGCGCCCCCGCAGCTCGACCTCGTTCGCCTTCGATTCATACCTGATGGCAATTCACAATATGTGGCGAGCTCCGACGGGTGCGGCTCTTTGGCGCTGGCCCGCGCTTCCGCCTGTTTTTCCATCGAAAAGTACGCCCGCAGGTCTTCGTGCTCGGGCCGGAGGAGCCCCGCGGTGCGCGGGCCGATGGGGCTTCATCTAGGCGCCGGGGCCCGTTGCGTCTCAGGTGTTTCTAGCGCACCGCCACGCCTAAGTAGTTTAACACTACTGTGTCATAAGTGCGCTTGCTGAGAGAACGCTCGGCGGCAGTGCGGGCACGCGGGTAACCAGCTGAGAGTGTGGCGAGCGATCGCGAGACGTGCCGTCGAGAAGGAGTCGGGAAAGTGACGCTCAAGCCGCGCGGACGACCGGGTGGCCTCGCGTTTCCCCTCGGTGCGCAGGGGGGAAAAGGCGTGCCCGTTCACCAACGGTGAACGCGTAGCACGCGAGAGCGACGGTGACATGATGGTGCCAGCCCCGATATCGGCGCCCTTCGAAGTGATCGAGCCCGAGTTCGCCCTTGAGATCCTCGTAGGTTCGCTCGATGCGCCATCGGTCCTTGAGGACGCGAATGAGCTGCTTTTTGGAGAGATTGTCCGAGAGTTTCACGAACGCGAATTTCGGCTTGTCTTCGGTATCCGACTGCTCGATGACAAGTCGTACCTTGGAGCGATTGGCCGGGTCATCGTCTGCCCGATAGGCTGGAACCACCGTGGCGAAGGCGAACCGGGCCGACAAGCTTTCGCTCGTGCCCTCGCGCCAAGTGCAGCGACGGAATGCTTTTGGCCCAAGCCGCTCTGCGAACTCGGCAACCGTGATTGGTGTTCCCTTGCGGTGCCCGCGTGAGTCCACTAGCCAGACTCGGTTGTCGGCCTTTATCCCTACCGCGTAGTCAATTCCCAGCTCTTCCGCCGCTTGGCGAAACGATGGCTCGTCCCCATACCAGGCGTCAGCAAGCAGGACACCACGCGGAATCTCGTCAGCGGCGGCCCTGCGAAGCATGCCAATCGCTAGCTGTATCTTCGTCTGAAACAGCACATCGTCGGGAATCCGGGCTTCGAGACGTCGCGCCGGATCGTCGGCCCAGGAGGCGGGAAGATAGAGCTCGAAATCGGTCGGAACATGGTCATGCGCCGTTGCGACCACCAAGCTCACGCCAATCTGACAGTTAGCGATCTTGCCGGCAGAACCGGTGTACTGCCGCTGCACTCCAACCGAGTGTTTCCCTTGCTTTAGAAAGCCGGTGTCATCGATGATCCAGCTACGAATCGGGCCGAACGGAAGCATCTTCGCTATGGCGTATCTCGCGGCGTACCGGCGCACCTCCCGGTCGGACCACTCCGAGGTCGTTATGAAATGGTTCACCCGCTGGTGCGCCGCGTCGGCATGCTCGACCCCGTCGCAAAAACGCATCGCGATCGGCTCCATGCTCTTGCGATCACCCTCGCCCAGCAATCCGATCGCGTACGACGCGAACGATGCGCGACGGCACTTATTGCCCAGAGTCTCCCCCACCCCGTCCAGAAAGCTCCGGATGCGAGCATCGTCAAATTTGTCCATGCGCCGTGTAAATCACATCGCGAAGCGACCTCCAACTTTTCGACACAGTAGTGTTAGATTAGATTAGATTAGTTAGATTAGAATTGTCGCAGGAAAAGCATATGCTGAAGCGCGCTCAGGGCAGGTAGCCAGCCTCGGTGTTCAGGAGCGAGTCACGCTCGTCGAACTGACGGTTGACCACGCCGTCGAAGGTGCCGATCAGCGCGAACTTCAGCGAGTGAACGCGGTCGTCGCCGAAGGCCGCGGGGATGGTGCCGCTTCGGCTCTGGTACTGATACTGGAGACCGACCTCCACGCCGAGACCCAGGGAGTAGAAGGCGTTGAAGACGAAGCTCGACTGGGAAACGGACTGATCGACATAGCGCTTGTACGCGCCCACGAAAGCGGTGCGGAACGTCGGGACCA
This sequence comes from Gemmatimonadaceae bacterium, assembly GCA_046593895.1. Classification (GTDB taxonomy): domain Bacteria; phylum Gemmatimonadota; class Gemmatimonadetes; order Gemmatimonadales; family Gemmatimonadaceae; genus JABFXC01. The sequence continues at coordinate 1,638 of JBKJQR010000017.1, read as the reverse complement.
GGTTCCGCTGGTAGGTGTAGCCCAATGAGCTCACCACCGACAGCGCTTTGGCCCGGTAGGTGTCGGTCAGCGTCAGCAGCGGTAGATCGTCGATGCCCTGGCTGTAGTGTGCCTGAAACCGCCAGTCGATATTGTGGATGGGGTCAGGAAATACGTTCAGCCAGACGGCGGCGAGCGCGTCCCAGAGCCAGCGCTGCTGGGGTAGGTTCACCTGGTAGAAGTTGAAGCCCGCTCCGGCGTGGCGGAGCACTTTGATCGGCGCCAGGCCCGCTATCTCACGGTATCCGGCGGTCAGCCCGACCGAGTTGAGGTTGAAACTCCCGAGCGTATCCGGACGCAGCACGAAGTTGGGGAGGTTCTCGGTGTGAACCTCGACGTACACACGGGGCGTCGGCCAGAGCGTGAGATCGAGCGTGTTCCCGAACTGGTGGTCCGCCGTGCTTCGGCCGTCCGAGAACGGGTTCTGCGCGTCGGAGTAGCGAATGAGGTCGTCGTCGCGCAGCGTGGGCATGGAGATGACCCGGCTGCGGAGCCTGCCGCGGCCCAGGCGGACGGAGAGATAGCGGTTCTCGAAGAACACATTCATCTCCGCGAGGAGGAGCGTGCCGGGCTCGGTGTAAACGTCGGGGAACGTGAGCGCAAATGTTGCCCCGGCCCGCGCGGTCTTGTTGAAGAGCGGCAGACGCGGCCGCAGGTACAGGTAAGTATCGGAGAAGTCGAACGCGCCGACGACGTTGTCGCGCCCGTCGAGGGTCCCGTTCAGGGAGGTGACCGCACGCATCCCGAGGGCGAGCTCGACCGTGGGCCCGCCCGCGGCGATGTTCGGAGGCGGGTCGGCCGGGTCGAGGGACTGGGCCCTGGCGAGGCCGGGTGCGACGACGAGTGCCAGGGCGGCGGCGACGCAGAGCGCCCCGCTACTCATCGATCGAGACCAGCGGCGTGTAGCTGCCCTTGAAACCTTCGTACTCGACATGGGTCATCGCTCCGCCCGGATAGACGCCATTGTTGGTCGTGTGGGTGACGTCGTGGTCGTGCAGCGCAAAGAAACCGGGGTTGTCGGCGAGAAAGACGACGTCCGCCGTCTTCCCTGGGGGCACGAAGATCGTGTTCATCCGGACTGGATTTGCGAGCGGCGCACCGTCGTCGCACACGTGGTAGAAGTCATGGCCGTGCAGGTGCATCGAGTGCGAGACGTTTCCGGCATTGATGAATCGAAACCGCACCCACTCGCCTTCTTTCACTACGACGGCCTTGGTGGCCGGGTAGGCCTTCCCGTTGAGCAGGAAGTAGTTGGGTCTCGGCGCCTCCATCGCGGTGCGCGCCAGCAAGTACGGCGGCACGTACCCTTCAGACACCGCTTTGACGAGCTCCTTGAGCTTCACGAACAGGCCCTGCGTGAGGAGGTCTAGCCGCTTGCGCGCCGAGAGGGCGTCGCGTTGCCGCATCCGCGCGAACATGAAGTTCATCTGCTCGCGCACGAACGTGGCGTCGAGCGAGGAGAGGACGAAGATCTCTTCCTTTGTGTAGGGGAACTTCTTGCGGATGGGATCGTCGGGGACATCGATGATGATCGCGCCGTACATGCCCGCCTGCATGTGCATGCTCGTCCCGAAGTGGCAGTGGTAGAAGTGCGTACCG
>JBKJQR010000284.1:0-7134 GCA_046593895.1 Gemmatimonadaceae bacterium | reverse complement strand
CCGCGCGATCAGTGCATCCGCCTGCGGCGGCCCCCAGCTTCCGCGCTTGTACGGAATGACGGGCGCGTGCCGCTTGAGAACGTTGTCGACGACGGCCCACGCTGACTCGACGGCATCTTCGCGGGTGAACAACGCGCCGTCGCCGGCCATCGCATCGCTCAGCAGCCGTTCGTACGGCGACTCGGCGCCGACCAGCTCGTCGACCAGATAAAGCTCCCGTTGCTCACCGACGAACTCCTTGCCCGCCCGCTTGACGCGGGCCGCGAGGGCGATGGCAGCGTTAGGCGAAAGACGGAACCGCAGATAGTTCGCGAGGCCTGTGCCCGGCTGAGAATCGCCGAACAACGTGGCCGGCGGTGGATGCAGTTCCACGAGCACCTCGGCGGCGGTATCCGGAAGACACTTGCCAGACCGCAGATACCAGGGCACGCCCTTACATCGCCACGAGTCGATGTACAGTCGCATGGCGCAGTAGGTCTCGACGTCGGAATCACGCGCGACGTCAGGCACCTTGCGATAGCCGTCGTATTGTCCGCGCACGAGATCGCGCGACGTGAGCGGCCGTATCGCCTCGAAGACCTTGGCCTTCTCGGTGTGGACCGATCCATAGTTCCGGTCGACCGGTGGCTCCATCGCCAGCAGCGCGACGATCTGGAAGACATGGTTCTGGATCACGTCGCGCAGGCACCCGGCCGTCTCGTAGAATGCGCCGCGATCGTGCACGCCGAACCGCTCGGCGAGCGTGATCTGAACACTCGACACGTAATTGCGATTCCAGATCGGCTCGAGGAATGAATTCGCGAATCGGAAGTAGAGAATATTCATGATCTCTTCCTTCCCGAGGTAGTGATCGATGCGAAAGATCGCGTCTTCGCGAAACGCCGTGCGCGCAATGGCGTTCAGCGCGCGTGCCGACGCCAGATCGCGGCCAAAGGGCTTTTCGACGATGACGCGCGCGTGCTCCGACAGACCCGCGGCGCCAAGGCCGTCGATTACCGTGCCGAATAGCGAAGGAGGAATTGCGAGATAGTGCGCCGGGCGCTGCGCCGTGCCGAGCGCCTGCTTGAGCGACGCGAACGTCTGCGGATTGTTGTAATCCCCGGACACGTAGCGGAGGAGCGACAACAGCCGCGCGAGCGTCCGTTTGTCGACGGCGACCCCGGATTGCCTGATGCTGTCGGCGGCGCGTTTCCGCAGATCGTCCAGCGCCATCGGCGGACGGGCGACACCGATGACGGGAACAGTGAGCGCGCCGGATTTCACCATCGCGTAGAGCGCGGGGAAGATCATCTTGCGGGCGAGGTCTCCCGTCACCCCGAACACGACCAGTGCGTCGGAGGGCGCCGGCCCGTCCTTCACGGTGGTCATCTCGTTCTCCACTTTCGCGTGGATGGCTGGGCGATGCTCAAGGCTGCTTCCGTTCGAAGATCGACGCCCATTCCTGGTAGCGTTGCGCGATGCGCGAGACCGCCTGCTCACGCGTCGCACGATTCGCCAGGAAGTCGGCGACCGCGTCCCAGAAGGTCGTGCGCCCGACCGCGAAGCCGATGAATCCCGGCACCGACGCGGCGGTTTCGAGCCACGCCACCACTTTCTGCTCGTCAGCGCCGCGGCCGAGCACGATGCAGCCAACACCGCTGCGGCCACCGCGCCGCGCGGTTGCAACGACCGCCGCACAATCCTCGCGACGAGCGAGCCCCTCGATCTTCCACACGTCCGGCTCGACGCCGGCGTCCTGAAGCGTGCGGATCGTTTCGAGCATCAACGCAGGGCGAACGTCGAGATCGTATGACGCCTGCACGCCGTTCACACGATCGAACTGCGGCTTCGTCGCCGGGACGAGCAATTCGAACATGAATGCCTGGCCGGCGCGGTGGCAGTAGTCGGACAGCTGCGCGAGCCGCGTTGTCTGCCGGGCGTTGAGCGCGGCGTCGCCTTCAGGATTGTACCGCACCAACACCTTCGCGAACGTCGGCGCAACGGCCTCGATGTGGGCGGCAAAGTCTACGCCGAACTCGAACTCGAACTCGTCGGATCCGCTCATCTCGGTCGAGACCGCGGTGACATAGCCTCGTCGCACGGCGTCGCGCAGGATGTCGGCGCCGAACTCTTCGTCGACGAGGATGCCGGCTCGTTCCTTCGGTAGTCCGTTCGCGATCGCTGCGCGAAAGCCGTCGTAGATGACCTGCTTGCTCGCCGTCACTGCGGCGTGCTGCTCCGCCGTGAGCGGCGGGGTGAAATGGTGCATGCCGGAGATGTACGAATGCCGATGATCGAATGGCAAGATGTAAAGCGGGCCCTGCGCAGCGTGGATCATGACGTCCTTCACGAGGGCGATGACAGCCATCCGCCGGTGAACCCGGCGGCGCGCAGTCCGGCCACGATATGAGAATTGGCGCGCAACAGCTTCCAGATCAGTCCCGACCGGTAGTTCTCGATCATCACCACGATCGGTCCCTGGTTCAGCCCGCAGTGGTATGGCGACACCCACCATCCCGGCAATCCGCTGGAATCGAGGAACGTTGGATTGTACGTCGCCTTGAACCCATATGGATGATCGCCTCCGCCTATATGTAGTCGTCTCATGCTCTCAATGGTTGGCAGAACGATGTCCGGCGCGAACGGAAGCGACGCGATGACTCCCCATGGCGCAAGTGTTCCATCATCCGGTCCGTCCGGAACACCGCGCGCGAGATAGCCAAAGAACTCACGACGAACTCCGCCTAACGTGCGAGTCATATTTCCGGGGCCATTGCTCGCCGTGATTCCCCAACAGCGTTCGTTGTAGTGCTCGAATCCGCCCGGATTGCGCATCGCGTACTGCTGTTGCACGAGCGTGGCTCGCCGGCTGTTCTCGAAGTAATCGCAGTCGTGCGCTCGCATGAACGCGTCCTGAATGCCGCGGAAATCGATCCACATATGGCTGAGCTGATGGATGAAGAGCGGACCGGCGAACAAGAACGACGTGTCGTAGACGGTGCGCCACTCGTAGGTCGAAACCCAGGCGTCGTAGGACTCACTGGGTATTGAATGCGTCTCCGAGCCGAGGGCGAGCACGTACAGCAGCAGCGCCTCATCGTAGCCTTTCCACCGGTATGGAAGGAATCCATTCTCGGGGGTCCATCCATGCGACAGCGTTGACGCGCCGTCGAGGGCCCACCGCCAATCGACGCGCGCGTACAGTCGCTCGCTGAGGTCTCGAATCTCGCGCTCGGCGTCATCGGCGCGGTCGAAGTAGGCGCCGACCGCAAGCATGCCCGCGATGAGCAACGCTGAATCGACGGTCGACAACTCACAGTCCCACGTGCGCGCGCCAGTGCGCATGTCGAGAAAATGATAGTAGAAGCCCTTGTAACCCGTCGCCGTCGGCTCCGGCCCTTGTTTGCTTTGCCAGAAGAAGCGCAGCGTTAGGCCGATGCGCGCTACGGCCTCGGCGCGGGAGATGAATCCGCGTTCCACAGCCGCCGGGTAACTGGTGAGCGCGAGCCCCACCGCGGCGATGCTCGACGGCGCGCCTTCGGTGGTCGTGTCGCTTACCAGTCCGTTCGCCGGATTTGTTTCGTGGACGAAATACGCGAACGCGCGCCGCTCGATGTCGTCCAGCAGCCGTGTTTCGTCGATCACCTTTACGCCGGTTTTTCCGCGTGACCGCCGAACTCGGAGCGCATGGCGGACAGGAGGCGGTTCTGGAAATCAGCCTGTCCACGCGACGTGAATCGAGCAAAGAGCGCCGCGGACAGCACGGCCGCCGGTACAGCCTCGTCGATGGCCGCCTCGAGCGTCCACCGTCCTTCGCCGGAATCAGAGACCCGCCCCTGAAATCCGTCGAGACCGGGATCGGCGGCAAGAGCCGCCGCCGTGAGGTCGAGCAACCACGACGCAATCACGCTTCCTCGGCGCCAGACTTCCGCGACGTCGGCCAAATCGAGATCGTACTGATAAGCCGCGGGATCGCGAAGTGGCGTCGTCTCAGCGTCGGCGGCCGCGGCCGCCGCCTTCCCGACGTTGGCGTGCTTCAGAATGTTCAAACCCTCGGCGTAAGCGGCCATCATGCCGTACTCGATTCCGTTGTGCACCATTTTCACGAAGTGACCAGCGCCATTGGGACCGCAATGCAGATAGCCTTGCTCCGCCGTCGGATTGCGTCCCTCGCGACCGGCAGTCTTCGTGGCCGAGCCGGCGCCGGGAGCGAGCGTGGCGAAAATTGGATCCAGCCGTTGCACGATGGCGCGCTCACCGCCGATCATGAGACAATAGCCGCGCTCGAGCCCGAGGACGCCGCCGCTCGTTCCACAATCGACGTGGTGGACTTTGGCCGAGGCGAGGCGCTTCGCTCGCTTCAAATCGTCGCGATAGTAGGAGTTGCCACCGTCCACGACGACGTCGTCCGCGCTGAGCCGCGGCAGCAGTTCGTCGAGCGTCTCGTCGACGACCGCTGCCGGAACCATCAGCCACACGACGCGCGGCGTCGAAAGCTTCTCGACGAAGTCGTCCAGCGTCGCGGCACCAGCCGCGCCATCAGCGGAGAGCGCTTGTACCGCCTTCGGCTGCGCGTCGAACGCGACGCACGAATGGCCGCCTTGCATGAGCCGACGCACCATGTTCGCGCCCATGCGGCCAAGCCCAATCATGCCGATCTGCACTGAATGACTCCGGTGCGCGTCGAAGAGACCCTCGAAACCGAGCTGACGTCTCGGGAGACCGCGAAGCGTTTCGAGACGGTTACTGGCCGCGAGGGGACGCCGGCGGCGAGCGATGCACGCCAGGCCGCCATGAAAGATTTTCGGTGAGCACGTAGACGATCATCGCCAATGCGATGAACACCGCGGCGACGACAACGCGCCAATCGCGATGAGCATGCTTCCAGGCGGGGCCATTCCGGGGCTCAGTCATTTGGTCACCGCTTCCACAGGCGGCTGGGCGAGAGGATCCGACTCTCCGTCGTCGGGCGCTTAGCGCGAGCACGATGCACTGTGCAACTCTCTCTCCGCGGATGATCGGGTCTGCCTTCTCGCCCGGTCTGCGTGGCGCAAATGGCCGCAGTTCATTCGCGCTCGACTTCCCACCGACCATGATTTGGACCCACGTCTGCGAGGGAGTCAGGTTCTGCGCCCCGGCCACCGGCCGGCGGTCCTCTCGCCGCTACGCGCGCACGCCCGGGGGGCATTGACCGCGGCGATGTAGCCGCTGTCATAACCCACTGCGAACAGTTGCCGGTGGAGCGAAACGGACCACCGCCCGACTGACGGGCTGTGTGCGATGCATCCGGCGGCATCGAGTCGCCCCTGAAAGAGCCGTCCCGGAAGGGAGCGTCGATCGCCACCGGTATGCGCGTCGGTGCGTGTCGCGTTAGGCACATGCCTCCTGTCCAGCCGAGCGCGACGAGGGTCGATCCGGCAAGCCGGGTACTGAGATGACGTGCGTTCATGTGCGTGCTCGAAGCGTTGATCGGGCGGCGGAACATCCGCCGGCTTCAGAGTGCTGACACCCGACCCTGGCGCTACCCCGACGCGATCTCGTCGCCGGGGCCACCACCATCGTAGGCGAACGACAACGACAGCGGATCGCGCGTTTCGCCCTCGGGATTGCGCCGACATTCGGCTTTCCCATGAAAGCCGTCAAAATGCGAAGGTTGACCTCGGCCTAACACGTCGGATATGGTTCGTCATGTCGCGACAGCTCAAAGCGTCGCCGGTGCGGATTGCGGTGTGTAGTCGAGGCGATATGGTCCGACTTTTCAAATCAGCTTTTGTGCAGATCGCGCCGTCCGCCCTATGAAACCCGGCATAACGTCGTATTTTGAAATCCGATTGAATCGCCTGATAAGCGTAAGGTCGGAGGTTCAACACCTCCCCGGCCCATTGTCATAACGATAGCCCCGCATGGCGTTTCCGCCGTGCGGGGCGTTGTCATGACGCGGCTTCCATTGCGGAACACACATGACTCATCAACGCTCCGGCGCGCTCGTCTTCTACGGCGCGACCGGCGACCTCGCGTTCAAGAAAATCTTTCCGGCGCTGCAGCACATGGTGAAGGCCGGCGTGCTCGACGTGCCGGTCATCGGCGTCGCGCGGCGCGGCTCGCTCGAGGAATTGAAGGCTCGCGCCCGGGAAAGCGTGACCAAACATGGCGGCGGCGTCGATCCCGTCGCCTTCCCGAAATTGATGGCGCTGCTCCGGTACGTCGTCGGCGAGTACACCGCGGACAGCACCTTCGACGCGATCCAGCGCGAGATCGCTGGTGCGCCGCATCCGCTGCACTACATGGCGATTCCGCAGTCGCTCTTCGAGGTGGTGGTCGACAAGCTCGCGCGCGCCGGCGGAGATCACGGGGCGCGGCTGGTGCTCGAGAAGCCGTTCGGCAACGATCTCGCCTCGGCGCAACGACTGAACACCGTGCTCCATCGCTGCTTCGACGAGCGGGCGATCTTCCGGATCGATCACTACCTGGGCAAGGAAGCGGTGCAGAACCTGGTGTACTTCCGCTTCGCCAACGCGTTTCTCGATCCGATCTGGAACCGCAACTACGTCGACACCGTGCAGGTCACGCTGGCCGAAGATTTCGGGGTGGAAGGGCGCGGCGCCTTCTATGACGAGGTCGGCACGATTCGCGACGTGGTGCAGAACCACCTGTTGCAGGTCATCGCACTGCTGGCGATGGACGCGCCGGTCGGCACTGACACCGGCGCGGTGCGTGCCGAGAAGCTGCGTCTGCTCCGCGCGATGCGGCCGCTCGATCCGGCCGAGGTCGTGCGCGGCCAATTCCGTGGGTATCGCGACGAGGCCGGCGTGGCGCCCGACTCCCAGGTCGAGACGTTCGCCGCGCTCTGCCTGCACATTGATACGTGGCGCTGGGCGGGTGTGCCGTTTTATGTGCGCGCGGGCAAGAACCTGCCGGCCACGGTCTGCGAAGTCGTGGTGGACCTGAAGGTGCCGCCGCTCGCAATCTTCGACGAAGTGTTGTCGGCAACCTCGAACTATTTCCGGTTCCGGCTCAGCCCAGACGTCACGATTTCGATCGGGGCGCGGGTCAAGCGAGCCGGCGACCGCATGTGCGGCGATCCGGTCGAACTGGTGGCCCGCCACCAGCCTCCCAGCGACCATCTGCCATACGAGCGGTTGTTGCGCGGTGCAC
>JBKJQR010000054.1:0-2870 GCA_046593895.1 Gemmatimonadaceae bacterium | reverse complement strand
AGCGGCGTCTGACGACGGCCGGCGTGCAACACGGCGATGAGAGTTGAGAAAGGAGCTCCTTCCGCGTCCCTCATCGCCGTGTCATAGCCCGCGCCGCGCGACGGACCCTCACCAGATCTTGACTCGCTCCTCCGGCGGCAGGTACATCCGGTCGCCGGGCTGCACATTGAACGCGGCCTGAAAGGCGTCGTTGTTGATCAGCGGCACGTACGCGCGAGCGGTGCCGGGCGAATGGGGATCGGTCAGCAGCTGCTGGCGCAGCGCCGCGTCGCGATACTTCGTCCGCCAGATCTGGGCGAAGCCGAGGAAGAAGCGCTGGTCGCCGGTGAAACCGCCGATCACGGGCGCGTCCTTGCCGTGCAGTGAAATCCTGTACGCGCGATAGGCCTGGGCGAGGCCGCTCAGGTCGCCGATGTTCTCGCCCATCGTCATCGTCCCGTTGATGTGGATCGAGTCCACGGGAACGATCGCGTTGTACTGCGCGCCGAGCTTCGCGGTGCGGGCGTCGAATGCCTTTGCGTCGTCGGCAGTCCACCAATCGCGGAGGTTGCCCATTCCGTCGGACTTCCGCCCCTGGTCGTCGAAGCCGTGGCCGATCTCGTGGCCGATCACCGCGCCGATCGCGCCGTAGTTGACCGCATCGTCCGCGTCCACATTGAAGAATGGCGGCTGCAGGATCGCGGCCGGAAAGACAATCTCGTTGTTGGTCGAGTTGTAGTACGCGTTGACGGTCTGCGGCGTCATCCCCCAGCGCGTGCGATCGACCGGCTTGCCGAGGTGGCTGACCATGTCGGCGAATCTGAATTCGTTGGCGCGACGCGCGTTGCCGAGTAGATCGTCAGGCCTCACGGTCAAGCTCGAGTAGTCGCGCCACTTGTCGGGATAGGCGATCTTCACCGTAAAATGCGCGAGCTTGTCCTTCGCCTGCGCCTTCGTCTCAGGGCTCATCCACGACAGGCTGTCGATGCCGATCTGGTAGGCCTCGCGCAGGTTCTGGACGAGCGCGTCCATCCGCGCCTTCGCTTCCGGCTTGAAGTTGCGCTGCACGTACAGCTTGCCGACCGCCTCGCCTAACGCTTCGCCGACCTCGTCGACGCCGCGCTTCCAGCGGACGGCCATCTCCTCCTGGCCCGACAGGGTGCGGCCGCGAAAGTCGAAGCGGACGTTCTGGAACGCCGCCGGGAGCTCGTCGGCGTACTCGTCGAGCAGCTTGAACGTCATGTACTCACGCCAGGTCGCGACCGGCGTCGCGGCAACGATCGTGTCGATGGCCGGGATGTAGCTCGGCTGGCGGACGATGACGTCAGTCGCCTTCGCCAGTCCGGCCGCGGCGAGGTACGATGGAAAGCTGTAGTCCGGCGCCATCGCGAAGAGATGGGCGACGTTCATCTTGTTGTACGTCGCATTCCGGTCGCGGTTGTGCGGGCGGTCCCAATGCTTCTCGGCGATCCGCGTCTCGAGCGCGACGATCCGCGTCGCGGCCCCCGACGGGTCGGGCTGCTTCGCCAGCGTCAACAGCTTGCTGATGTAGTCCTGGTACGCCTGACGCGTCTCGAGCATCTTCGCGTCGGTCTTCAGGTAATAATCGCGATCGGGGAGGCCGAGCCCGGACTGGCTCACCCCGAGGATGTTCATCGTCGAGTGCTTCTGGTCCGGTCCGACGTTGACGCTGACCGGCCCCTGGACCCCGATCTTCGCGAGCCGGGCAAAGGTCGCCGGCAACTGCTTCGTCGACGTCAGGCCGGCGATCATCCGCAGCTCTCCACGGAGCGGTGTCAGGCCTAACGTCTCGACGCGGGCCGAGTCCATGTAGCTGGTGTAGAGGTCGCGCACCTTGCGCAGCTCGGAGCCGGCCGGCGCATTCGTCTTCCGCGCCGAGTCGACGATCGCGTGCAGGGCGGTGCGACTGTTCTCGCGCAGCTCGTTGAACGATCCCCAGCTCCCCGCATCGCGCGGGATCTCGGTGCGGGCAATCCAGCCGCCATTGACGAAGCGGAAGAAATCATCCTGGGGCCGGACCGAGCGATCGAAGCTCGTGGTGTCGACGCCGAGCGCGTGGCCGGTTGCCTGGGCTTGCGCGGTGGTCGCAGCCGCGGTGACGAGGGCGAAGGCGCTGCAGAGAACGAGGCGACGGAGTGCCTCGCGGGAGGGTGGTGTCATCGGTGGATCTTGCTCCGAAAGAGGGACGGGGAGGGAGAATGCTGTTACGCGCGCCTGAGGGGTTGCGTTGAAAAGAGGTTTTGATGCGGGCTGCACGAAGCTGGGAAAGGGATGCACGCTATACCCGAAAAAGCGATTTACGGTTCAACAGGAGGAGGCGGTGCACGATGCACGATGAATGAAGCGGCTTCGTGTGTCGTGGATCGTGTACCGCCTCCTCACCTTCGACCGTTCATCGCTGCTTCGTGTGCGTCATGCATCGGCCGAAACCGAAGCCTTCGTTCTATCCCCGCAGCTCCGCGCCGATCCGGACCACCCCCTCGACCAATGCGTCGAGATCGGCGCGCCGGGTGCGGTGGTTGACGTTGGCGACGCGAATCGCATAGCGACCGCCGATCACTGTGCCCGATGGGACCGCGACGGCGCGCTCCTGCAGACGGATCAACAGCTCCGCGTTGAGCGCATTGAGCGCGGTGTCGTCGAGACCAGGCGGCGCGTAGCGGAAGCAGGTGACATTGAGCGGCGCCGGCGCGAGGAGCTCGAGGTCGGGGTGCGCCTCGACGCGACCGACGAGATAGCGCGTCTGCTCGACATTCTGCTCGATGATCCGCACGAGCTTGTCGACGCCGTCGGCCTTGAGCGACATCCAGACCTTGAGCGCCTTGAAGCCGCGCGTCAGGTCGAGGCCGCGATCGGCGAATGGCAATCCA
>JBKJQR010000021.1:0-10632 GCA_046593895.1 Gemmatimonadaceae bacterium | reverse complement strand
CGACCCCAGTCAATGGCGCACAGGGAATCAGGGCCAGATCAGCCTCAGTCCCGATGGCCGGCAGCTGGCCGTCCTTACTGGTGATGTGAACTCCGAGGTGTGGGTGCTCGAGAATTTCCTGTCGGTTCCGCAAGCGAAAAAGTGAGTATGGCGCGAGCCGCCCTTCCGGCGAACCCGTGATCACGAACCCGGACAAGGTACCGAGGCGACTCCTCCCAAGGGGACGCCTCGCAATCCGCCGCACCCTTCACAGAAACGACACAGTGTCATCACCCATACCGCACGGTCCGCGGGTACACTCGGCCAGGTCGTATGAACTCGATGGCGTCGCCGCGCGCGCCGCGGAGCCTCACCGCCCTGATCGTCGCCATCACCGTGGTCCCGCTGGCCATTCTTTCCTGGCTCGGGTGGCGGCTTCTCGAGCAGGACCGCGCGTTCGAGCGCCAGCAGGTCCAGCAGCGCGTCGAGCGCGCAACAGACCGGATCGTCGCCGCGCTCCAACGCGGTGTCTCGGCCTCGGAGAGCCGCCTCGTCGCCGGCGCCGGCGACTGGCCAGAGGGCGCGGTCGCGGTAACCTTCTACAACGACCGCGTCGATGCGACCCCGCGCGAGCGCCTGGCGTTTCTTCCGGTCGTCGCACCCCTCCCGGAGGCTCCCGCCTCGACGTTCGCCGCCGGCGAAGATCTCGAGTTCCGCCGCGGCGACCTGAACGCGGCGATTCGAGTGTTCGAGGGCCTATCCAGTTCTCCTGATCCGACCGTTCGCGCAGGAGCGCTCCTGAGGCTCGGTCGATCGCTGCGCAACGCCGGACAACCCGAGAGGTCTCTTGCCGCCTACACTCGCCTTGCCGCCCTGGATCAAGTGAGCGTGGGTGGCGTGCCGGCCGGGCTCGTTGCGCGGTACGCGCGGTGCCGTCTGCTCGATGAGAACACGCGCTTCGAGGGACTACGGGCCGAAGCCGGCGAACTGGACCGCCTGCTTCATTCGGGGAGATGGGCGCTGATCGGGTCGGTGTACCGGCTGTACGCTCGGGACGTGGCCAAGTGGACCGGCCGTCAATCCGCGACGCCTGTGCGGTCCGAGGTCTTGGCCGATGCGGTTGGCGCGCTGTGGGAGAAATGGGCGCTGGCGCGCGCGCAGGACCGCGCGTCTTCCGGGCATGAAGCCCTCGACGTCGACGGGGAGACGCTGACCGTATTGCGGCAGTCGTCGGGCGGCGTGTTCCGTACGCTGGTCGCGTCGGCCAGTTTCGTCGAAGCCCAGTGGCTCGCCGCCGCTACCGCGATCGCGCGCGAGGAGGGCATCGCGTTTGCCATCATGGATGGAAGCGGTCGGCAGCGGCCGGGACCGCCCGACGAAACTGGCTTCAGAGCGAGGCGCAGTGCCAACGACACGTCGCTGCCCTGGTCGGTGGCCACCGCAGCCTTGACACCACCGATGGAAGATCTGGAGTTCGCGTCCAGACGACGGATGCTGATCGCGGGGTTCGTCCTGCTGGTCTCGATGGCGTCGGCCGCCAGCTACCTCATCATCCGCGCCGTCAGCCGCGAGGTCGCCGTCGCGCGCCTCCAATCGGAGTTCGTGGCCGCCGTATCGCACGAGTTCAGGACGCCGTTGACCTCTCTCCGGCAGTTCACAGACATGCTCCGCGAGCACACGATGCTGGACGAGGATCGCAGGCACATCGCCTACGAGGCGCAGGCGCGCGCGGCGGACCGGCTGACGCGACTCGTGGAGTCGCTGCTCGACTTCGGCCGCATGGAGGCCGGCGTCCGCCGATATCAGTTCGAGCCGCACGAGAGCGGCGACCTGGTGCGCCGCATCGTCGAGGATTTCCGTGGCGACGCGAATACGGCCGAGCGCGTCATCGAGTTCCACGCGAACCAGTCCGGTCTCATCGATGTCGACGAGGACGCGATCACCCTGGCGATCCGCAATCTGTTGGACAACGCGGTCAAGTACTCGCCTGGCGCCGAGCCGATCGAAATCGATCTCGAACGCTGCAACGCGCACGTGCGCATCCAGGTCCGCGACCGGGGTATCGGTATCCCCGCTGCCGAGATGGCGCACATCTTCACCAAGTTCCGTCGCGGCCGGGACGCACAGATGCGCGGCATCAAGGGCACGGGCATCGGCCTGGCGATGGTCGAGGAGATCGTCCGGGCTCATCACGGCCGTGTCGAGGTCGTGAGCGAGCCGGGCAACGGCAGCGCGTTCACGATCGTGTTGCCGGTCAAAGGCTGAATCATGGCGCGCATTCTGATTGTCGAAGACGAACCGGACATCGCCCTCGGGCTCCAGCTCGATCTGCGTGACGAAGGGCACCTCGTCGAAGTCTCGTCGGACGGTGAAGAGGCGAGCCGGCGCGCGCGCGAGGCGGGATGGGATCTGATCCTGCTCGACGTCATGCTGCCGCGCAAGGACGGCTTCGAAATCTGCCGGGACCTGCGGCGCGCGAAGATTCGCACGCCGGTGCTGATGCTGACCGCGCGTACGCAGGAGGCCGAGAAAGTGATGGGGCTCGACATGGGCGCGGACGACTACCTGACCAAGCCGTTCAGCCCGAGGGAACTGCGGGCCCGCGTCCGGGCGCTGCTCCGCCGGGCCGCGCCCGACGAAGAGCCCGTGCAGCGCTTCGGCGACTGCGAAGCCGACTTCGCGCGGGCTGAGCTCCGCCGCGGCGGCGAACGCATGGATCTGACCGCGATCGAGCTCAAGATGCTGCAGGTCTTCTTGCGCAGCGCCGGCCGTGTGCTGTCCCGCGCGCAAGTGGTCGGCGACGTCTGGGGCCACGATGTGTTCGTCACCGATCGGGTCGTGGATACGCACGTCGTCAAGCTGCGGCGCAAGATCGAGCCCGATCCCGCGGTTCCGCGCCACATTGTCAGCGTGCGGGGGCTTGGCTACCGGTTCGACGCATGAGAACGACACTGAACCCTGACCGTCACGGCGAACCCGTCTCACGTTCGGCCGCTAGAGTGCCGGCATGGAGGTGAGCGAGATGCGACATGCGACAACGGCAGTGATTGTGGGCGTGCTGCTGCTGGCCGGCGTGGTGACGGCGCAGCAGAAGCGAACGCAGGACGTCGACCTGCAGGCGGCGATCCGAACCGAGACAATTGACGGCAATCTGAAGGGCGCCATCGAGCAGTACAAGAAGATCGCCACGGCCAGCGACCGCGCGGTCGCGGCGCAGGCGCTCGTGCGAATGGCGGAGTGCTATCAGAAGCTGGGTGACAGTGACGCGCGAACGACCTACGAGCGTGTGATTCGCGAGTTCTCCGATCAGGCCGATTCGGTGTCGATCGCTCGAGCCAGACTGGCAGGTGATCGGCCCGCGGGTGGAACAGGGCTGGTGGCGCGCCAGATGTGGACCGAGCGCGGTGGTGGTACGACCGCGACGGTCGCATTGGATGGACGCAGTGTGTCGACGATCGATTCAGGAGCCGGCGACGACATCGTCGTTCGCGACCTGCAGACGGGCCGGATAACACGTCTGGGACTGGTGAGGCCCGATTCGGTGGGGTATGCCGAATGGCCGGTGCTCTCTCCAGATCTGAAACGGGTGGCCTACGCCTGGTCCGGACCAGACACCGAGTGGAACTATCAGGTGCGTCTCGCGACCAACGAATCGGGGGCGAAGGCTCAGCCGGTTGGCGACGGGAAAGGGTTTCCGTACTGTTACGTTCGGGGCTGGTCAGCTGACGGCCGATCGCTGCTGCTCACGATTCTCGACGCTGCGAACACGAGTCAGATTGCCTGGATGTCGACGGTGGACGGCCGCGTGAGCACGTTGAAGTCTCTGGATTGGCGAAGTCCAGGGTCGCTCTCTCTGTCACCCGACGGTCGGTACATTGCCTACGATGCGTTGGTGGAACGAGGGCGTCCAGACCGTGAAATTCGAGTGCTGGCGTCAGATGGCTCCAGCGAAGCTGTCGTTGTGAGTGGGACAGGCAGCAATAGATCCCCGGTCTGGACCCGCGATGGGGCACGGGTCGTGTTCAAGAGCGATCGGGCGGGCACGGTCGGGCTGTGGTCCATCCCAGTGCGGAGCGGCAAGGCCGATGGCTCGGTCACTAAATTGAAGGGAGACGTCGGCGATATCGATCTCGTCGGCTTCAGCGTGTCTGGCTCGCTGATCTATGCGCAGCGAGTTGGCGCCCGCGATGTGTTCGCGGTGGACCTTGACCCGGCGACCAAGAGCGTTCGCGGTACTCCCAGCCGTCTTGTCGATACGTTTGTCGGTGTGAATTTAAACCCAGCATCCTCTCCAAACGGAAAGTCGCTGGCGTACGTCTCGTTAAGGGGAACCTCCGATCAAGCAGGAGTGCTCGTCATCCGCTCGCTCGAGAGCGGCACGGAAAAGACGATTCCGATTGAGGCGCGATACGGCACGCAGGCGCGGTGGTTTGCCGATGGACAGCGTCTCTTGGTTCTCGCCAGGAACAGACAGAATCATGCGACGTTGTACAGCGCTGATGTGAAGAGCGGTGAGGTCGAAGCACTGATCGACACGGGCTCGTTCGCCCCACCTGTTTTGGCCTTGTCACCTGATGGACGATCGGCTTACGCGGCCCCGGATGGACGGCTGACGCTGTTCGACCTCGGCACCGGACGCCGAACGCCAGTAACACAGCTCGGTGACGTCAAGGGCATATCGGCGAGCCCGGATGGGCGGAGCATCGCCTTTTGTGCGCACGAGAATTCGACCGCGTCCATCCGGGCGCGCCTCTACGTGGCCGACGCGGATGGCAGCAATGTGCGAGCGTTGCTGACGACCGACAAGCGCGAAGAATCGTGTTGGGCGGTCGCGTGGGCTACCGACGGCAGCGTCATTTACTTTATCCGCGGACTGCCGGCCAAGGGCGCCAGCCTCTGGCGAGTAGCGGCGACCGGTGGGCCACCTATTCCTGCCGGTGGCTCCTTCACTGGTGGGGGTGGGATTGAGATCAGCCACGACGGCCGGCAACTGATCTACGCCAGCGGCGGTACAAGCGTCGAACTCTGGTCGCTGGACAACCTGGATCCCGTGTTGCGAGGACCTCGATAGTCCCGCTTGCTTGGAAAGGTCACGTTCTCGACTCCTGACACCGTGACCATCCTCTCTCGACGCCACGCCGCGTTCGTCGGATCATGGCCACGCGCTTCGCACTGATCGCCGTGCTCACGGTTCCTCTGGGACTGGATCTCTACATGCCGGTCCCGGAGGACGACCCCATCACCGCTGAGAAGATCGCACGGGGACGTGCGCTGTTCAACGACCTCGTCTCTCGCGCGACGGCAGACGAGCCGCGCAATTGACCATAACTCGACACAATCTCGACCCATTGAAGACCGCGCAGCCGTGACTTTGGGACCAGAGATCAGGGAAGCTACCCTCGCCGCTCATGGTGACACCGCGCGCGTGGCTTGGCGCTTCACGGCGCCTGATCCTGTCGTTCGTCCTGGTGCTGCTCGTTCCAGCAGTGGCAGTGGTGTGGTTGGGCGTGCGCCTGATCGAGCAGGATCGCGCGCTCGCATCGCGCCAGCTTCGCGAACGACGGGAGAGCGCTGCCGACCGCCTCACCGCGGGCCTCGAGCAGGCCGTGTCCTCTACCGAACGGCGGCTCCACGGTGACCCGACCCTCTTGCCGATTCAGCCTGACGATGATGCCGTCGTCGTGACGCTGGGGCCGAACGGCATTGACACGTACCCAAGAGCTCCGCTGCTCTACGTTCCGGCCATCCCTCCTGGACCAGCCGAGCCGACCGACGTGTTCGAGACCGGTGAAGCGCTCGAGTTCCGCGCACAGGACTATCAAGGCGCCGCGGCCGCATTTCGTGCGCTCACCGCTTCTCCCTCGGCAGCCGTGCGCGCAGGAGCGCTGCTGCGCCTGGCGCGCACCTCGAGAAAAACCGGCCGCGCCGACGAGGCATTGCGCGTGTACGCAGATCTCACTCGCATCCCGGATGCACGCCTGTCGGGACTGCCGGCCGACCTGGTGGCGCGCCGCGCACGGTGCACCCTGCTACAGGAGCTCGGACGAGATGCCGAGCTTGGTGCAGAAGCGCGTTTGCTCCACACGGACCTCATCGCCGCGCGCTGGCCAATCGACCACGGCACCT
Organism: Gemmatimonadaceae bacterium; assembly: GCA_046593895.1. Classification (GTDB taxonomy): domain Bacteria; phylum Gemmatimonadota; class Gemmatimonadetes; order Gemmatimonadales; family Gemmatimonadaceae; genus JABFXC01. The sequence goes on along the minus strand of JBKJQR010000021.1, from coordinate 4,527 downwards.
TCCTGGCGTACTCCAATCAGATCGATCGGTGGCTCGGAGCTGAGCAACCGGTCGCCGCGGAGCGCGATGCCTTGGCGGCTGCGGTGGAATGGATCTGGCGCCAGCGGGCCGATGCAGATCGAGGAGAATTTCCTGCTGCCGGCCGCCGCGCGCTCCGTTTCGCTGGGGTTGGCATGACCGTTCTGTGGCAATCGTCTGGCGATCGGCTGGTGGTCCTGGTGGCAGGTCCACGTTTCCAGAAGCGGCAGTGGTTCGAGGGGCTGCTCTCGGCATTAGACGCACGTGGGCTCCAGTTGTCGCTGGCTGACGCAGAGGGGCAGGCCGTCCTCGGCCCACTGCCGACGGACGTCTCGGCGACTGAACAGCGGACCTCTGCAGTCACCCACCTTCCCTGGACCGTCTTCGTCGGCAGCTTAGACGTGGCCGCGGATCTTGACGATCTCGCCAACCGCCGACGCCTGCTCCTCACCGGCCTGGCGCTCCTCGTCAGTCTCGTGATCGCCGGCGGCTATTTCGTTGTCCGCGCAGTCTCGCGGGAATTCGCCGTCGCCCAACTGCAGTCGGACTTCGTCTCCGCCGTGTCGCACGAATTTCGCACACCGCTCACGTCGCTGGGCCAGTTCACGGACCTGCTCAACGATGATCCCGATCTGCCGGCCAGCAAGCGGCGGACGTTCTATCAAGCCCAGGCGCGCGCCACCGAACGCCTGCGACGCCTCGTAGAGTCGCTGCTGGATTTCGGTCGGATGGAGGCGGGCGCGCGCCCGTACCGGCTCGAACGACTCTCCACCGCTCCACTCGTGCACGGCATCGTCGGCGACTTTCGACGTGACGGGGCTCCGCACGAATTCATCGTCGAGGCGTTGATCGACGAAGACAGCGGGGCCGTCGATGTGGACCCTGATGCGTTTGCCCGAGCGCTGTGGAATTTGCTCGACAACGCCGTCAAGTATTCGGGCTCGAGCCGAACCGTGTCCGTGAACGTAACCGTCCGGGACGGCTCTGTCGCGATCGGCGTCCGCGACCGGGGACTGGGCATTCCCCGTCACGAGCACGACGCAATCTTCAAGAAGTTCGTGCGTGGCGCGGCAAGTCGCACGCACGGCATCAAGGGAACGGGTATCGGCCTGGCGATGGTGCAGCACATCGTCGACGCCCACGGGGGCACCGTGCGCGTCGAGAGCGCGCCGGGGGAAGGCAGCACGTTCACGATCGTGTTGCCGGCGGTTCCTCACTCGCAGGACCTTGCCATCGGCGCTGAGTCCCAGCGAGCGGTGAAGGAAGGGGACAGGCCACGATGGCTCGCATCCTGCTTGTCGAGGACGAACCGGACATCGCGCTAGGTCTCGAGGAAGATCTCACGCGACACGGCTATGAGGTGGAGGTTGTGCGCGACGGAGAAGCGGCCGTGCGGCGCGGCCGCGACCAGGCGTGGGACGTCATCCTGCTCGACGTCATGTTGCCGTACCGCGACGGGTTCGAGGTCTGTCGGGAATTGCGGAGAAGCCGCGTCAAGACGCCGATCATCATGCTGACCGCGAAGACGCAGGAGGCGGAGAAGATTCTGGGCCTCGAGCTCGGCGCCGACGATTACGTCACCAAGCCGTTCAGCGCGAACGAACTGCGGGCGCGCATCAAGGCCGTGAGGCGTCGCTTCGAGGAGGACGCTGCCAGCGTGTACCGCTTCGGCGATTGCGAGGTCGACTTCGATCGCGCCGAGATCCGGCGCGCCGGCCGGCCGGTGGACGCCACCGCGCTCGAGTTCCGTCTGCTGCGCACGTTGATTCGCTGCCGGGGCCGTGTTCTCACCCGCGAGCAACTGATCCAACAGGCGTGGGAACCGGACACGTATATCGGCGACCGCGCCGTCGACACGCACATTCTCCATCTCCGGAAGAAGATCGAGCCCGAGCCCGCCAGCCCGCGATTCCTGCTGGGTGTGCGCGGTATCGGCTACCGGTTCGATGGCTGACAATTCGACCGAATCTCGACGCCGGCGTGGCAGGCACTCGACGCGCGGCCGCTAGAGTCAGTGGTCAAGGAGAATCGAGATGACACGTGCTGCTCACACCTCGTGGGGAATCCTGGTCACGCTGTTGCTGCTCGTCGCGGTCCCTGCCGCGCAACGAACGGACTCTGCGCAGGCCCGGCTGCGCGCCGCGACCGACGCCGCCACTGTCGAAGGCGACCTGCGGAAGGCGATCGCGCAGTATCAGTCGGTGGTCGACGCCTACCCGGCTGATCGCCCCGTCGTCGCAACGGCGCTCGTCGGCATGGCCGAGGCGCATCACAAGCTGGGCAATGCCGAGGCAGAGAAGCTCTACGAGCGACTGGTTCGCGATTATGCCGATCAGGCGGAGGCTGTCGCGATCGCCAGAGCTCGCCTCGGCGATCGGACCGCCGCCAGGCCTGTCGCCGGTGAGCGGGAAGTTCTCGCCGGTCAGAACGTGAACGGATTCGGCACGGTCACGCCCGACGGCCGCTTCATGACGTACGTCGATTTCGGGACGCGGCAGGTCATGCTGCGTGACCTGAAAAACGGCACCGACCGCCCATTAACCTCCGGAACACGCGCGTCGGTCGCTCGCGACGCCAACCCGCTCACCGCGATCTCACGCGATGGCAGACAGGTGGCGTTCGAGTGGGCTACACCGAATAGCGGGGAGATCGAGCTGCGGCTCGCGAACCTCGAGGGGACAGGCGTGCCCGAATCGCGCCGGCTGCTCGCATTCAAGCTGGATGACGCCCTTGCTATCTCAGTGTTCGACTGGTCTCCAGACGGGAAGTGGCTGGTCGTCAGCATCCAGCGCGCGGACCTTGTTGGACAGCTTTCGTTGGTGTCGGTCCAGGACGGCTCATACCGCGTACTGAAGTCCATGGACTGGACCGGTCCGCATCGCGCGTTCTTCTCTCCTGATGGCAGATCGTTCGCCTACAGCGTACCCACAGACGACACGCTCGATGAGAGCCGCGTATTCGTCATGGCTGTGGACGGCAGCCGCGAGCGCGTCGTCGTTGACCACCCAAGCCGCAACATCATCATGGGCTGGTCGCCGGATGGAGGGTCCGTCCTGTTTTCCAGCAACCGCAGCGGCTCGGCCGGGCTCTGGATGGTCCCCGTCACCGACGGTCAGTCCGCTCGAACCGTCACACTGCTGAAATCCAACATCGGGTCGTCCTGGTCGCTCGGCGTGACCAGCTCCGGAGCGCTGTTCACGTGGAAGCAGACGATCGCGCGGTACCTGCAGGTGGCCCCGGTTGACGTGGATCTCGGGACCGCTTCTACAACTCCGGCCAGCGCCTTCCAGATCTTCCTTGGACGCGGGGGCAATCCCGTATGGTCACCCGACGGAAAATATCTGGCGTACATGCACGGCGACCCCGACGAGAACTTCAGCTGCTGCGGCACCTTCACGATTCGCTCGACCGACGGACGGGTTGTCAGGCGACTCCCGCAGCGCCTGTCGTACCTGCAGCGCTTCGCCTGGTCGCTCGACGGACGGGCGCTGATTGGACCCGGCAGGAACGCGAAAGGTCGCTGGGGGACGTATCGCGTCGACGTGGAGACAGGCGAGCCTACGCACATAGGCGAGGGAGAGCTCTTGTGGTCGAGCGAGGCTCCTGCTCACAGGACGATGGCGGCGAACACCACGCTCGACGGGACGAAGCTGTTCTTCTCGGCAGGTGCGGGTTCGCCACGGGACTTTGGTCTGCAGGAAGCCGCTCTTGGCATCATCGAACGCGACTTGTCGTCGGGCGCTCAGCGCGTTCTTGTCCCGGCCACTTCAGTCACACAGACGGTCTTGCTGTCGCCCGACACCAGACATATTGCATTTGGCCAGGCACTTCAGGGCAGCAACACATCCAGTCCTGCGCCAGGGAACAATGCCCTGTTGGTCGTGCCGGCGACTGGTGGGACGCCTCGGGAGCTGTTCCGAGGATTCCGTCGAGTCGTGTGGGCATCCGACAGTCGTGCCCTGCTCGCGCTGAAGGCTCCGCCGGCTCGTGAGGAGCTATGGGTAGTCCCCATCGATGGGAGCACCCCGCGAAACCTCGGGATTCAGGTCCATGACCCTTCGGGACAGATCCCGTTCAGCCTGCGCCCAGACGGACGTCAGATCGCGTTTGTTGCGGGGGATGCATCTCTATCCCGGTCAGAGATCTGGCGGATCGAGAACTTTCTTCCGGCGCCACACGCCAGCCGGTGAGCGTCGTGGCCGCCTGGTTCCGGTCGCGCGAACGCCAACCGGGATCCCGAGCTACGACCCTTGCACCTCACGCACGCCCCCGCGCCCAGACCAAATCCTGACAGTGACCGGATGGAGACACGACCGGGCCGGCTGTAAGATCCGCCCAGGTTCATGACGGCAACCTGGGTTCGAGTGGCGCGCCGCCGGCGCGCGTTGTTTGTCGGCGTGATGATCGTGCTGGCCACGACGCTCAGCTGGCTGGGCTGGCGGCTGCTCCAGCAGGAAGAGCAACTGGCCGGCCAGCGGATGACGGAGCAGCGCGAAGTCGCCGCCGATC